>DASQWR010000191.1:0-11585 GCA_035640155.1 Pseudonocardiaceae bacterium
GGTGGGCGATACTGGGATCGAACCAGTGACCTCTTCGGTGTGAACGAAGCGCTCTCCCGCTGAGCTAATCGCCCCTGCCGCCGGAGCGACACGAGAGATCATACAAGATCAGCCGATCGGTCCCTTCAACCAGCTCCAGTCAAGCCCGATCGCCCCGGCCACCAGACCAAAGGCGTTGAACAACCACAGCGAGACCAGGACGACCACCCCGGTAAGGGCCACCAGAAGGAGCCGCACCACGGGGGACTGCTGGCGCATCCACGCGGTCCACGCGTCGTACCGGCGTCGCCCGGCGTGCAGCAACCAACGTGCCCACTCGAACTCCGAGCCGAGGATCGCGAGACCGGCGAACACCACCAACCAGCCCGGCCCGGGCCAGGGGATCATCGCGATCCCCCCCGCCAGCACGACGCCGCCTATCACCCCGACCACGATCCGGTAGGTGAGGTCGATACCGGGCCTTTCCTCCAACCGCGCACGCCATCGCGAGCGGTGGCGTGCGCGGGGCAACCGGGGCCCTGTGACGGGCCCCGCTGATCTTTGGTCCACCGACCTGCTCAGCTCTCCACCTGCCCTCTCGCCATGACGTCCGATGGTACGGCGGGCGGCATCTGCCCCGGTTCGAGGGAGACCGCGTATCCGGTGAATGCCTCCGCCTGCGGGCCAGAGCCTACGGTGTGGAGCCTCGGCGCGTCAGCCGCCACGTCGAATGCACCCAGCGCGACCGGTGCACCGGAACCCAGCCCCCACAGCACGTACTCCTGGCTCTCGGCTCGGTTCGCCGGCAGCTCGATCGGCACCAGGGTGAGCTGCTCGGGCCCGGCCAGCAGTACCGCGAGCGGCGTCCCGGCGGAGTCGAGCAGCGAGATGCGGCGGGCCTCCGGATCGGCCGCACGGTTCATCGCCTCGGAGAGCTCCGCGGCCCGGCCGGCGAGCTGGTCGCGCTCGGAATCGAGCTGCACCACGCGTGCGCCGAGCCCGACCGTGGCAGTAACCAGCGCGAGCACCGCTGCCGTCGTCAGCACCCGGGTCAGGCGCCGACGCTCCAGCCGGTGCCTCCTGGGGTGCAGCGGGACGGCCGGAGCCGGGGCGGAAGTAGCCGGAGCGGAGGTAACCGGGGGGGAGGTAACCGGGGCGGAGGTTGGACTGTCGATGACCGCGTTCAGCACCCGCTGCGCGAGGTCGGCGGGGGGCGCCACGTCGGGCGCCGCCAGGGCCAGCGCGACGCCGACCTCCTCGGCCTGCCTGACGGTACGGCGGCAGTCCCCGCACAGAGGCAGGTGTTCGGCGAAGAATGCTTCCTCGGCAGGCTCGAGGCAGTGCAGCGCCCAACCGACCGCGAGCTCGTGGTGCGAGCAATGAGGCGTGTGGCTCCCGCTCACCCTCCGGCCTCCTGGCTGGCGCCGAACTCGGGGACGAGGGTATGCGGTTCCAGCAACGAGCGAAGCCGCTGCACGCCGGCGAACATGCGGGATTTCACGGTCCCGAGCGGGATCCCGATCAGCGCCGCGACCTCGCGCTGGGTGTGCCCGCCGTAGTAGGCGAGTGCGAGCGCCTGGCGTTGCTCCGGGGGCAGTTCGTGCAGGGCGTCCCGTACCTTGCCGGCGGCCAGGCGTGCCATGACGGCGTGATCCGCCCCGGGCTCCGGGGCCGGCGACCAGTCCTCGCCCGCCTCCGAAGCCGACACGGTGCGGCGGCGGACCGCGCTCTCCCGGCGCACCGCATCCACCGACTTGTGGTGGATCAGGGTGAGCAACCAGGTCGCGAACGCGCCGCGGGACGGGTCGAAGCGGTTCGGCTCTCGCCACAGCGTCAGGAACACCTCCTGCACGACATCCTCGGCGAGGCCGTCGTCGGCGCAGATCCGCCGGGCGAGGGAGTAGCAGGCTCGCCCGTAGCGGCGATACAGCTCGGCGAGGACACCGCCCGCGCCGTCGACGAGGCGGCGCACCAGCTCAGTGTCGGAGGGCGTTGCCGGGTCCGCCGCGGCCGTCCGCCGCGTTGCACCTACGGGGCCAGGGTCGGGACGGATCTGTTCGGCCACGAGTGGGATCCTCACGTCGGACATTCGCCGTGGACGGGCCTACGGTTCAGGGTAGTCGTTGGCTGCTCGGGGGGCTCCTCAGGTTCTGATAACGCTCTGCACCCGATCAGTCCTCTCTGTGACAGCTCCTGACCCGACCGGGTGGTCTACCCGGGACAGCCGGGCGGTGCAGGGGCCTGTCCCCGTCACAGGACTGCGGCCCAGTCGTTCGAGGGCCGGAAGCGGAGGAAGGAGACGACGATGCGCGACGAGCACGTGACACTGCGTTCCGCAGCAGTGTTCGACCTACTGGCACCACGCACCCCTGCCGTGCCGGTGCAGGTGGAGCTCCGCTACGACACCCGCGACCCTTTCGCCGTGGTGGCCGCGTTCCGCGCCGGCAGTGTGGGGTGGGTGGAGTGGACCTTCTCCCGTGACCTGCTCGCGGACGGGTTGCTGACCGAGACCGGGGAAGGGGACGTGCGGATCCGCCCGGCGAACGACAACCCGGAAGCCGTCGTGCTGGAGCTGAGCTCCCCCTCGGGCCATGCCCTCTTCGAGGCCGGAGCGCAGCGGCTGGCCGACTTCCTCGACACCACCTACGACATCGTCCTTCCGGGTCACGAGATCCTCTGGACGAACGTCGACGACGCACTCGGGCAGCTGATCGCCAACGACCTGCCGTGAGCGGGACCGGTTTGATCCCGGCTTCCGGGGTCGCTAGAGTTCTCCTCGCGTGCAGGTGGGGACGAACCGGAATCCCTGCCGGGATGCGGACGTGGCGCAGCTGGTAGCGCATCACCTTGCCAAGGTGAGGGTCGCGGGTTCGAATCCCGTCGTCCGCTCTGAGCGGCCCCATCACGCCGGGCCGCCCCTGGAGCGGGTTCTCTCGGGGTGTCGGCCTCAGGTCGTCGTACTCGCGGATCCCGGCAGGAACACTGGCGCGGCGGAGTGGCCGAGTGGCTTAGGCAAGGGCCTGCAAAGCCCTGTACGCGGGTTCGATTCCCGCCTCCGCCTCGGGCGATTAGCTCAGTGGGAGAGCGCTACCTTGACACGGTAGAGGTCACTGGTTCAATCCCAGTATCGCCCACCACCAACGGCCCGACCGGGCGCTGATGGCCGCCGCCGCCGGAGGTGACCGGCAGGCGTTCGACGCCCTGGTCCGGCTGCACACCCCGCGGATGTACCGGGTGGCTCTGCGCATCGTCGCCGATCCCGCAGATGCCGAGGACGTCGTGCAGGAAGCCTGGATCTCGGCCTGGCGAGCCCTGCGTGGGTACCGGGGGGACGCCGCGCCCGCCACCTGGCTCTACCGGGTGGTGAGCAACGCGGCACTCGCCCAGCTCCGTCGGCGCCCTGCCACCGTGCCGATCAAAGACGGGGCCGAGGAGCGCCTCTGGAACGTCGATGATCCCGATGTCCCGGAGCGCGCCACCCTGCGCGCCGAGGAGGTCGCCGCGGTGCACCGCGCGGTCGCCGGGCTCGAGCCCTCGCAACGGGTACCCCTGGTGCTGCGCGAGTTCGAGGGACTGTCCTACGAGGAGGTGGCCGCCGTGCTGGAGATCAGCATGCCCGCAGCGCGCTCGCGGGTGCACCGCGCGCGGCAGACACTTCTCACGAAGTTGGAGGGAGCCCGATGAGCTCGCCTGAACGCATCCTGCCCTGCGGGCGCGCGGTGTCCTCCCTGGTGGGCTTCGCCACCAGGGAGGACCCCTCCCGAGAAGACACTGCTGGCATCCCCGCGGACTTCCGGGATGCGGAGCACCTGCGCAGCTGCCCGTACTGCCAGGAGGAGCTCGCGGTGCTGCGTCGGCGTTGGTCGGCCGTCCGCTCGGCCGCGCACCGGCCGGTGCGGATACCGCCCGGCTTGATCGGCCGGACGCTGTCCACGGTGCGCGCTGTGCGGGGGGGGCTCATCGGTCGACACGCCGAAGCCAGCCAGCCCGGTGGAGTGGTGCGGATCGCCGAGTCCGCGGTGGTGCTGCTGGCGCGTCACCTGGCGCGCGACGTCGTCGACCGCCTCGCGGGCATCCGGTTCCGCGGTCTCTCCGGCGATGTGGACGGGCTGCAGGTACGGGTCGCGGTGCGCTACGGCATCCCGCTGGCCGAGGTGACCACTCGGGTGTGGCGTGAAGTCAGCGCCGCGTTGGAGATCACCCTCGGCGCGGCTGCTCCCGCACTGGAGGTCCTCGTCGAAGACGTGCTGGCACCCGCCGGCACCGCTGACCCGGACGTCGCCGTGCGCCGTTCGGGTGACATTGCGACACAGCTCGCGGAGAGTGGGCATCTCAGGGGTGCAAGCAGACGCTTTCGATGACGGCGACGTCAACGACGACGGTTCGATGACAAGGAGCACCCCCATGGCGCAGAGCAGCTCGAGCGAGTCCACCGGCGGCACCCCCGCGACCCGATCCGCCGCGGCGCCCGCGCGGCTGGCCGACGACACCTCGCAGGGCAAGACCACCATCGCGGCCAACGTGGTGCAGAAGATCGCCGGGATCGCGGCCCGCGAGATCTCCGGCGTGTACTCGATGGGCGGCGGGGTGTCCCGCGCGTTCGGCGCCCTGCGCGAGCGGATCCCCGGGGGCAGCACCACCACAAGCACGGCCGGAGTGCAGGTCGAGGTCGGCGAGAAGCAGGCCGCGATCGACCTGGACATCATCGCCGAGTACGGCGCCTCGATCGTGGAGCTCGCCCGCGCGGTCCGGCGAAACGTGATCACCGCCACCGAGTCGATGACCGGGCTCGAGGTCACCGAGGTCAATATCTCGGTCAACGACATCCACTTCCCGACCGACGACACTCCCGAGGAGCCCGCTCCCTCACGGGTGGAGTGACGACCGCAGCCACTGGCGCCAGCCCGTCACGGCGCCGTCACGTCAGGAGTCGGACAGAAACGATGGCCGCACCGCACACCAGCCCCGCACCCGCGGCGCTCGCCGACGCGATTGCGCAGCGGGTGCTGGACCATCCCGCGGTGGCGCATCTGCACGGCGGGCCATTCGGCACCGTCGCGTCCTACCTCCCGGGACGCCGAGTGGTAGGCGTCCGGGTGGACGAGACGGACGGCTCGGTGGACCTCTCCGTGGTCCTGTGGGTCGGAGTACCGCTGCGACAGGCGGTGGCTGACCTCCGGCGATTGGTGGTCGAGGTCGCCGGTCCGGTCGTCGTGAACGTCACGGTCGCCGATCTGCACTCGGTCGAGGACGACGCCAGCGGGGCCGAGGACGACGCCCGCCAGCCGCCGAGTGATCGCGCCGCACCCGGCGGCGATCCCGTCCCCGGATGATCTCGGGTGGACCCTCCGCGCCGGAAGAACGGGCTGCGTACCGGCGCTGGATCCGGGATCACCACCCCGACGTGGGTGGTGATCCCGAGGAGTTCTCGGCCGGTCTCGCCCGGCTGCGGGGGGACACGTTCCGAGCCGGTTCGGCGGACCCGGAACGACTGCGGGACCGGTACGACGCCCCGGTGGAGTTCGTGCCGGACCACCAGCGGCTGCGGGCTGCGGCACAGCGGCTCTGGCGCCGGTGGCACCGACCCGACCCGCCCCGCGTCCGGTGATCAGCTACAGCCATGTCAACAGGAGGATCGATCCTCATGAACGCCACCCACACCGGCCTGCTGGCCGGTCTCATCCTGGGCGCCGCCGTGGCGATCGGCGGGTTCAGCGCGCTGTTCGTCGCGCTGCTCGTCGGCGTCGTCGGCTTCGTCGTCGGCCGGGTGCTCGACGGTGAGCTCGACCTCGGCGAACTGCTCGGCCGGGGCCGGGACCGGTGACGAGCACCGAGCAGCGGTCCGATCGGGACGCCGATCCAGAGCGTGGCGCCGATCCGGAGCGCGGCGCCGATCCGGCGCGGGACGAGGCCGATCGGTCCGCCTCCGATCGGCCCGCCCCCGACCGTCCCGCCGCCGAGGACCGCGGATCGCTGGAGGTGCACCCGACAGTGGTGCGCAAGGTGGCCGAGCGGGCCGCCGACACGACGCCTGGCGTGGTGAAGGCACCCCGTAAGATCGCCGGCCTCGAGGCCGGGGAGCAGGGTGCCAGCGCGAAGATCGACGGTTTCGGCGGCGAGGTCGACGTCACGCTGGACGTGGCCCTGCGCTACCCGTCCCCCGTCCGCGAGCGCATCGACGACATGCGCCAGCGCGTCACCGACGAGGTGCAGCGGATCACCGGCTACCGGGTGCGCTCCGTCCGCATCACGGTGTCCGCGCTGCTGCCCAAGTCCCGACCCAGCCGAGTGGAGTGAGCCGCCGTGCGCGTTCTGTTGAGACTGCTCTCCCCCGTCCTCGGGCTCGCCGTCGCCGGCGTCGGAGCGCTGGTCATTCTCGAGGCCGGCTGGGCGCTGGCCCGCCCACCTGCGGCGCCACTGGTGGTGCCGTGGAAGCAGTGGCGTGATCAGTTGGCCGGCTTTTCCTGGTCGGACTCCCCGGTCCTGGTGGTCGGGAGCGCACTGGTCCTGCTCGGCTTGCTGCTCCTGGTGCTGGCCGGTTCCGCTCGGCGGCACGACGTGCCGCTGACCGAACCGGCCGACGATGTGACCGTGGTGACCTCGCCCCGCTCGTTGGCGCGGCTGGTCGGCCACCGGGTCCGCGCCGAGGACGGGGTGCGCTCCGCCTCGGTGACCGCGGGCCGGAAGAAGGTGCGGGTGCGTGCCACCAGCGGGCTGAGCACCGAGGCCGAGCTGCGACCCGCCCTGACGTCCACCGTGAACGACCTGATCGGCAGCCTGCCGCTGGCGAGCAAGCCACGCGTGCAGGTCGTCGTCGACTCACCCAAGGACCGCCGATGAGCAGCCGTTCCTCCTTCGCCGTGGCCCGCTCAGCGGGCACGGAGCGCACCCTGACCACCCTGCTGGCCCTGGTGGCACTGGCTGGTGGCGTCGTGGTGCTTCTGGTCGGCACCGGCGTGTTCGGGTCCGCTCGGGCGGACCGGTCGCTGGTCGACCCGATCGCGGTCGAGCTGCTGCGCGCGAACCGTTCACTGGCGCTCGTCATCGCGATCGTCGCCGGCCTGCTGCTCGTACTGCTGGGACTGTGGTGGGCCCTGCGGTCGTTGCGCCCGGAACCCAAGCCGGACCTGGTGCTCGACCACTCCCGCCGGACGGGACTGACCGTGTCCTCCGGCGCGGTCGCCGAGGCGGTGCGCGCGGACACCGAGACCGTTCCCGGGGTGGACCGCGCCCGCGTACGGCTGGTAGGGGACACCGACAACCCCGCACTGCGGATCACCCTGTGGCTGCGGCAGGGCAGCGATGTCCGCGACATCTGGAACGACCTGGACACCCGGGTGCTCTCCCGCGCCCGGGACGCCCTGGGTGTCGAACGGCTGCCAGCCGCGGTGCGGATCGAGCTCGACGCGGCGGAAGGGTCCCGAGTGAGCTGAGCCTGCCTGACGGAGAACCTCAAGTGCCGCGGGGCGTGGACCAGGTGACACCCGGAAAGCGGCTGAAGTCGCTGTCATAGGTCACGACCTCGCCACGGTGCTCGATGGCGAGCGCAGCGAGGTGTGCATCGTTGGTGAGGTTTCCGCCGCTCCCGAACGGGGTCAGCAGGCCACAGAGCACATCGAGATGCTGTGCCGTGGGCTCCAGCAGAACGCTCGTCGGCTGGGACAGCCAGGCTCGCGCGCGATCTACTGCCTGGCCCACGGTGAGGGGCGCCGGGAAGAGACCGATCTTGGTGGACAGCCGGAGGAAAGCCAGCAGGCTGATCCAGCTGAAACCGACGGTGGATCGCCCGTTGAGTGCCGCGTCAAGCCACGTGATGGCGTCGTCGTGGTGCTCGGCGGACTCGTTCACCGCGTAGAGCAAGACATTGGCGTCGACGACCTTCACTTGCCCACCCGGGTCTTGCGCACCAGTTCATCGTCCTCCAGTTCTGCGGCAAGCTGCAGCGCACGATCGAGGTTGACCGCAGGCACGCCCATCCGTGCAGTGGCCGTCCGGAACGGTGCTCCGCGGTTCTCGTCGGCTCCGGCCCGGATCGCCTCGTTGAGCGCCTGCTTGAAGGAGATGCCGCGCTCGCGCATTCGACGCCTGATCAGTGCGGCGGTGTCGGGATCGAGGGTGACTGTGGTACGCATGGGTACATCATAGCATCACCACAAATGATGCCATGATGCTTGCAGAGCTGGATGGCGGGCGGCTCAGGCCGTATTGTCGCTGGTAGGACGCCTCGCACGGGATGGCTGCACCCGCAGCGGCTCGCCGGGCATCTTGGGATACTCGGGGGGATAGGGCAGGTCGCCGAGACCGGAGTTCCGCTCGTCCCGGGCGGCCCACTCCAGCGCGATCCCCAGGTCGAAGGCCTCTGCGTCGAGCCCGGCGTGCGCGTCTCCACGCGCGGCGAGCAGCGCGGGCACCGTGCGCACGTCGAAGTCGTCGGGGTGGACGTCGGGGAGGTCATCCCAGCTCAGGGGCATCGACACGGTGGCCCGCGGGGTGCCCCGCACCGACCACGCCGAGGCGATGGTGCGGTCCCGGGCGGCCTGGTTGAAGTCGAGGAAGACGCGCTCGCCGCGCTGCTCCTTCCACCACGACACAGTGGCGCGGTCCGGGATGCGCCGCTCGACCTCGCGTGCCAGCGCGATCACCGCCCGGCGCACCTGCGTGAAGGTCCACTGCGGGCGGATCCGCACCGCGACGTGGATGCCGCGACCGCCGGAGGTCTTGGGGTAGCCGACCAGCCCGGCGCAGTCGAGCACCTCTCGCAGCACGCCCGCCACCGCGACCGCGTCGGAGAAGCCAGTGCCGGGCTGAGGGTCCAGGTCGAGGCGCAGCTCGTCGGGGTGGTCGACGTCGGGCCGGCGCACCGGCCAGGGATGGAAGTCGAAGGTGCCCAGGTTCGCCGCCCACACCAGCACGGCGGGCTCGGTGGGGCAGAGCTCCCGGGCGGTTCGGCCAGACGGGAAGGTGATCTCCACGGAGTCGACCCAGCCGGGGGCACCCTTGGGCAGCCGCTTGGCGTAGAACGGCTCACCCGTCACCCCGTCGACGAAGCGCTTGAGCGTGGTCGGACGCTCGGCCAGCACCGCGAGCAACGGGTCGGCCACGGCGAGGTAGTACTCGACCACCTCCCGCTTCGTGATCGAACGCTCGGGGAAGTACAGCTTGTCCGGATTCGACACCCGCACCGTTCGGATCGCGTGCGGGCCGGGCACCTCCAGCTCGAGCGCCTCACTCCGGCTCACGGCCGCGGACGCTACCGTGGAGCCGTGACGGTGAGCGACTCGCAGCGCAACGAACCGGGCGCCGATGCAGCAGAGCGGCGCCGACTCGACGACGAGCTGATCGGACTGGACCGCGACGATCCCGAGGTGCAGGCGTTCGCCGAGCACCTGGAGCGGACCCACCGGCAGCGTCCGGGGTACACGGTGGAGGGCTACCTCTCCGGCGTCGCCGACTTCGCGGACTCGGTCACCGGAGCCGGTGGGGGGCGCCGGCTGGTCGGGATCGGGGTGGTCGCGCTGCTGCTGCTCGGTGCGGTGTTCGCCGTCTGGGAGGCGCTCGTCTTCGTGTTCTCGACGTTCGCCGGCGCGGGGATGTGACGGACCGCTGACGGCAGCGGCGAGACCGACGGATTCCGATTAGCGTGGAGGCATGGAACCGATCACCGGAGCCACGCCGAAGGTCGTGAAGTCTGACGCCGAGTGGCGCGAGCAGCTCAGCCCGCAGGAGTACGCCGTGCTGCGCAAGGCTGCCACCGAGCGCCCGGGCACCGGCGAGTACGAGCACACCAAGACCCAGGGCGTGTACGAGTGCCGGGCCTGCGGGGCGGAGCTCTTCCGCAGCGACGCCAAGTTCGAGTCGCACTGCGGCTGGCCGTCCTTCTTCACCCCGCTGGCCGGGGACAGCGTGCTGCTCAGGGAAGACCGCGCCCTGGGCATGCGCCGCGTCGAGGTGCTGTGCGCCACCTGCCACAGCCACCTCGGGCACGTCTTCGAGGGTGAGGGATACGGCACCCCGACCGACCAGCGGTACTGCATCAACTCGGTCTCGTTGCGCCTGGTACCGGACGAGGGTCAGGCGACCAGCTCCACCTGACACGGCAGTCCGGGTGCTCGTGCCGGTTGCGCCGCGGGACAGCACCGCCCGTCCTCCGGATCGGGGAAGCTAGGGCAGCGACGCCACCAGCTCGCTGATCGGGACCCGGGGGCCGGTGAAGAACGGAACCTCCTCGCGCACGTGGCGCCGGGCTCGGCTGGCTCGCAGCGCCCGCATCAGGTCCACGATCCGGTGCAGCTCGTCGGCTTCGAACGCGAGAATCCACTCGTAGTCGCCGAGCGAGAACGCGGACACGGTGTTGGCGCGGACGTCCGGGTAGTCACGGGCCTGCCTGCCGTGCTCGGCGAGCATCTCGCGCCGCTCGGCGTCGGGCAGCAGGTACCACTCGTAGGACCGGACGAAGGGGTACACCGACACGTACCGCTTCGGCTCCTCCCCCGCGACGAACGCCGGGACGTGACTCTTGTTGAACTCAGCCGGCCGGTGCAGCGCCGCACTCGTCCACACCGGCACGCTCGCGCGGCCCAGCGCGGTCGTCCGTCGCAGGTCCGCGTACGCCGCCTGCAGCGGCTCGATCGCCTCCGCGTGCCACCAGACGAGGTAGTCCGCGTCCGCGCGCATCCCGGCGAGGTCGTACACCCCGCGGACCACAACCCCCTTGCCCCCCAGCACGTCGAGGAACTGCTGTGCCTCCGCACCCGCCCCCGAGTAACCGGTCGTCAACGGGTCCCGCAACAGTCGGCCGGGTTCGACCCGGAACGCCGACCACATCGTGTACCGGATCGTGGCGTTCAGCTGCGCGTAGTCCAGACGGGCCATGCCCCTCATCATCCCACCCGCGCCGCCAGGTGTGCTGCGATCCGCGCGGCGGCGGCGTCGGCGGTAGCGATGCAGGCGGGAATCCCCACGCCATGCAGGGTGGCGCCCGCAACGGCCAGTCCCGGCTGGGCGTCGACCGCAGCCTCAATCGCCGCGATGACGTCGAGGTGCCCCGGCGCGTACTGGGGCAGCCCGCCGCCCCAGCGCGCCACCAGGGTGTCGACCGGCTCGGCGTCGATCCCGGTCAGGGCGGCGAGGTCCGCCCGCACCGCGGCCACCAGCTCGGCGTCGTCCCGCTGCAGCACCGCCACCTCGCCGTGACGGCCGAGCGACCCCCGGACGAGCAGCACGCCCGGCCCGCGCAGGTGATCCCACTTGCGGCTGGAGAAGGTGAACGCCTTGACGGCATGCGGCTCCCCCGACGCGACGAGGACTCCGGACGCGGCGGGCAGCCGATCGGCTGCCGCTGCGGGCAGCGCGAGCCCGACCACCACCGAGGACGCCACCTCGACCTGCGCGGCGGCCACCGCGGCACCCGGCATCGGGTCCGCGAGCAGGCGGCGCAGCGCGGGAGCGGGCACGGCGAGGACCACCGCGTCGACGTCGAGCACCTCGGGTGACGCGGCGCTGCCGAGTTCGAGGCGCCAGCCGTGCTCGCGGCGGGCCAGCGCGCGCACCAGCAGGCTCCGGTGCACGATCGCGCCGGATGCCTGCACCAGCGCGTCGACAAGGCG
>DASQWR010000192.1:0-9670 GCA_035640155.1 Pseudonocardiaceae bacterium
GAGCAGGCGGGCGAGATCGACACGAAGGACGCGAAGAACCTCGAGGAGAAGGCCATCTCGCTGATCGGCCGCCCGTTGTACGAGGCGTTCGTCCGCGGGTACACGGCGAAGCAGTGGCAGACCGACCCGACGGAGCTCGCGCCGGGGATCATCAGCAGGCTGCCGGTGCGCTACGATTTCAACAACCGGTACTTCAACGACACCTACGAGGGCCTGCCGGTCGACGGCTACACCGCGTGGCTGCGACGGATGGCCGAGCACCCGAGCATCGAGCTGCGGCTGTCCACCGACTGGTTCGACGTCCGGGCGGACCTGCCGGACGACGTGCCGGTGATCTACACCGGCCCGCTGGACCAGTATTTCGACTACTCCGAGGGCGAGCTGGGCTGGCGCACCCTGGACTTCGAGCAGGAGGTGTTGAGTGACTGCGGTGATTTTCAAGGCACCTCGGTGATGAACTACGCCGACCTGGACGTGCCCTACACCCGGATTCACGAGTTCCGGCATTTCCATCCCGAACGCGACTACCCGGCCGACAAGACGGTGATCTTCAAGGAGTACTCACGCTTCGCCGACCGCGGCGACGAGCCGTACTACCCGATCAACACCGCCGAGGACCGGGCGAAGCTGGAGCGCTACCGCGAGCTGGCGCGCAAGGAGACCGCGAACGGGAAGGTGCTGTTCGGCGGCCGGTTGGGCACCTACAAGTACCTGGACATGCACATGGCGATCGGGTCGGCGCTGTCGATGTTCGACAACAAGATCGCCCCGTACTTCGCCGAGGGCAGGGTCCTCGACGGGACTGAGACGCCTTCGGAGGACTGACACCTGATGAGCAGTAGCACCACCGAGCGCCCCCGGGCTCGGACCGAGCCGGGCGCACCCGAGCCGGACGCACCCGGGGTGGGCCAGCCCGAGGACCTCGAGCCGCCCTCGACCCTGCTCCAGCGGGTGATCATGCCCAGGACCGCCGACCCGATGGCGGTCCGCGCGCTCTACGTGGACGAGCAGACCTACCGCGCCCGGCGCGTCTGGCCCCCGGCCACCACGCGGCGCCCCAACCCGCGCGACGTCCACCTCGACGTCACCTTCTCCAACCCCAACGCCCGCCGGGTCCGGCCGCTCTCCCGCACCTCGGTGCGGGTGCCGGAGCAGACCGAGGTGTCCTTCGCGTCGTACTTCAACGGGTTCCCCGCGGGGTACTGGCGGCGGTGGAGCACCCTCGGCGTGGTGCACCTGCGCCTGGCGCTCGAGGGTGCCGGGCGCCTGGACGTCTACCGCTCGAAGGCGGACGCGACGCAGATCCACGTGCACGGCGAGATCGTCGACGGTGCGCGGGAGGTGGACGTCGAGCTGGACCTGTCGCCGTTCGAGGACGGCGGCTGGTACTGGTTCGACCTCACCACGGAGGACGCCGAGCTGACCATCTGCTCCGGTGGGTGGTACGCCGCCGAGGCCGCCCCGGGCCGCGCCGCGGTGACCATCGGGATGCCGACGTTCAACCGGCCCACCGACTGCGTCGCCACCCTCGAGGCGATCGGGGCCGACCCGCTGGTGCGCTCGGTCGTGACCGCCGTGGTCATCCCCGACCAGGGCGCGAACAAGGTCACCGCGCAGCCGGGCTTCGCTGAGGCGCAGGCCATGCTGGGCGAGCGGCTGCGCGTCATCGACCAGCCCAACGTCGGCGGTTCCGGCGGCTACGCCCGGGTGATGTACGAGGCGCTGGAGAACACCGACTGCGAGCAGATCTTCTACATGGACGACGACATCGTCCTGGAGCCCGACTCGATCCTGCGCGCGGTGGCGTTCTCCCGGTTCGCCCGCGCCCCGATGCTCGTCGGTGGCCAGATGTTCTCGCTGCAGGCCCGGTCGAAGCTGCACGCCTGGGGTGAGGTGGTCGACCGGCGCTCCATGCAGTGGAGTACGGCGCCGAACACCGAGTACGACCACGACTTCGCGCAGGACCCGCTGCGCCAGACGAAGTGGCTGCACCGCCGTGCCGACGTCGACTACAACGCGTGGTGGATGTGCCTGATCCCGCGGGTGGTTGCCGAGGACATCGGGTTGCCGCTGCCGCTGTTCATAAAGTGGGACGACGTCGAGTACGGCCTGCGAGCCGGCGCCGCCGGGTACCCGACCGCCACCGTGCCCGGCGTGGGCATCTGGCACATGTCCTTCGCCGACAAGGACGACTCGACCGACTGGCAGTCTTACTTCCACTTCCGCAACCGCCTCATCGGTGCTGCGCTCTACGGCACCGACGAAGTTCCCCGCGCAATGTTCAAGGACAGCCTCAAGCGCGCCCTGCGACACGGCTTGTCCATGGAGTACTCGACGCTGGCGCTGCAGGAGATGGCGATCCGGGACTTCCTCGCCGGCCCCGAGGCGCTGGTCGCCAAGCTGACCACCGCGCTCGGCGAGGTGCGGGCCCGGTGCGCGGAGTTCGACGACGGCCGGGTCGTCCCGTCGCAGGAGCTGCCGCTGCCCTCGATGGGCCAGCTCGCCGCCCAGCGGATGCTGACGCCGCCGACCACCCCCGTCACGATCGGCGCGACCCTGGCCAAGCGGCTGCTGCACCAGCTCAAGCCGGTGGACCCCGAGGCGCACCGCCGCCCGCAGCTCGCCGTCGCCGCGCAGGACGCCCGGTGGTTCCTGCTCTCCGGGGTGGACGGGGTCGCGGTGTCCACCTCCGACGGCCGCGGGGTGACCTATCGCAAACGGGACGCCAAGGCGTTCCGCACCATGCTCGCCCGCGCCGTGGCGCTGCACGTCGAGCTGGCCCGCGAGTTCCCTCGGATGCGCCGGCGCTACCGGGACGCCCTGCCCGAACTGACCAGCCGCGAGGGATGGCGGCGGGTGTTCGGCTCGTGAGCACCCCCCCAGGGCTCCCGGCGCACCGTCCGCCGCTGCGGCGCGAGGTCGCCGCGCTCGCCAGGGTGCAGCGCCGCCTCGGGCACCCCGCCGTCGTCTCGGCCGCCCGCGGGCTGTCCCTGTTCGGGGAGCACGCCGCCGGTTGGCTCGCCGCGGGTGCGGTGGGTGCGCTCGCCGACCGGCCGCGCCGCCGCGAGTGGCTCGTCTGTGCCGCCGCGGTAGCCACCGCCCACGGGACGTCGATCGCCGTCAAGCGCGTGGTGCGCCGGGCCCGGCCGGAGCACGAGACACTGCGCGTGCTGGTGGGCACGCCGAGCCGGTTGAGCTTCCCGTCCTCGCATGCGGCCTCCACCACGGCGGCCGCGGTGCTCTACGGTAGGCTGCTCCGCCGCCCGCTCACCCCTGTGCTGGTGCCTGCGATGCTGACCAGCCGGCTGGTGCTCGGGGTGCACTACCCGACCGACGTCCTGGCGGGCTCGGTCCTGGGCGCGCTCGTCGGTGCGGTGGTACGCCGCCGGTTGCCCAGCAGAGACGTACGCAGCAGAGACGTACATAGAAGGGGATGGCGATGACCGCCACCGTGCCCACCCCGACCGAGGTGTCGGCCGCGGGCCGCAACCCCGCCATCGGCCTGCTCCGCACCATGCGACCGCGGCAGTGGGTGAAGAACGTCCTGGTGCTGGCCGCGCCGTTCGCCAGCCGCGACATCATCGAGCTCGACGTGATCGTGGCGGTGGCGCTGGCCTTCGTGGCATTCTCACTCGCCGCCTCCGGGGTGTATCTGGTCAACGACGTCAAGGACGTCGAGGCCGACCGGGCGCACCCCACCAAGCGCATCCGCCCGATCGCCGCCGGGATCCTGGCCCCGCGAGTGGCGATGGGGGCGGCGGTGGTGCTGTTCGCCGTCTCGCTCGGGGTGTCCTGGCTCGCCTCGGATCAGCTGCTCGTGGTCACTGCGGTGTACATCGCGGTGCAGCTGTCCTACTGCTTCTGGCTCAAGCACCAGCCGGTGGTGGACATCGCCATCGTCGCGTCCGGCTTCCTCATCAGGGCCGTCGCGGGCGGCGCCGCCGCTGAGATCGCGCTCTCCCAGTGGTTCCTGCTGGTGGCGGCGTTCGGCTCGCTGTTCATGGTCGCCGGCAAGCGCTACGCGGAGATCCGCCTCGCCGAGCGCACCGGGGCGAAGATCCGCAGGTCGCTGGAGAGCTACACCGCCTCCTACCTGCGGTTCGTGTGGACGCTGTCGGCTACGGTTCTAATCATCACCTACAGCCTGTGGGCGTTCGAGATCAGCGACACGAACGACTCGGTGTGGCCGGTGATCTCGCTGGTGCCGTTCGTCATCGCGGTGCTGCGCTACGCGGTGGACGTCGACGGTGGCAACGGCGGGGAGCCGGAGGAGATCGCGCTGGGAGACCGGGTGCTGCAGGTGCTCGGCGTGCTGCTCATTGCGACCCTGGTCGCCGCCGTCTACCTGTAGGGGGCACCCGACGACGTCGCGGACCGGGGTCAGACCGGGAGGCGGCGGAAGAGCGGGCGCGGGACGTGGCGCAGGGCGGACATCACGAACCGCAGCTGCGGTGGTGCCCAGGCCTGCTCGCGGCCCTTCGCCACCGCGTCTGCGATCACTTCGGCGACCTGCTCCGGGGTCACCGACATCGGGGCAGCCTTGAGACCCTCGGTCATCTTCGTGTGCACGAACCCGGGTCGGACCACGCAGACCCTGATGCCGGCGGGGCGCAGCGCTTCGGTGAGCCCGGTGTAGAACGCGTCGAACCCGGCCTTGGTGGAGCCGTAGACGAAGTTCGAGCGCCGCGCGCGTTCACCCGCCACCGAGGACAGCGCGACGAGGGCGCCGTGACCCTGCCGCTGCAGCTCCGAGGCGAGCGCCACCCCGACCGAGACCGCGGCGACGTAGTTGACCTGGGCGAGCTCCACCGCGGTGGGCAGGTCCGTCCAGGCCTTCTCCTGGTTCCCGAGCAGCCCGAACGCCACCAGGGTCACGTCGATGTCCCCGTCGGCGAACGCCTTCTCGATCACCTCCGGGTGGGTCTCCGGTCTCCGGGCATCGAAGGGCAGCGTGGAGACCGTGCAGCCCTTGCCGTGCAGCCGCTCGGCCGCGGCGTCGAGCCGGGGCGAAGGGCGGGCGGCCAGCACGACGCGCAGCGGGCGGCGGGAGGCGTAGCGCTCCGCGGTGGCCAGCGCGATGTCGGAGGTGCCGCCGAGCAGCAGCAGGGACTGGGGGTTGCCGACGGCGTCGATCACAGCTGCAGTCTCCTGGAGAGGTCGGAGGCGAAGGTGCCGTGCGGGTCCACCGAGGCGCGGACCTTGCGCCATTCGTCGAGTCGCGGGTACATCCGGTGCAGGGTCTCGGGTGAGGTCCGCGACTCCTTGGCCAGGTAGAGCCGCCCACCCGCGCCGAGCACCAGCTCGTCGAGCCGGTCGCAGAGCTCGGCGAGGCCGGGGCCGACGGGGATGTCGACGGTGAGCGTCCAACCCGGGGTGGGAAACGACAGCGGTGCATCGTTTCCGGCGCCGAAGCGTTTGAGCACGTTGAGGAACGACACCTGCCCGCTGCCCGAGATCAGCTCGACCGCCCGGCGGAAGGTGTCCTCGGCGCCGAAGGGCACCACGAACTGGTACTGCAGGAAACCCCGCGGGCCGTAGACCCGGTTCCACTCACCGACGAGGTCCAGCGGGTGGAAGAACTGCGTGATGTTCTGCACCTCGTGCCGACGTCGCCGCGGCGCCTTGCGGTACCAGACCTCGTTGAACGCGGTGATCGTCGCCCTGTTGACCAGTCCGGACGGGAACACCGGCGGCGCGGTGAGCAGCTGGGGGGCGTCGAAGCGCAGCGGGTCCCGGCGCAGCTTCGGCGGCAGGTCGTCGAGCCGCGCGCCCCATCCCCGGGTGAGGATCGCGCGGCCCAGCCTGGCGCCGGTGGCCATCGAGTCGAACCAGGCCACCGAGTAGGTGTACTGGTCGTCGGTGCCGTCGGTGAGCTTCGCCATCAGGTCGTCGAGGTCGGCCGTGCGGTCGGTGTCGACGACGAAGTAGGCGCTGTCGGTGGGGCTGAGCTGCAGCGTCGCGCGGACCAGCACGCCGGTCAGGCCCATGCCCCCGACGGTGGCCCAGAACAGCTCCGTGTCCGCCGGGTCTGCGCCTCCTGGGGCCAGGGAGCGGATCTCGCCGTCGGCGGTCACCAGCTCCAGCTCCAGCACGTGGTTGCCGAAGCTGCCCTGGACGTGGTGGTTCTTGCCGTGGATGTCCGCGGCGATCGCGCCGCCGACCGTCACCTGCCGGGTGCCCGGCAGCACCGGCACCCACAGCCCGAACGGCAGCGCGCGGCGCATCAGGGTGTCCAGGCTGACCCCGGCGTCCACCACGACCACCCCGGAGTCGGCGTCGATGGAATGGATCCGGTCGAGCCCGGTCATGTCGATGACCAGGCCGCCCGCGTTCTGCGCCGGGTCGCCGTAGGCGCGGCCGAGGCCGCGGGCGATCACCCCCCGGTCCCCGGCGGACCTGACCGCCTGCCGGACCGCCCCGACCGTCGGGTCGGTGAGCACCCGCGCGGTGCTGGGCGCGGTGCGGCCCCAACCGGTGAGGGAGCGGGTGGAGGTCTCAGGCATCGGGGCAGAGGGTACCCAGCCGGCCCAGCACCGGCGGCAGCGCACCGGAGTGCACGACGGCGAGCCGCTGGGTCGCCCGGGTCAGCGCCACGTACAGGTCGTTGCACCCGCGCGGCGAGGCGTCCAGGATCTGCCCCGGCTCCACGAGCACCACCGCGTCGAACTCCAGCCCCTTCGCCTCGGCCACGGTGAGCACGACGACCGGCTCCTCGAGGTCGGTGCCCGTGCCCAGCAGCGCACGCAGCCCGTCGACGAGTGCACCCGGCGCCAGCACCGAGACCCGGCCGTCCCCGACCGCGGCGGCCTCCTCGGCGACCACCGCGGGCAGCTCGTCCGCGAGCGCCTGCACCGGCACCGAGCGGGGCACCTCGCCGGTCGAGCGTACCGAGGTCGGTGCTTCGATGCCCGCGTCGAGCGCGGCGAGCACGTCGTCGGCGACCGCCGCGATCTCGGCCGGAGTGCGGTAGTTGACAGTGAGCTGCTCCAGGCGCCACCGGTCGGCGACCCAGGGCCCGAGCACGTCCGCCCAGGAGCGGGCCCCGGCCGCGTCCCCGGTCTGCGCCACGTCCCCGACGACGGTCATCGACCGGCTGGGGCAGCGGCGCATCAAAACTCGCCAGGCCATCGGCGAGAGCTCCTGCGCCTCGTCGACGATGACGTGCCCGTAGGTCCAGGTGCGGTCAGCGGCGGCACGTTCGGCGGTGGTCTCGTGACTGCGCATCTGCTGGCGCTGCGCCAGCCGGTCGGCATCGACGATGTCGGTGGCCCGCAGCAGCTCCGGGTCGAGGTCCTCATCCAGGTCCAAGACGTCCAGCACGCCCTGCGCGTAGGCCAGCTCGGCGCGTAGCGCGGCGGCCTGCCGGGCAGCCTCCGCGCTGCCGTCGCTGCCGAGCAGTTCGGCGGCCTCGTCCAGCAGCGGCACGTCGGCCGGGGTCCACACCGCGTCCGGGTCGCCAGCGGAGTGCGAGGAGCCAGCGGAGTTCGAGGAACCGGTGCCCGCGGGGCGGGCCAGCAGGGCACGCTCCGCGGGCACCAGCCCGCGGGCCGCAGTCGCGAGCCGCTCCGGTGACGAGTACAGGTCGGCGAGCAGCTGCTCCGGGGTGAGCGTCGGCCACAGCTCGTCGAGCACTGCGGCGAGCTCAGGGCTTTCCCGCAGCTCGGCCCGGATGTCGGCGAGGTCGCCGGCGTCGAGCAGGCTGCCGCCTCCTACGCTCGCATCGTTCCCGTCCACCGCAAGGTTGCCGTCGAGCGACGCGGCCACCTGCCGCGCGAGGGAGGCGATCACCTCGCGGTGGAAGATCCGCTTGGCCTCGTTGTGCTGCTTGCGGGAGCGCCGGGCCCGGGTACGTGCCGGTGTGCACACGTCCCGGTCCAGCCGCACCCGCTGCTGCTCGACGGTCAGCTCGACGGGGCGATCGGGGACCTGCTGCCGGTCGCGCACCGCGTCGGCGACGACGGCCGCCATCTCGGCCCGGCCCTTCACCGCGGCGGTGGCGGCGGGTTCGACTCCGCGGGCGTGCAGGCCGGGGTGCAGCTCGGCGATGGTGGAGAGCAGCACGCTGGTCTCGCCGAGCGAGGGCAGCACCTGGCCGATGTAGCGCAGGAACGTGGGGTTGGGTCCGACCACCAGCACGCCGCGCGTCGCAAGCTGCTCGCGGTGGGTGTAGAGCAGGTAGGCAGCCCGGTGCAACGCCACCGCGGTCTTGCCGGTGCCCGGCCCGCCCTGCACGACCAGGATGCCCTGCGGCTTGGCTCGGATGATCCGGTCCTGCTCGACCTGGATGGTGGCGACGATGTCGGACATCTGCCCCGTGCGGCTCGCGCCGAGCGCCGCAAGCAGGGCGGCCTCGCTGGTCAGCCCGGAGCGAGTCGACTGCAGGTCGGTCGCGTCGAGGTCGAGCACCTCGTCGTCGAATCCGAGTACCGTGCGGCTGCGGGTGCGCAGGTGCCGGCGGCGCCGCACGCCGTCGGGAGAGGTCGCGGTGGCGGTGTAGAAGCTGCGGGCCACCGGTGCCCGCCAGTCCACCAGCAGCGGCTCGTAGCCGTTGTCCTCGTCGAGCAGCCCCAGCCGGCCGATGTAGCGGCGCGGCATCCCGTCGACCTCGGCCCCGTCCGGCTCGGAGCCTTCCTCGAGATCCAGCCGGCCGAAGCACAATCCCTGCTCGACAGCGTTCAGGGTGGCGAGCTGGTCGGAGTACATGGCGACCGCCACGTCGCGCTCGGTGCGCGCCTGGGGAGTGCCCGCCGTGGGATTGCGCAGCACGTCGCGCAGCCGGCGGGCGATGTCGGCGCGGCGCTGGTCGAGCCGCTGGTAGAGCATCGTCACGTATTGCTGCTCAGCGTCGAGATCATCGGACGGAAAAGCACCGGCGGGGCCGGCACCGGACGGGCCGGCATCGGTTGGGACAGCATCGGACGGGGCAGCCGCGCGCAGCGCCGGCGAGGCGATGTTCGACAACCGGGAGACCTCCGGCAGATCGGGGACCTTCCAAGGTAGCAGCGCTCAGCGGCGGGATCGCCAATCAACACCGACGGGTTCAAACCTCGGCGGTCGGGTCGACAACGAGCTGGAGCATCGCCGCGCGAACGGTCTCGCGAACGCCGATGTCTTCGTAGATCTCAAGAGCCTCCCGCCAGAGCTCATATGCGTGGCTCCGCTCTGCGGTATCGGAGGCAACCTGGCCCAACCCCCACAGTGCCTCGGCTTCACCTGGCCGGTAACCGAGGTCCCGGGCGAGGCTCAACGCCTGGGTGTGGTACTCGCGGGCCTGGCCGTACCCACCGACCAGCCGCTCAACCTCCCCCAAACCCCACAGAGCCAAGACCTCACCACGCCGGTCACCGAGGTCCCGGGCGAGGCTCAACGCCTGGCCGTGATACTCGCGGGCCTGGCCGTACTCGCCGACCAGCCGCTCAACCTCACCCAGACCCCGCAACGCCAAGACCTCACCACGCCGGTCACCGAGATCCCGGGCCAGAGTCAACGCCTGGGTGTAATCCTTGCGCGCCTGACCATACTCACCGACCAGCCGCTCAACCTCCCCCAGACCCCGCAACGCCAAGACCTCACCGGGTCGGTATCCGAGATCCCGGGCGAGACTCAAGCCCTGGCTGTGGTACTCGCGGGCCTGGGGGTACTCACCGGCCAGCCGCTCAACCTCACCCAG
>DASQWR010000193.1:0-4883 GCA_035640155.1 Pseudonocardiaceae bacterium
GTTGCCGTCGGTTGCGATATCGGCGACCACGACGCTGGCACCTTCGCGCCCGAACGCGAGTGCGGTGGCGCGGCCGATGCCGCTGGTCGCTCCGGTGACGAAGGCGACCTTGCCGTCGAAGCGGCCGCTCATGGGGTCACCATGACCTTGAGGGCCTCACGGTCGGCCATGACGCGGTAGCCCTCGGGGACGCCGTCCAGGCCGACGTTGCGGTCGAACACGCGGCCGGGCTCGATGCGGCCCGCCAGCACGTCGGGCAGCAGCTCGTCCAGGTAGGCCCGCACGGGCGCGGGGCCGCCGCCGATGGTGATGTTGCCGAAAAACGCCGGCAGCGAGCCGGGGATCTCGGTGTGCTGCGGCACGCCAACGCGGCCGACCGCGCCGCCGGGGCGCGCGATGCCGATCGCGGTGTCCATCGACGCGCCGTGGCCGACGCACTCCAGCACCGAGTGGACGCCCTGGCCGCCGGTGAGTTCGCGGACGCGTTCGATGGCCTCCGGGCCACGCTCAGAGACGACGTCGGTGGCGCCGTACTCGCGGGCGAGTGCGATCCGGTCGTCGTGGCGGCCCATGATGATGATCTGCTCGGCGCCGAGCCGCTTGGCGGCGATGACGGCGCAGAGGCCGACGGCGCCGTCGCCCACGACCGCGGCGCGCTTGCCCGGCGCGACCTTGGCGACGACGGCGGCGTGGTGGCCAGTGCCCATGACGTCCGACAGCGTCAGCAGCGACGGCATCAGCGCGTCGTCCTCGCCGACCGGCAGCGGGTACAGGGTGCCATCGGCGAACGGGATGCGCAGCGCTTGGGCCTGGGCGCCGTTGAGGCCGTTGTTGCCGAAGAAGCCGACGTGCACGCAGGCGGTCGGCAGGCCCTCCTGGCAGAACGTGCAGGTGCCGTCGGAGGACGCGAACGGCATCACGACGACGTCGCCCTTGTTGACCTTGGTGACCTGCGATCCGACGTCCTCGACGACGCCGATGGCCTCGTGGCCCATCGACCGCCCGGCTTCGGAGTGCTCCATCGACGCATACGGCCACAGGTCGCTGCCGCAGATACAGGCACGCGTAACACGCATGACGCATCGGTCGGTTCGACGATCACCGGGTCAGCGACGTCCTGGACGCGGACATCGCCGGCGGCGTACATGATGGTTGCTCTCATACACTCCAGCCAAGCACCGGTCCGCGCAGTCTGGGGAACCCTGTGACGGTGACCCTCCCAGAGTCCCCCAGGCCGCGGTGCGCGGCTTTAACCTGGTCAGGATGGACACGCGCAACGAGATCCGCGATTTCCTGACCTCCCGCCGAGCCAAGCTCAACGCCACCGACGTCGGCCTGCCCGATTACGGCACCCGCCGCGTGCCCGGACTGCGACGCGAAGAGGTCGCCGTCCTCGCCGGCGTGAGCCTCCCCTACTACACACGCTTGGAGCGCGGCGACCTCACCGGAGCATCCGACAGCGTGCTCGAAGCGCTGGCGCGCGCTGCAACTCCACGACGCTGAGCGCGCTCACCTCTTTGACCTCGCGCGTGCCGCCCAGCCCGTGGGTGCGCCGCCGCGGCGCCGACCGGCCAAGCACCACATCCGCCCCTCGGTGCAGCAAGTGCGCGACGCGATGACCGGCGCCGGCGCGCATATCGGCAATGACCGACTCGACATCCTCGGCGCCAACAGGCTCGGTCGCGCCCTGTTTCTGGAGATGTTCCACGGCCAGCAGCGCCCCAACGCCGCGCGTTTTGTGTTCCTCGACCCGCGCGCCCGCGACTTCTACCTCAACTGGGACCGCATCGCCCGCGACGTCGTCGCCACCCTGCGCTCGGCCGCCGGTCGCAACCCCTTCGACCGCGACCTTACCGACCTCGTCGGCGAGCTCTCGACTCGCAGCGAAAAATTCCGCCAGCACTGGGCACGCCACGACGTGCGCTTCCACATCAGCGGCGTCAAACACTTCCACCACACCCAGGTCGGCGACCTTGAGCTCAACTACGAGCGCCTCGAAGTCGTCTTCGACACCGGGCTAACGATCTTCACCTACACCGCCGACCCCGGCACCCGATCTGCCGAGGCGCTCGGCCTGCTCGGCAGCCTGGCCGCAACCACCCACACCAAGACAACACCGACAGCGCCCTGACGCACATTCCAATCAGGCCAACTCGTCCCGACCGGATGCACAACAGCCACCAGTCGCCTCCACTACTGCTTTCCACGCAACCCAACAACGGCGGTAGCCGTCCCGCTGAGGGATTCGATATTCGAGACATCGACGGGCTGCCACTGAGGGCCATCCCGGCAGAGCTTGACGATCGGAAGCGCGCTAGATCAGCGCGTCCTCAGCAGCTGCAAATCAGCGCATGGTCATCCGGGTGAGTCGCTAGGTGCAACGTCCTCTTCTGCCGCGAGTCGCGCTGTCATGGCTCCCCTTTATGTCAAGACATGGCGGAGGTCGCTTCCACGGGTCCGCGCCGCGCAAGGTTACGGGGCCATTCCTCCGGCCTCCAGGGTCGCTACCGCGATCGCTGCGCGACGGCTCATGGGCCGCCCTGGACCCCGGAGCCTCTATGGCCCCTGCAAGCACGCACCGCGGGCAGGCCCGGCCTGCCCCACTTCGCGCGGCGCTCTAGCCAGCACCCGAATGACAAGATCCGCCAAGTTCTCGTCTCTCCGGTGTCAGGAGATGGCCAGGGTTAGCCTGGCTGGTGGCAGGTCCGGGACGTGGCTTGTCCGAAGAATCGGTGTTTGGGGTTAGGCCGGTCACGCTGGTCACGCTGGATTGCAGAGTCGTCCGGTGTGGCCTTCCGGGTCTGCCGCTCGCGTTGTCGTTGGTCGGCGATCATGCGGGCATAGACGACATTGGAGAGCCGTCGTTTGAGTGCGCGCATGGCCTCCATCGAGGTTTTCCCGGCTGCTTTTTTGGCGTCGAAGAAGACGCGGCCTTCGGTGGGATTGCGGAGTTGCACGACGGCCATGATGTGCAGGGCACGGTTGATTCTGCGATTCCCAGCTCGGGAGAGGCGGTGGCGCTGGTGTTCGCCGGAGGAGGCGTCGATGGGTGCGGTGCCGTTCCAGGAGGCGAACCGGTCTCGGTCGCGGAATCGGTGGATGTTGCCGACATCGGCCAATAATCGCGCTGCGCTGGAGGGACCGATGCCGTGCAGGTCCATTAGGGTGGAGCCGCGGTCGATGACCAGCTGCTGAAGTTCCTTGTCGGCATCCTTGATCTTGCGGTCGATGCTGGAGAGCTCGCTGATCAACTCGACCACGAGCCGGCGGCGGGTCTTGCCGACCAGGCCGCGCGGTTTGATCGTGGTGATGAGTGCGCGGGCCTGGGTGGCGGAGAGGTATTTCTTTGCCCCGCCGGGGACAAGCTCCACCAGCAGGCGGTGCAGCCGGTTGATCGTCTGGGTGCGGGCGCGGCCCAGTTCGTCGCGGCGGTCGGCCAGCATGCCCAGCACGGCCAGGCCAGCGTCGAGCTCAACGCGGTGCAGGTTCGTAGCGTGCAGCGCAGCAATCGCGACCGAATGCGCGTCGACCGGATCGGTCTTGCGGCCGTTACCCGTGGCGAACACCCGCACCTGGGCCGACAGCTTCGCCGGAACGTCCAACACAATCTCACCGTCGTGCACAAGACGGTGCGCGAGGTGTCGACCGATGCCGTTGCAGCCCTCGATCGCCCACACCCGCTCTGAAAACCGCCGACCGGCCTTGACCATCTCGGCGTAACCAGTCTTGTCCGTTCCGTACTTCCCGGCCGCTAATACCCGACCGCGATCATCAATGACTTCAATCGTGGCCGATCGCTTGTGCGGGTCCATTCCAATGATGACTGCCACCGGTGCCCTCCTGCTTGTCCATCGGGATTATCAGCAAGGAGGGCACCGCTACTTCGAGCAGAACAGACCCCTTTTCAGCCACTCCTCGCACGGCGCCCGACGAGACGCAAGCCATGAGAGAGCCACACCAACGACACCGGCGGGCAGCCGATTGAGGGAGCGTCTCGCCGAGCACCTGGATCGGAGCTTGGCCCAGCTCCTGTCCTGCTGCCAGTCTTAAGTAGCCGATGAGCGGATGCATTGTGGTAACTGTTCTCTCCGGCTGGTGATGAAGGACCAAGTGCCGTGACGCCAACGCGTTGATCGATGTGATCTCGGTGGGCGTATAGGACATCGACTTGGTGCCTCCCCGGGTGTGATGGGTTAGCCGGTTGCCCTGATCTGGCGGTAGGTTTCCTCGGTAAACCACCACCCGGCAGCAGTCACCCTGCGACGGACCAACGGCTCCGGGGACACCAGCATCGTATGATCGTTCTTGGCCTGTACAGCCAGACCCACGCCGTAATACGACGCCTCCAGGCACGCCTCGATCTCATCGGCCGGACGGGACTCCAGCACCGTCAACTGTGCACAGAATGGCGCGAACTTCAACGCATCTACCAGTGCGGCCGGCCATGTTCGGGCGAACACAATCGCGAAGAAGCACTCGACCACCGGCTCTGCCCGGCGGATCACGACATCACCGTGTTGCTCAGCGACACCGTCTGGAAGACTGCTGACAAGTTGGCGCTCGTGTGTGGTCAGTGCCTGCAGGGGAACGGGCAAACCCAATGGCAATCCGAGGAGGCCATCCAGCACCTCCAGACGGGTCAACGCGTGGGGACCGGCTTGCTCCCGGCGCCGCCACTCGGCGTTGTTCACCGACACGGTGAGCCATGCCCTGACCCCGAACATCCGAACCTGACAAATGCGAAGTTTCGACCTGCCGCGGCAGTCGGGTGATGGCGTCACGAATGCGGCAATCTGGGCGTCTGGTGTCACTTCCTATACCACGCTTGTATCGGTGAATGAGTAAAAGCATCATCAGCTGGGCCTGACGATGTTACTGGCGCC
>DASQWR010000194.1:0-27940 GCA_035640155.1 Pseudonocardiaceae bacterium
CGCTGATGCCCGCTCCCGAACGGCGCACTCCGGCCGATCTCGTCGCCGCGGCAGGTATCGCCGTGGTCGTGGTGCTGGCGGCGGCGGCGCTGTGGTGGACCAGCGACGTGCGGGGCACCACGGTGCGCACCGCTGCCATTCCGCTGCCGAGCACCGCACCCCCTGCCCCGACCGCCCTGCCGCCCTCGCTCGCCGAGGCGTGGCGCGCCCCCAGCTCCGCCACCGATGTCCCGGTGGTCGCGGGGTCCGTTGTCGTCACCGGGGCTGCCACCGGGGGCGGTGGCGAGGTGACCGGGCGGGACCCCACCACCGGTGCTCCCCGGTGGAGCTACCGCCGGAACGAGCCGCTGTGCACGGTCGGCACCGCGTTCAAGCGGGTGCTGGCCGTCCACCGCGAGGGTGACTGGTGCAGTGAGGTGACCGCACTGGAGCTGGCGGACGGCTCCCGCGGGCCGCAGCGCACCGGGCCACTCGGCCCGTCCACCCGGTTGCTCGCCGAGCCGGCCCACGTGACCGCCACCGGGGTGCATTACCTCGAGGTGTGGCGCAACGACCTGGTGCGCACGCTGCAGTACGGGGCCCTGCCCAGCCCGGTGAAGCCGGGGGCCCAGCCCCGCACCGGCTGCCGCTACGGCTCGACCGGTGTGGCCTCGGGTCTGGTCGGCGTGGTCGAGCGCTGCCCCGGCGAGCGCGCCGACCGGCTCACCGTGCAGCAGAGCGACCCCGACGAGCCGGACCAGCCGGAGATCGAGTTCTCGACGTTGCTGCCGGGCCGCGGTGCGGTCCTGGTCGCGATGACCAGCGACCGGGTGGCGGTGGCGTTGCCCGACCCCGGTCGCCTGGTCGTGCTCGACGGTGCCGGACGCTCGATCGCCGAGCATCCCCTCGACGTCCCCGAGGCCGACCTGCGCGCCGGCCCCCCGGGCGGGGTGGCGGCCGTCTCACCCGGCGCCGGAGTGAGCTACTGGTTCACCGGCTCGGCCACCGTGGCGCTGACCGGTCCCGATCTGCGGCCACTGTGGCGCATCCCCGGCACGCTCGGTCCCGGCACCCTGCTCGCGGGGCGCCTGCTGGTCCCGGTGCCCGACGGGTTGGCGGTACTGGACGCCACATCCGGGCAGCGCCTCGACCTGTTCCCGGTGGAGCGCGGAAGGTGGACCGGCCCGGTGCGCACCGCCGCCGTGGCCGGAGTGGTCCTCGAGCAGCGCGGCGAGACCCTCGTCGCCCTCAGCGCCCCATGAGCCGGCACCGGGTGTCCTCTCAGATCTGTCCGCACCGGGCGGAGCGCATCGACCTCCCGGTGCCCGGCGGCCACCTCGCCGCACTGTGGCTCGGACCGAGGGGGATCGCACCGCCCGGCGCGGACCTGGGCGCGGTGGCCCTGCTGGTGCCCGGCTACACGGGGTCGAAGGAGGACTTCGCGCCGCTGCTGGACCCGCTCGCCGCCACCGGGTTGCACGTCGTGGCCGTCGACCTGCCCGGGCAGTACGAGTCGCCCGGACCCGACCGTGAGTCCGACCACCTCCCGGACCCGCTCGGCCGCACCCTCGCAGCGCTCGTCACCAACCTGGCGGCCGCGCACCGGGTGCTGCTGCTGGGACACTCCTACGGCGGCCTGGTGGCCCGCGGGGCGGTGCTCGCCGGGGCGCCGATCTCCGGGCTCACCCTGCTCGGCTCCGGTCCTGGCGCCCTGCCGCCCGGACCGCGCCGCGCCGCGCTCGAGTTCGCCGAACCGATCATGCGAACCCACGGCATCGAGGCGGTCCAGGCGTTCCGGGAGTCGTGCGACCCCCCCATCGGCAGCCTCGTCGAACCCGCCGAGCTCGCCGGGCTGCTGCGGGCCCGCTTCCTCGGCTCGTCGGTGCCGGGGCTGCTGGGGATGGCCACCGCGCTGCGCGGCGAACCCGACCGGGTGGACGAACTCGCCGCCGCGCTCGGGACCACCCCCTGCCTGGTGGCGTGCGGGCAGGCCGACGACGCCTGGCCGGTGGAGCTGCAGCGCGACATGGCCCGCCGGCTGGGTGCGCAGTTCGCCCTGGTCACCGAGGCCGGGCACTCGCCGAACACCGAGAATCCCGCCGGCTTGCTCGCGGTGCTGCTGTCCAGCTGGCGGCGCTGGCTCACCGGCCGCACAGTGGTGGGGTGAGCACTGACCTCGGTTACTTCGGCCCCGCGAGCGTGACATGGCGGGTGCTCGCGGACCCGACCGCGAACATCGGCGGCGTGCGGGCGCTGTTCCTGCAGGCGCTGCACCCGCTGGCGATGGCGGGGGTGCACGAGCACTCCGACTTCGCCACAGCGTTCTGGCCCCGGCTGCAACGCACCGCGCAGTACGTCACCACGGTCGCCTACGGCACCACCGAGCAGGCCGATGCCGCGGCCGCGCGGGTACGTGCCCTGCACGACCGGGTCCGCGGAGTCGATCCGGTCACCGGCCAGCGTTACGCCGCGAGCGATCCGGAGCTGCTGCGCTGGGTGCACGCCACGGAGGTCGACTCGTTCGTCGACACCGCCGACCGGGGTGGCATCGGGCTGGACGGCGCGCAGCTCGACACGTTCCTCGCCGAGCAGGTGCGCGCCGCCGAGCTCATCGGGGTGCCGGACGTTCCCAGCGATCGTGCCGCGCTGGCCGAGTACTTCCGTACCATCCGGCCGTGCCTGCGGTCCTCGCCGATCGCCCGCTCCGCGGCGGTGCGACTGGCCGTGCCCCCGATGCCACTGCGGGTGCAGCTGGCCACTCCGGCACGTCCGCTGTGGACCATCATCGCCGGACTGGGGTTCGCCCTGCTGCCCTCGTGGGCGCGGCAGCTCTACGGCCTGCCCGGGCTGTCCGCCACCGACCTCGCGGCCACCCGGGCGCTGCGCGCCTTCCGGGCCGCGGCGCTGCGGCTGCCCGAACGGTGGCGGTACGGCCCGATCCTGCAGGATGCACTGGCCAGGGCCCGCGACGCGGAGCAGCCGGCATCGGCCTGAGCCCAGCAGGTCAGCGCCACCACCAGAACCACAGGACGGCCGCCACCACGGACAGCACCCCGAGCGAAGCCGCGACCGCCCGCACCCTGCGGGACCGGTCGGCAGTTCGCTGCAGCAGCAGCGCGATCAGGGCGCCGGCACCGTGCCCGGCGAGTATCCCGGTACGCCCGGCGACGGTACCGGGTCCCGGCACCGTCGCCGGGCTGCTGAGCCACTGCGCGCCGGCGAGCACCAGCGTGAGCACCACCAAGCCCACCGCGAGCGCTCCGGAGAACCCGCGCAGCGCCCGCAGCACCGGGCCCGGCGGGCCGTCACCTGTTCGCGGCACGGACGCTTCCGCTTCGGAAACCGGGATGCGAACGGTGATCACGAGCGGGGAGCCTTGCGGGTCGGCTCCCGGGAGGGCTCCAACGGCGCCAGCATCGCCCACGGCTGCAGGTCGGGAGCGCCGGCGCGGCCCTCGGAGCAATGCCGGCGAAAGTCACACCACGAGCAGTGCCGCCCCGTGGACGGCGGGAACAGGACGTCCGGGTCACCCCCGGCGGTGAGGGTGTCGGTGGCCAGCGCGATCTCCTCGGCCACCTCCTCGGCCCGGCGCAGGTGGCGCTCGAGCGACTCGGGGGTGTGCACCCAGGCCGCGACCTGCCCGGTGGGCAGGTGATGCAGCTCCACCCGCCGGCACTCGCGGCGCAGGGTGCGCCGGGCGGCCAGCGCGTAGAGGGCGAGCGCCTGGGAGCTGCGCGCGTCGTCGACGGACAGCCCGTGCCGGCCGGTCTTGTAGTCCACGATCACGAGCTCACCGTCGCGCTCGTCGATCCGGTCGACCCGGCCTTCGGCGACGATCCACCGCGTCGGGGTCGACACCCACCGCTCCACCCCGACGGGCTCCAGCTCGGGGTCGAGAGCCGACACGTAGCCGGCCACCCATTGCCGGGCGAGGTTCCGGTAGGACGCCGCCTGGTCCGCGTCGGCGAAGCCGTCGTCGGTCCACTGCGTGCTGACGAGCGCAGCGGCGGCGTCCGGGTGCCGGCGATCGGGCGGAAGATCGAACAGCGCACGCAGGGCGTTGTGCACGACCGCGCCGAGTGTGTTGTGCGCCCAGGGACCCCCGCGAGGCGGGGTGGGCCGGTCGACATGGGCCATCCGGTATCGCCGGGCGCAGCTCGTCCAGGCCGCCAGCTTGGACGGGGTGACCCGCACCAGCGGCCGCGGCATCCCTTCCAGCTCCAGCGCCCCTTGCATGCCGACCACCGTACCCACCTGCGGCCTGTGGACCGGGGGCGCCGCGCCGGGTCCGATCCAGCACTCAGCCGGTGACCGCCGCCACCCCGGTCGCCGCGGCCTCGATCCGCTCGCACATCTGCGCTGTGGTCGTCTCCTGACCAAGCCGCACCGTCTTGTTGGTCCCGTGGTAGTCGCTGGATCCAGTGATCAGCAGACCCAGGTCGTCCGCCAACCCCCGCAGCCGGTCGCGCGCCGCCCCGTCATGGTCGGGGTGGTCGACCTCGAGCCCCCCGAGACCCGCCGCGGCCAGCTCCACGATCACCTCGGGCTCCACCACGGGGCCGCGGCGGCACGCGAAGGGATGTGCGAGCACCGGCACCCCGCCGGCCTCGCACACCATCCGCACCGCGGTGTGCACGTCCGTGTCGGCCCGACCGACGTAGTAACGGCTGCCGGTGGCGAGGAACCGCGCGAACGCCTCGTCCACACTGGCCACCACCCCCGCCGCGACCAGCGCACCGGCCAGGTGCGGGCGACCTGCGGGCGCATCGGCTGCCAGTCCCGCCAGGAGCGCGTCGGGGTCCACCGGGAAGCCGTCGGCGGCCATCCGCCCGGCCATCACCCGCAGCCGGTGGCGACGCTCGTCCCGCAGCCGGGTCTGCTCCGCGGCAACCGCCGGGGACTCCGGGTCGAACAGGTAACCCAGCAGATGCACCGACACCGATCCACCGCGGCCGTCCGGTGCGAGGCAGGAGAACTCCGCCCCGCGGATCAACCGCAGGCCCGGAGGCAGCGCATCCACCGCCGCGGCCCACCCCGCGGTGGTGTCGTGGTCGGTGATCGCCACCACGTCCAACCCAGCGGACGCGGCCGACTCGACGAGGCCCGCCGGCGAGTCGGTGCCGTCGGAGACGGTGGAATGGGCGTGGAGGTCGATCACCCGTGGCGGGGCCTGAGCCTCGCCGCCGAACCTGACCCAGCCCTGGGAGGGGGCGGGGCCGACCCCCCCTTCTTCTCCCCGAACACCAGCTCCGAGATGGCGTCGTTGACCTCTTCTGGCCGTGGCAGGAAGGTGATCTTGTTCAGCGCCTGGATCTGCCCCGCGGACTCCACGACGAGGGTGCCGTAGCCGAGAAACCGGCCCACGAGGGGGCGCTGATAGGTGAGGTCGGTGACCTTCGTGATCGGCATCATGAGCACGTTCGTGACGAAGATCCCGTTGGTGAGCATGAACCGCTTGTCCGTGACGACGATGCGCTCGATCCACCAGTCCAGCACGTAGTAGGCGAACCGCAGCACCGCGAAGAACGCTGCGTACCAGAGCACGGATTGGATCAGCCACACCGAGTCGCCCTCCCCGATGAGCTCGGACAGCAGGATCGCCAAGGCCAGCGCGCCGACGGTCTGCAGCAGCACCGGCAGCAGCGTGGCCCAGTGCCGGCGCACCCGGATCACCCGCCGCTCGGTGGCGAGCAGGTAGTCGTCGGGATCCCGAGGACCGAGCACGTCTGACCCTCTCTGCCTCGTCGCTGCCGTGCAGCGGCTCAGTTGGCGAGTGACTGGAAGAAGGTGACCACGGCGTCGGCGGCTTGCTGCAGCAGGCCGAGCGCGCCCGTGACCACGTTGGCGGATTCGGTGGGCTGGGTGAACAGGTAGAAGGCGACGAAGGCGACGACGGACCAGGTGAGGACCTTCTTGACGTTCGCGCTCATCGTGAAACCTCGTCTCGCCGCCGGGGGTGGACGCCTGTGCAACCGTTGTACCGCACTCCGTCCTGCTTGGGCAGAGTTGTACCGCACTTGGGGCAGTGGCCTGGCGCCGCCCCTGGTGAGCGGTACGGTACGGTCCGTGACCGGCTCAGGCTTCCGGGGCGTTCGTTGCGTTGGTGCAGTGGTGCACGACGACGGGGAACGCCTCCTGCTCGTGCGCAGAGCTCATGCTCCCGGCCGCGGGCTCTGGTCGCTGCCCGGCGGTCACGTCGAGCCGGGCGAGACCGACGAGCAGGCCGTGGTCCGTGAGGTGTTCGAGGAGACCGCGCTCACGGTCAAGGTCGGACGCCGCGTCGGCTCGGTCACGCGGGCCGCACCGGAGGGCGTCGTTCTCGAGATCCACGACTACGCCTGCCGCGTGGTGGGCGGCACCGTGCAAGCGGGTGGCGACGCGGCCGACGCCCGCTGGTGCGACCCGGTGGAGCTCGCCGCACTGCCCCTGGTTGAGGGACTGCTCGAGGTCCTCACCGACTGGAACTGCCTGCCCCGCTGACCGAATGCAGGAGAGGTGGCGTTCGCCTCACCGAGGCGAACGCCACCTCTCCTGGTCAGGACCAGCGCGATGACCGTGGGCGGCTCCTGGAAGAACGCCCTGAGAACGGCAACCCGTCGGGCAGCTCCTCAGAACAGCCCCAGGAGCCCCAGAACTCCGGCGTTACTCGCCGTGGCCTTGAATGGCTCCGTCCCGGGCACCAGCTCGATCGTGCCCAGCGGGCCGTTGGCGTTGGCGTAGGCCAGCGCGAGGTTCAGGTCGCTCACCCCGTTACTGCCCGGCGACGTCGGCCCGAGAATCGTGAGCGTGCTCAACACGCCGAGCGCGGATCCCCCGTCGGTCAGGAACGCGCTACCGGAGTCGCCGGGAACGCCGGGCGGGAACGTCAGGACGGAGTGCGTCCAGCCTTCGCCAAAGGTGCCGAGACTCTCCCCGGTCTTCTCGCTGAGCTGGCCCAGGAGTAGCTCGGAGTTGCCGTAGCTGTAGACCGGTTCACCCATCTGGGTACCGTCGGTGTCGATGCCGGTCGGACCGCCGAAGAACGGCACGGTTGGGTTCGTGCTGGTCACGTCGGCCGGATCCAGCTGCACGAGCGCGAAGTCGTTGAACATGCAGGCGTTGAGGTCGGTCTCGCCGTTTGCCTGCATCGCCAGCCACGAGCTGTAGACCAGGGTGCCTGGCTGGCTCGCACCCTCCACCGTGACCGGGGTGCCCAGCGGGAGAGTCCCCGCGTCGCAGCCGTTGACCTCGGTCGCCAGGTCGGTGCCGTCGCCGGCGCAGTGTGCCGCCTGGCCGAGGAACACGTCGGTGCCGTTGGTGAAGACGAAGTTCGAGGTGCACGTGCCACCCCCCTCCGTGGTGGTGCGCACGCCGGGGTGCACGGTCGCCTCCTCCGGAGGGGCGAACGAGGGTGCCGCCGACGCCGAAGCCGGAAGCAGCGCCGCGACCAGCAGGGCGAGGACGAAGACAACGGCCTGGCCGAGGCCCAGGACCCGGGACGAGCCGAATACACGCATGCGCATGAATGCCTTTCCTTGGGGTGGTCCGGACGGCCCTCAACTCCCAGCCGGCCGTGTGCAGTCTCACCGAGAACGGTCTCCTCGTCCAGCCCAGCGTACTTCAGGTGGTGAGGTTGCGACCCGAGGGCGGATCGAAGACCTGCACCTGCTCGGCGTCGAACCAGATGTCGATCTTCTCCCCCTCCGCCGCGCACGATGCCGCGGAGAGCCGGGTGGTGATCCGGCTGCCGTCCCGACCCAGGTCGGCGGTGCCGGCGTCGGCGGCAAGCTCCTCGAGGTCCGGGGAGGACGTGCAGTCGCCGTCGAGCGAGAAGTAGGCGTACTTGTCCGATCCCATCGACTCGAGCACGTCGACCTGTGCGGAGAAGACCGCGCCCGGAACGCGCTTGTGCTCCTCGACCAGGGCGGCATCCTCGAAGTGCTCGGGACGGATACCGAGGATCACCTCCCGGGGCGATCTCGCCGCCTCCAGCGCGCGCCGGAGCCGGTCGGTCAGTGGCAGGTCCCCGAGCGCCGTGCGCAGCGCGTGGTTCTCGACGGTGCCGGGCAGGAAGTTCATCGACGGCGAGCCGATGAAGCCGGCGACGAACAGGTTCGCCGGATGGTCGTAGAGGTGCTGCGGCGCACCGACCTGCTCCACCACGCCGCCGCGCATCACCACGACCCGGTCCCCCAACGTCATCGCCTCGGTCTGGTCGTGGGTGACGTAGACCGTGGTCGTCCCCAGCCGCTTCTGCAGCCGGGACACCTCGGTGCGCATCTGCACGCGCAGCTTGGCGTCGAGGTTGGACAACGGCTCGTCCATCAGGAACGCCTTGGGACTGCGCACGATGGCTCGCCCCATCGCGACCCGCTGGCGCTGCCCGCCGGAGAGGTTGGCCGGCTTGCGGTCCAGGTGCTGGGTGAGGTCCAGGAGGACCGCTGCCTCCGCCACCTTCGAGTTGATGGTGGCCTTCTCCACCTTGGCGAGCCGCAGCGGGAACTCCATGTTCTCCCGCACCGTCATGTGCGGGTACAGCGCGTAGGACTGGAAGACCATGGCGATGTCCCGGTCCTTCGGCGCCCTCTCGTTGACCCGCTCGCCGGCGATCCGCAGCTCACCGGAGGTGATGTCCTCGAGGCCGGCGATCATGTTGAGAGTGGTCGACTTCCCGCAGCCCGACGGGCCGACCAGGATGACGAACTCCCCGTCGGCGATCTCGAGGTCGACGTCGGACACGGCGACCGCCCCGTCCGGAAACCTCTTGCCCACGCCGTCCAGCACGATGTCGGCCATCCCTCACTCCCAATGTTCGATCCTGACAAGCAGATCTCAGTCCCGATGTTCGATCCTGACAAGCAGATCTCAGCCCTTCACGGCGCCGGAGGTGAGCCCGGCGACGATGCGACGTTGGAACAACAGCACGAAGATGATGATCGGAACCGTGATGACCACGGCGGCGGCGGCGATCGACCCGGTGGGCTCCTCGAACTGCGAGCTGCCGGTGAAGTTCGAGATCGCCGCCGGCACGGTCCGGGACGCTTCCGTCGACGTCAGCGAGATCGCGAACAGGAAGTCGTTCCAGCAGAAGATGAACACCAGGATCGCCGTGGTGAACACCCCTGGCGCGGCGAGCGGGACGATGACCGACCGGAACGCCTGGGCGGGCGTCGCGCCGTCCATCTTCGCTGCCTTCTCCAGCTCCCACGGGATCTCCCGGAAGAACGCCGAGAGGGTGTAGATGGCCAGCGGCAGCGAGAAGGTGATGTAGGGCAGGATCAGCCCTGGCCAGGTGTCGAACAGCCCGATCGCCCGCTCGATCTCGAACAGCGGGCTGACCAGGGAGACCTGCGGAAACATCGCGATCAGGAGCGAGACGCCGACCAGCAGCCTCTTGCCCGGGAACGTCAGTCGCGCGATCGCATAGGCAGCCATCATCCCGATCATCACGGCCAGCGTGGTGGCGATGAGCGCGATGCCGATCGAGTTCACCAGGGCCCTGGTGAACTCGCTGGTGGCGAAGATGCCCTGATAGTTCGCCACGGTCCACTCCCGCGGGATGAAGTGCCCGTCGGTGACCGTGGTGGTCGTCTTGAACGACAGGCTCGTGATCCAGAGCACCGGCACCAGCGCGTAGACGATCACCGCGATGTTGAGCACCGACCAGCCGGCCTTGCGGCGCGCCAGGCTGTCCACGGCGACCATCATCGCCTCCCCTCGGCATCGGAGCCCGGCGCCGCGGCGCCGAAACCCTTGATGAACAGGAACGCGATGATCGCCACGCAGATGAACGCAAGAATGCTGATCGCGGAGCCGATGCCCAGGTTGAAAGCCCCGAACAGGTTGTCGTACCCCAGGATCGAGACCGAGCCGGTGCCGTTGTTGCCACGGGTGAGCACGTAGATGTTGTCGAAGATTCGGAATGCGTCGAGGGTGCGGAACAGCAGCGCCACCAGGATTGCCGGCTTCATCATCGGCAGGATGATCCGGGTGAGCCGCTGCCAGGCGCCGGCCCCGTCGACCTGGGCCGCTTTGAGCAGGTCGTCCGGGACGAGCGCCAACCCGGCCAGCAGGAGCAGTGCCATGAAGGGCGTCGTCTTCCAGACCTCGGCGAGCACGACGATCGCCAACGCGGGAATCTGCTCGGTGAGCGGCGCGGAGCCGTCCGGCAGCAGGCCGGCCAGGTACCCGGTTTCCGGCGTCCAGGCGTACTGCCAGCTGAAGGCGGCGGCGACGGTCACGATGCCGTAGGGGATGAGCACCACCGTGCGCACCGTGCCGCGGCCCATGATGGTGCGGTGCATGATCAACGCGAGCGCGAGTCCAAGCACCAGCTCGATCGCCACCGAGATGACCGTGATCGCCATCGTCACGGCGAACGCGCTCCACCAGTACTGGTCGGTGAGCACCGCGACGTAGTTGTCCATCCCGACGAACTGGCGCTGCTCCGGGAACCGCAGGTCGTAACGCAGCAGGGAAAGCCAGATCGCGTAGCCGATCGGGTAGGCCGTCACCGCGACCAGCACCACGACGGCGGGGGCGCAGAGCATCGCGGCCAGCCGCCGCTCGGCCTTGGCGCCCTCGGAGCGTCGCTCGGGAGTGGTATCCGGCGTGGCGGCGGGCCGCTCGGGTGCTTCCGCGCTGGCTGTCACCTCGCCGCCTCCGCGGGAAGTAGTACGTCGGCGGTCACGGCACCAGTCCTCGGGAGTTGACCGCGTCCTCGACCCGTCGTGCGAGGTCCTCGACCATGGTGTCCGGGTTGATCTCCCTGGGCGGGTTCAGCGCCTCCGACAGCACGATCGAGATGCTCTGGTACGCGGGCGACTCCGGGCGCACGCTCGCGTTGTCGAGCGAGGTCTTGATCGCCTCCCACGCCGGGTACTCCGCCCGGAAGGCCGGGTCGGTGTAGAGCGCCTCCAGCGTGGGCGGCACCCCGGCGTCCAGTGCGTTGCGCAACTGGTTCTCCTGGTTGCGAAGGCACTGGACGGCCTCGAACGCCTGGTCCGGATAACGGCTGGTCGAGGACACCGCGAGGTTGAGCCCGCCAATCGTCACCGAGGCGGGCTCACCTGCGACCACCGACGGGTAGGGCGCCCAGGCGAAGACGTCAGCAACCCGACGACCGGTGTCCTGGTCGGTGGGATTGCCCCGCTCGTCGATGAGCGATCCGCCGTTGTTCTCCTCGATCCCAGGGAGCACGAACGGGTAATTGACCTGGAAGGCGGCCGCACCGGACTCGAACGCCAGCCGCCCGGCACCCTCGTCGCGCTGGGACAGTGACGGGTCGGCCCCGCGCGCGGCGGCCACGTGGGACATGATCTCCAGCGCCCGGTTCGCCGCATCCCCCTCCGCAAGCGTCACCGTGGTGCCGTCGTCAGCGACGATCTGCCCGCCAGCGCTGGTCAACAAGGTGTTGAACCACACCGTGATGCCCTCGTACTGGGCGGCCTGCACCTCGATCCAGCTCGGGCGGTCCTGTGCCGCGAGGTCCTCGGCGATCGTGATGACCTCGTCCCACGTCCCGGGCGGGCCGCTCGGCGGCATCAGGTCCTCGCGGTACCACAGCAACTGGGTGTTGGTGTTCAGCGGCGCGGCGAACAGCTCCCCGCTCCACGTCCCGGTCTCGTACGCGGCCTCCAGCGTGCCTTCCTGCGCCCGAGCCGCCACATCCGGTGGAAACGGCAGGATCCACTCCGCCTCGGCGAACTCGGCCGTCCACGTGACGTCGAGCAGCATGATGTCCAGCGTCTCGTCGCCCCCGACGATGCGACGCGCAAGCTGCAACCGCTGGTCGTCAGCCTGGCGGGGGAGCGTCTGCTGCTCGATGCGGTAACGGCCGCCGGCCGCTTCGGTGCAGCGGACCGCAGCCTCCCCGTACTGGGCGGCTCCGTCAGCCGGAGTGTAGAAGCGCAGCACCACGCCCTCGTCGTCCGAACCGCACCCCGCCGACAGCCCAGCGGCGAGCAGTGCCGCCCCCAGCAGGACGGCGACCCGGGTGGGTGCGGCACGCCGTTCCCGGACTACTCGGGGCCTCATTACGGTCCCGCGGGACCCATCGCGAGCTTCGCGAGCAGGTCGCGTGCCTTCTCCGCGTTGCGCGGCTCGCAGAGCACATCGTATCGGCCGGCCACCAGCTGACTGGCCGAGGCGAAGTCGCGCCGGCCACGGGACGAGGCGTACCCGGCCGCGGCGAATACCATCCCGAAGATCACACCGGTGGTGAGGCCGACCAGGATCGGGCCGAGGAAACCCCCAGGCTCGGCGAACAGGCTGAGCAGGAGGCCGACGAAGAGCCCGAACCAGGCTCCCGACGCCGCACCCGTACCCAGCACCCGGCCCCAGGTGAGCCGCCGGAGCACCCGTTCGACCAGCATCAGGTCCACCCCGACGATGGTCACCTCCTGGACCGGAAACTCGCTGTCCGCCAGGTGGTCGACCGCTCGCTGCGCCTCCGCGTAGGTTGCGTAGGAGCCGACCGGCCAACCGGTCGGGGGCGTCGGAAGCCCTGGCATCTGGCCCTGACCGGTGAACGGGCTGGTCACGTGCATCACCTCCGGGTGGACAACCCGATCCTGCCAACGATCAGGCGATCGTGCAGGGGCGGGCCTGGTCAGTCACCTCGGCCGGCCGCATGGTGCTCCAACCACTCGACGAGTGGGCGAAGGTCGTCCGGAACCGCGGTCTGCGCGACCACGACCTGGGAACGCCTTCCCCCGTGTTCGAGCACGATGTCGTACTGGTACATGTCCGCACCCGGGCCGGTGATCGGAGAGCGCTCGGCGAGCGCCTCCAGGTTCGCCTGCTCGAGACAGCGTTGCAAGACCTCCCGCGCCGGGCCGTCGAGGTCGTCTGCGGAGACCGACGTGGTGACGGCGCCGCCGGCGAACAGGCCACCCGTCCGCCGGAACGACACTCTCGGCGCTACCCCACTAGCCATCCAGCACCTCACACCGTGATCCCGACCGCAGCCCACCCATTCTTGACGGCCGCGGCCTCAACGCTGTCGGCACCGTAGAGCTGTCCGGCCACCCGGTGGTTGAGCCGGGCAAACCGTCGGAAGTCGCTCGTCGGGCGCAGCTGCGGGTTGCCCAGCGTGGCGTAGAGGATGCGGCCGGCGCGATCCCAGGAGTTGCCATCGAGCTCCCTTGCGATCTCGTAGAATGCCTTGTTCGGAATACCCGAGTTGATATGCACACCGCCGTTGTCGTCGGCGGTGTGGATGTAGCCATCCATGTGCGCAGGCTGCGGGTCCTTGCCGAGCAGGTCGTCGTCGTAGGCGGTGCCCGGTTCCTTCATGGAACGAAGCGCCTTGCCGTCCACTCCCTCGGCGAGGATCTCCGCGCCGATGAGCCAGTCGGCCTCCGCCACGGTCTGGCCGTGCTTCCACTGGTGGACCATCACCCCGAAAGCGTCCGCAATGTGCTCGTTGAGCGCCCCGGACTGGCTCTGATAGACCAGCGGACCGTCGAACTGGATCACGCCATGGCCGAGTTCGTGAGCGCATACCGACAGCGACTGGGTGAGCCGGGTGAACAGCGTGCCGCTGCCGTCACCGAAGACCATCTGGTCGCCGTCCCAAAACGCGTTGTCGAAGTTGCGGCCGTAGTGCACCACCCCGTCGAGGGTCATGCCGGCATTGTCGATCGAGTTGCGAGCCAGCACCTCGAAGAAGAAGCTCCAGGTGGATCCGAAGTGCTCAAATGCCTCGTCGACCGCGGGATCACCCGAGTCCGGGTCGCCTTCCCGGCGGACGACCGGCGCGGCGAGATCGGTGCCGCCGTCGGCATCGCGGATGACCCGGTCGACCTTGGGGAGGCGTAACGCAGCGGTGGGCAGGCGGACCGAGCCGATGGCCGCCCGACCCGCCTCGGCCTGCGACCGCGCCGACCGCAACGTCGCGCTGATCCCCAGGCTGTCCAGGGCCGCCGCGCGCTCGGTCTCGCCGCCCCGGCGGGCGATCTCCCGCAACACGTAGTCGGGAACGAGGCAATGTATGGGATTTCGTCGGTGCATGAGCTCCTACCTCCACTGGTACGTCCCACTGGTACGCCGGCGCCGACGTCGGAGCCCACAGTGTCCTCAGCAGCCGACCTCGGCGCTACACCTTTCGACCGGCGGCGCACGACAGTGAGCGCCTGCCGGCCGCCGCGACGGCGGGTCGCTCCCCGGGCATCCCATCCGGTACGGCCCTCGATCAGTCCCATCGGCGACGGTCGCCGAGGTGGCGCTACCCTCGGTGCCATGGTCGTTGACGACAAGGCGGGCATCCGTGACACCATCGACCTGAGCGGCGCGCAGTGGCAGCGCGGCAGCCAGGCCGCCGGTGAAGGCGACCACCTGGAGATCGCCTTCGTCGAGGGTCACATCGCCATGCGTAACTCCGCCGACCCCGACGGGCCGGTTCTCCTGTTCACCCCGGCCGAGTGGGAGGCCTTCGTGCTCGGCGCCAGAGACGGGGAGTTCGACGAACCCTGAGCCGCCGCAAGGCTGAACCTGCTGGCGAACAGTCTCCCGCTAGCCTCGTCGGGTGGCCACGGCGATGAGGGTTTTCGCGGCCCGCCTGGCGGGCTTGCCGGTGTTCGGCCCGGATGGCGAGTCGATCGGCAAGGTGCGCGACCTCGTCGTCACCCTGCGGACCGGCCCGGAGCCACCCCGGGTGCTCGGCCTGGTCGTGGAGCTCGCCGTCCGGCAGCGAATCTTCGTGCCGATGCTGCGGGTCACCACGATCGAGCCCGGCGCGGTGGCGCTCGCCACTGGCACGGTGAGCCTGCGGCGGTTCTCCCAGCGGCCCAACGAGGCACTGGTGATCGGCGAGATCCTCGACAGCCGGGTCAGCGTGGCCGCCACCGGAGCGTCGGCCGTGGTGGTCGACGCGGGGCTGGAGCGGACCCGCACCCGGGACTGGGTCATCGGCAGGCTGGCGGTGCGAGAGCGCACCGGACGGCTCAGCCGCCGGGGCCCCGTACAGGTACTCGCCTGGGACGAGGTGACCGGGCTGACGCTTGCCGAGGTGTCCTCCGCGGCGGGGCAGGGCGCCGACACGTTGCTAGCCGTGTTCGAGTCGATGCGGGCGGTCGAGGTGGCCAACGCGCTGCGCGAGCTGCCCCGCAAGCGCCGGCACGAGGTGGTCGACGCGCTGGACGACGAGCGCCTCGCCGACGTGCTCCAGGAGCTCACCGAGGATGAGCAGGCCGACGTGCTCGGGCACCTGGAGGACGAGCGGGCCGCCGACGTCCTGGAGGCGATGAACCCCGACGACGCCGCCGACTTGCTCGGCGAGCTGCCCGATCCGGAACGGGAGCAGCTGTTGCGGCTGATGGCACCCGAGGAGTCGGCGCCGGTACGCCGGTTGCTTGCCTACTCCTCGGACACCGCCGGCGGTCTGATGACCTCCGAGCCGGTGGTGCTGACGCCTGACGCCACCGTCGCCGAGGCGCTGGCCCGGGTGCGCAACCCCGACCTCACGCCCGCGATGGCGAGCATGGTGTTCGTCTGCCGGCCCCCCTCGGCGACCCCCACCGGGCGCTACCTGGGTTGTGCTCATCTGCAGCGGCTGCTCCGGGAACCGCCGTCCGACCTGGTGGCGGGAGTCCTGGACGTCGAGCTGTCCAGGCTGGCTCCCGACGCGACCCTCACCGAGGTCACCCGGTTCTTCGCCGCCTACGATCTGGTCTGCGCCCCGGTGGTGGACGACGAAGACCACCTGGTCGGCGCGGTGGCGGTGGACGACGTGCTCGACGCGGCACTGCCCGACGACTGGCGCCAGCGCGACGGCGTGGGCTTCGTGGGGCCCGGTGGCGTCGACTTTGCCGGTTCCGGCGGAGATGGGGAGGTCACCGGTGGTTGAGCTGAGCGCCCGGCGGCTGGACCAGCCGCGCCAACCCCGCCGGCTCGCCCCGCGGGTCGACCCGGACGCCTTCGCACGGTTCTCCGAGCGGATCGCCCGGTACCTGGGCACCGGGCGCTTCCTCGCCGTGCAGACGGTGTTCGTCGTCGCGTGGATCACCTTCAACCTCGTCGCGACGATGGCGCTGCGCTGGGACCCCTATCCGTTCATCCTGCTCAACCTGGCCTTCTCCACCCAGGCAGCCTACGCGGCGCCGTTGATCCTGCTCGCGCAGAACCGGCAGGACGACCGGGACCGCATCACACTGGAGGAGGACCGAGCCCGCGCGGAGCGCACCAAGGCCGATACCGAGTACCTTGCCCGGGAGCTCGCCGCGTTGCGGCTCTCCGTCGGCGAGGTCGTCACCCGCGACTTCCTGCGTTCCGAGCTGTCGCGACTGTCCGAGCAACTCGCACCGGATCCGGCTCACTCCGATCCGGATCGAGCCCCTGATCGCTCGGCGCAGGTTCGGCGGGCCGGGAGGGCGTGACGGGTGGTCCGGCGAGCCGCGCACACAGCCGCTGCAACGCCGCGAGCTCCCCACCGTCCAGGCGGGCCGCAAAGTGCCGGCTGATCCCGGCGAGGTGGATGTCACTGGCCGACCGCAGTCGCGCCAGACCCCGCTCGGTGAGCCTGGCCACCACGCCGCGCCCGTCCCCCGCGGCGCGGCTGCGCTCGACCAGGTCGATCCGCTCCAACCGGTCCACCAGGCGGGTCACCCCGGAACGGGACAGCAGCAACGCGTCGGCAAGGTCGGTCATCCGCAGCCGCCGGGAGGGCGCCTCGGCCAGCTGCACGAGCACGTCGTAGGCCGCCAGGGACAGCTGCGCGTCGGTGAGGAGCTCGGTCTCGAGCTTCCGGGTCAGCCGGGAGTGCGCGCGGAGGAACTCCCGCCAGGCGGCAAGCTCACGCGAGTCGGGCAGGCGATCGGGCACCCAGGGGATGATACGGCGGCTGGCCCCGGTGTCGACGCCTTAACATGGGGGGGCAGATCCCGCCTCCCGAAGCCAGCCGGTACACGTCGAAGATCAGTGAAGTGGAAGATCGGTAATCTCGAAGATCAGGTAGGAAGGTCGGTGCGACAACCTGTGACCACCACCGAGGCCGCTCCGTCGGTCGACGCGGTCCGATCCGCGCTGGACGGGGTGGACGACCCCGAGATCCACCGCCCGATCACCGAGCTCGGCATGGTCAAGGACGTGACCGTGAGCCCGGACGGCAGCGTCGACGTCGCCGTCTGGCTCACCGTAGCCGGGTGCCCGATGCGCGAGACCATCACCTCGCGGGTCACCGAGGCGGTCTCCGGCGTACCCGGGGTGCGCACCGTCCGTGTCGAGCTCGACGTGATGAGCGACACTCAGCGCACCGCGCTGCGCCGACGCCTGCGGGGGGATGCCGACGAACCGCGCATCCCGTTCGCCGAGCCCGGCTCGCTGACCAGGGTCTACTGCGTCGCCTCCGGCAAGGGCGGGGTGGGCAAGTCGTCGGTGACGGTGAACCTGGCCGCTGCAATGGCCCAGCGCGGCCGGTCCGTCGGGATCGTGGACGCCGACATCTACGGACACTCGGTGCCCGGCATGCTCGGCACCACCGACCGGCCCACCCAGGTCGAAAAAATGATCATGCCGCCATCCGCGCACGGTGTGAAGGTGATCTCGATCGGCATGTTCACCCCGGGCAACACCCCGGTGGTGTGGCGTGGGCCGATGCTGCACCGCGCGCTGCAGCAGTTCCTGGCCGACGTGTTCTGGGGTGACCTGGACGTGCTGCTGCTGGACCTGCCGCCAGGCACCGGGGACATCGCGATCTCGGTGGCGCAGCTGGTGCCCAGCGCCGAGATCCTGGTGGTCACCACACCCCAGCAGGCCGCGGCCGAGGTAGCCGAGCGCGCCGGCGCGATCTCGATGCAGACCCACCAGCGGCTGGTGGGCGTGGTGGAGAACATGTCGTGGATGGAGCTGCCGGACGGTTCCCGGATGGACGTCTTCGGCTCCGGAGGCGGCCAGGTCGTGGCCGACTCGCTGACCCGCGTGGTGGGTGGCGACGTGCCGCTGCTGGGCCAGGTGCCGCTCGACCCGCGGCTGCGCGAGAGCGGTGACGCGGGCATCCCGCTGGTGCTCTCCGACCCGGAGGCACCTGCCGCAGTGGTGCTGCGCGGCGTTGCAGACCTGCTGTCCAGCCGCTCTCGCGGGCTCCCCGGCCGGCTGCTGTCGGTCAGCCCCGCCGGTCGCTAGACCGGCCGGTCGCTAGGTGGCGTCGGGGTCGAACGGGGCGCGTTCCCCCGGCTGCAGCGGTCGGTCCATCGGCATGTGCCCGCCGGGTGGGGCGGCGTAGCCGTTGGGCTTGACCGGCCGTTCCTCGAAGTCGTCGAACTTCTCGAAGTCGTCGAACAGATGCCGGGTCATCGCGCGACGCGGGTCGAAGCCGCGCAGGCCGCGCAGGTCCTCCAGCGGCTTGCGCAGCTCGTCGAACTCCGGACCGAGCTCGGAACGCAGCTGCTCACGCGCGCCGGTCGCGTACTCGCGGACCTGACGCACCGCCCGGCCCAGCCACGCCGCCGCCTCCGGAAGGCGCTCCGGCCCGAAGACGAAGAGCCCGGCGACGACCAGCACGAGGAACTCGGCCCAACCGATGTTGAACATCCGGGCTCTCCCTCCCGGTCTGGTGGTGGTCGCCTGACCAGCGTCACCGTCAGCGTAACGCCTGCGGGCAGAACACCTGCTGGACGACTCAGTCCGACTTCAATGTCACGACGACGGTCAGGGGCCGGTTGTCCCGTACCAGGGCTACCGGCACCGGAGCGCCGATCTCGAACTCCCGCACCGCGACCTCGAGCTCGTCGGCAGTGGCGATCCCACGCTCGCCAACACGGATGATCACGTCGCCCTCCACGATGCCGGCGTCGGCGGCCGCGCTACCCTGCTGGACGTTCTGCACGCGGGCCCCGTCCGACATGCCGTCGGTGACCGAGGCGGCATTGACGCCGAGGTCGGGGTGGCGGACGCGGCCGGACCGGATGAGCTCCTCGGCGATCGCCCGAGCGTCGTCGATGGGGATCGCGAACCCGAGACCGATGGACCCGCCGCCCTCGCCGGCGCCCAGGGTGCGGATGGCGGTGTTGATCCCGACCACGGCACCCGAGGAGTCGACCAGCGCGCCGCCGGAGTTGCCCGGGTTGATCGCGGCGTCGGTCTGGATCGCGTCGATCACCGCGTTGGTGTCGGTGCCGTCGCCCTGCAACCGGACCGGACGGTCCACGGCGCTGACGATGCCGGTGGTCACGGTACTCGCGAGCCCCAGCGGGGAGCCGATGGCGATCACTCCGTCTCCCGGCTCGAGGGCGCCCGACCGGCCCAGCTGCGCGACGGTGGGGTTCGCGATCTCGACCTTGAGCACGGCGAGGTCCGTCTTCGGATCCCGACCGACGATACGGGCGGGCTCCCGAGTGCCGTCCGCGAACACAGCCTCGAGCGTCGCGTCCGGATTGCCGGCCGCGGGGGACACCACGTGGTTGTTGGTCAGCACGTAGCCGGCCCCGTCGATGACCACTCCGGAGCCGAAACCACCCTGGTCACCGGTGCGGATCTCGATGGATACCACTGCGGGGAGCACCCGGTCGGCCACATCGGCGACCGATCCGGCCGGGCGGTCGACGGCTGGCTCGACCTGCACGAGGGTGGCGTCGGGGTCGGTGAGCGAACCACCACCCTCCGCGGTCAACCGGCCCATGAGGCCACCAGCCGCACCGACGAGCAACACCGCAGCACCGAACAGGGCGAGGGCCGCCGGTTGCAGGCGGCGTCCGAAGAGCATCTCTCGCAGGCTCAGACGGGCGCCTCCCGGCCCGTCGGTCGCGACCGGTGACCGTTCGGCGAGCGCGGGAGCGCCCAGCACGGCGCCGGACCCCGGATCCCGCCACGGGTCGGTGTCCGACGCCCACAGATCCCCATTCGGTTTGCCGTCAGGCCGGGCCGCCCCAGGTGGACGCTGCAGGATCTCCCGGTTGCCCGGCGGCCTGCTGAACGCGGATGCGAGCGCCTCCGGCGGGGGCGGGGCCGTCCCCAGTCGCGGACCGGCCGAGGGTCCGGCCGGTACCGCGAACCCCCCCTCGACGCCCGGCGGACGACCGAACACCTGGGCAGCGGCAGGGTCGACCGCGGGCCGCTGCACCGGACGCGGGCGGAGCCGGGGCGGCGCCGGGGCCTGGTTCTCGTCGTGGGACGGGATCATGATCTCCGGCTCGGATCGCGGGGACGGCTCGAACCGCGCGGACGATCGGCTCGGTCGTCGAGCCTGCCCGGCCGGGCGTGAAGTGCGCGTAGCCCGCCCAGTGAACTCCTCCAGTGAGCTTCTCCACCCCGTGAACGGTCAGGGGACTGGCAGGTAAGCGGAGCGCGACCGGCCGGTAGCAGCCTGATCGGAAACGCCGACACCGTGCAGTTCCAGTTGGCTCGACGAGGCGTGCACGGCGGGGACGGCGCCATCCACGACGGGGATGACAGGGGCCGGAGCCCGTGGTGCGGGTTCGGTGGGCACCGGTGCCCCGCCCGGGGTCACCATGATCAGGGCGCCGAGGACGAGGCCGGACAGCACCGTGCCAGCCCCCTGGCGTGCCGTCCCGGTGCGGGAAAATGCAGCGTTACCCGCGTGGGCACTCAGGTGTGCAGCGCTACCCAGATGTGCTGGAGTATTCGGCGACACCGAGACGAGGGTTCCGTCGCTGGTCACCGCCAAGCCGTCCGGGGCGCCAGCGTACTCCGCGGTCTGCGGGATCGAGCGCAGCATCGCGAGCAGGCTGCTTGGCACCGCGGGCTCGGCTGCGGAGCGCACCGCGCTGCGCGCTTGGCGCTGCGCGGCGACCTCGGCGAAACACGAGGGGCAACTGGTGAGGTGCGCAGCTGCCCGTTCCCGGGCGCTCACCCCGAGTTCGCCGTCAACGAACGCCACGACGGCGTCCACGGTGAGGTGCTGCCCTGCGTTGAGACCCGTCAGCAGGTCAGACCAGAGGTGGCCGCGCAGGTCGGTCATCCCGTCTCCTTCTCGGCGAGCGCACGGCGGCGCTCCAGCGCCGTGCGGAGCGCCTCCCGGCCGCGGTGGATACGGCTACGCACCGTACCAAGCTTCACACCCAGGGTGGCACCGATCTCCTCGTAGGACAGACCCTCCACATCACACAGTACGACGGCCGCGCGGAACTCCGGCGAGAGCTCGTCCAGGGCCGCCTGCAGGTCCGGGTCGAGACGGACGTCACAGTACATCTGTTCGGGGCTGGGACCGCCGCCGGGCAGCCGGTCGGTGTCCTCCGGCAGACCCTCCATGCGCAGTCGCGACCGGCGGCGGACCATGTCCAGGAAGAGGTTGGTGGTGATCCGGTGCAACCAGCCCTCGAAGGTCCCCGGCTGGTAGGACGCGAGGCTGCGGAACACCCGGATGAACGTCTCCTGGGTGAGGTCCTCGGCATCGTGCGGGTTTCCGGCGAGGCGGTAGGCCAGGCGGTACACGCGGTCCGCGTGCTGCCGCACGACCTCGTCCCAGGACGGCGGTGTCCATCCTTCCTGGGTCCATCCTTCCTGGGTCCATCCTTCCCGCACCCTCGACTGGCCGGAGCCGGAGTCGGCTGGCCGTCCGGGTTGCTCGTCGCGGGCGGCCTCACTGCGGCTGGGCTTGGTGACCATCGGGTGGGTCTGACACCTCCGGTGTGACGAGCGGCGGTGCGACCGCTGCCCTGGTTCGTCTCTGCCAACGCTGGTCCGGTCCACGCTGTTCCTTGGTGGCCATCCCGTCACCGATCATGCCCGGGCGGCGTGAAACCTCGATGAGAAACGGCTGAGAACACGCTGAGAACCGCCGACTGGCGCGCCGTCCCCCGGCGCGGGCCCGGGACGGCGCTACGCTGCGGAGCGTGACGTCGACCGGGACCGGGGACGGCCCCACTGTGGTGCAGAGCTCCGGGGTGCAGACCTACGACGCCGTGCGGGACTACGTTGAGGGGTTTGTCACCGAGGACGAGGCGCTCAGCGCCGCGCGCGAGCGAGGCAACGAGCTGGGTTGCGTTCCCGTCGGGCCGGGCGGGGGCGCCGCCCTGCGGTTCCTGGCCTGTACGCTGTCCGCGCGGGCGGTGGTCGAGGTCGGCACCGGAGCCGGCGCCAGCGGACTGTGGCTGCTGCGGGGCATGGCCTCCGACGGGGTGCTCACCTCGATCGACGTGGAACCCGAGTACCAGCGCGCGGCGCGGACAGCGTTCACCGAGGCGGGATTCCCGCCGGCACGCTACCGGCTGATCATGGGGCAGGCGTTGGAGGTGCTGCCCCGGCTCACCGACGGCGCCTACGACATGGTCTTCGTCGACGCGCCCAAGCCCGAGTACCCGCGCTACCTGGAGGCGGGCGTGAACCTCCTGCGTCCGGGCGGGATCATCGCGTTCGACAACGTGCTCTGGGGCGGACAGGTGACCGACCCCGCACAACGGGATCCGGCCACCGCGGCACTGCGCGAGGTGATGAACATCGCCCGCGACGACAAGTCCCTCGTCCCGCTGCTGCTCCCGCTCGGCGACGGCCTGCTGGTGGCGCTGCGACGCTAACCTAGGGACGCTAGGCGGCGCGGGCGCCCTTGCCGAGCACCACCACACCGCCGCCGCTCACCGTGTAGCGCTCGCGGTCCAGACCCGGGTCGAGGCCGACCTGCCCGCCATCGGGCACCACGACGTTCTTGTCCAGGATGGCGCGCCGCACCACCGCGCCCTTGCCCACCCGCACCCCCGGCATGAGCACGCTGCCCTCGACGTGCGCACCGGCCTCCACGACGACGTCGGCGGAGAGCACCGAGTGTGACACCTCGGCGGCGGAGACGATCGACCCCGGGCCGATGACCGATTCCTGCGCGGTGCCGCCCTGCACGAACTTCGCCGGGGGCAGCGGTGGGATCGCGGTACGGATAGGCCAGGCCTGGTTGTAGAGGTTGAACACCGGGTGTACCGACACCAGGTCGATGTGCGCCTCGTAGTAGGCGTCCAGCGTCCCCACGTCACGCCAGTAGCCGTGGTCACGGTCGGTGGCGCCGGGCACCACGTTGTCCGCGAAGTCATAGACCACGGCGTCCCCGGCGTCGACCACCATCGGGATGATGTCGCCGCCCATGTCGTGGTCGGAGTCCTGGTTGCCGGCGTCGGCACGCAGCGCGGCAAGCAGCACGTCGGTGGAGAACACGTAGTTGCCCATCGACGCGAACGTCACGTCCGGATCGTCCGGCGTGCCCGGGGGGTCGGCAGGCTTCTCGAGGAACCCGGTGATCCGGCCGGAGGAGCCGGAGTCGATGCAACCGAACGCCCGAGCCTGGGAACGAGGCACCCGGATGCCGGCCACGGTCACGCCGGCGCCGGTGGCGATGTGCTGGTCCACCATCTGCGACGGGTCCATGCGGTACACGTGGTCGGCCCCGAAGACCACGATGTACTCGGGCCGCTCGTCGTAGACCAGGTTGAGTGACTGGTAGATCGCATCCGCACTGCCGGTGTACCAGCGGGGCCCGAGCCGCTGCTGGGCAGGCACCGGGGTGATGTACTCCCCGAACATGCTGGACAGCCGCCAGGTCGTGGAGATGTGCCGGTCCAATGAGTGTGACTTGTACTGCGTGAGCACGCAGATGCGCATGTACCCGGCGTTCGCCAGGTTGGACAGCACGAAGTCGATGAGGCGATAGTTGCCGCCGAAGGGCACGGCTGGCTTGGCCCGGTCGGCGGTCAGCGGCCACAGCCGCTTGCCCTCACCGCCCGCGAGGACGATGCCGAGCACCCGCGGCTGCTGTCTCACGCACCCACCCTAGTGCGGTTGCGACCACGAAGCCGTCCAGCGTCGCCCGGCCCCCCGTCCGCTGTCAGCGGCGGCACCCGAGGGACTAGCGTCGCACGGTGCGCGTGGCAGTGCTGACCCGTGAGTACCCGCCCGAGGTGTACGGCGGCGCCGGCGTCCACGTCGCCGCCCTGGTGCCGCAGCTGCGGGCGCTGCTCGACGTCGACGTGCACTGCTTCGGCGCCGTCCGTGACGATGCCCACGCCCACGGGAGTGATCCCGGTCTCTCCGCAGCGAACCATGCGCTGCAGACGCTGTCCGTGAACCTGGTGATGGCCGACGCGGTCGCCGGCGCCGACCTGGTGCACTCCCACACCTGGTACGCCAACCTGGCCGGTCACCTGGCCCGGACACTGCACGGGATGCCACACGTGGTCACGGCGCATTCGCTGGAGCCCCGGCGACCGTGGAAGGCCGAACAGCTCGGCGGTGGCTACCGGGTGTCGTCCTGGGCCGAACGCACCAGCTACGAGCACGCCGACGCGGTGATCGCGGTGAGCGAGGGCATGCGCACCGACGTCCTCGGCTGCTACCCGACGCTGCACCCGGAACGGGTGCACGTGGTGCGCAACGGCATCGACCCGCAGGCCTACCGGCCGGTGGACGGGACGGAGGCGCTCGTCCGGCTCGGGGTGGACCCGGCGCGCCCGGTGGTGACGTTCGTCGGCCGGGTGACCCGACAGAAAGGTCTGGAGCACCTGCTCGCGGCCACGCGCCGGATGGACCCCGACGCGCAGCTGCTGCTGTGCGCCGGGGCACCGGACACCCCGCAGATCGCCGCCGAGACCGCTGCAAGGGTGGCCGAGCTGGCCGCGGCCCGACCCGGCGTCGTCTGGGTGCAGCAGATGCTGCCTCCCGAGACCGTGCGCGCCGTCCTCTCGGCCGCCACCGTCTTCGTCTGCCCCTCGGTGTACGAGCCGCTGGGCATCGTCAACCTCGAGGCGATGGCGTGCGGCACCGCGGTGGTGGCCTCCGACGTGGGCGGCATCCCGGAGGTGGTCGACGATCACGTGACCGGGCTGCTCGTCCCGTTCGACCAGCACGACCTTGACGGGTTCGCCGCCGGCCTGGCGCAGCGGGTCAACGAGCTGCTCGCCGATCCGGCGCGGGCCGCGGCGATGGGGCGCGCCGGGCGCGAGCGCGCCGTCCGCGAGTTCTCCTGGTCAACCGTTGCCCAGCGCACCGCGGAGCTCTACCGCTCGGTGCTGGGCTGAGCGCGCATCGGGCTGGCAGTGGCGCGCCAGTTCACCGTCGGGCGCATCGCGGCCAGGTCCACCCGGTCCTTGTGCCGCTCGGCAATGTCGAAGAGGGACTCGATGAGGGTGTCGGAGAGCAGGTGCGGCTGCAGACCCAGCTCGACGAGCCCGGTGTGGACCACGTTGTAGTAGTGCTCGGCCTGCTCCACCCGCGGGTTGTCCAGGTACTCGATGTCCACCCCGCCGGGGTAGCTCGCCGACACGGTCTTCGCGATGTCGGCGACCGACATCGACTCCGTCATCTGGTTGAACACCCGGAACTCCCCCGCGTCCGCCGGGTTCTCGCACGCCAGCCGGACGCACTCCACGGTGTCCCGGATGTCGATCAGGCCGCGGGTCTGGCCTCCGGTGCCGTACACGGTGAGCGGATGTCCCAGCACGGCCTGGATCACGAACCGGTTGAGCACCGTGCCGAAGATCGCGTCATAGTCGAACCGGGTGGCCAGCCGCTCGTCACCCACGGTCTGGTCGGTCTGCTGGCCGTACACCACGCCCTGGTTGAGGTCGGTGGCGCGCAGGCCCCAGATCCGGCAGGCGAACTCGATGTTGTGACTGTCGTGCACCTTGGACAGGTGGTAGAAGGAGCCCGGCTTCTTCGGAAAGAGCATCCGGTCGGTGCGGCCGTTGTGCTCGACCTCCAGCCAGCCCTCCTCGATGTCGATGTTCGGGGTCCCGTACTCACCCATCGTCCCGAGCTTGACGAGGTGGATGTCCCGGTCCACCTCCCCGATCGCGAACAGCACGTTGAGGTTGCCGATCACGTTGTTGTACTGGGTGTAGACCGCGTGCTTGCGGTCGATCATCGAGTAGGGCGCCGCACGCTGCTCCGCGTAGTGCACCACCGCGTCCGGTGCGAAGCGGCGCATCGCGTCGATGGTGAGCTCCGCGTCGCACAGATCGCCGACGAACAGCTCGATCTGCTCGCCGGACTGCTCGCGCCACAGCTGCACCCTGCGCTGCAGGGGCTCGATGGGCACCAGGCTGCGCACGCCCATCTCGTCGTCGTAGGAGCGGCGCGCGAAGTTGTCCAGCACGGCGACGTCGTGGCCCCGGTCGGACAGGTGCAGCGCGGTCGGCCAGCCGAGGTACCCGTCGCCACCGAGTACGAGGATTCGCACCGTGTCCTCCAGCCGTCGTGGGGTTCCTGCGGCGGAGGAATGTCCGGTCCCTCAGCGGAGGGCGCCCCCGAGGGAACCAGGCATGTCTACTGTGTGCGACACCCAACCAGATCCATCCCGCGGACACCAACGAACACCGCCGGATGGTGTCTGAGAGCATGACGGCGTGACGGGTGCGATCCGCGCCGGGGCGACCCGAGCGCGGCCGCTGCAGGTGTTCACCCGGTTCGCCGCGGGCGCTGCCGTCGCCACGGTATGCAGCCAGGCGACGTTTCTACTGCTCTTCGGCGTGCTCGGGGCGTCGGCGGCACTCTCCGGCGCTTCGGCGTTCGTGGCAGGCGCGATCCCGAGCTTCGTGCTGCATCGCTTCTGGGCCTGGCAGCGGGCAGGCCGGGTGGAGGTGCGAGCTGAGCTGCTGCCCTACCTGGCCGTGATCACCCTCAACGGCCTGCTCGCGACCGCGGCCACCACCGGCGTCGACCGGCTCGTCGCCTCGAGCATTGACGCCCACGCGGTGCACACCGTGGTGCTGGCCGTGGTGTTCGGCGCGAGCTACGTCCTGCTCTTCGTGGTCAAGTTCGTGCTGCTGGACCGGCTCGTGTTCGGCGCCGCGACCCGCCGGGAGGAGCGCTCCCGCCACCAGGTGCCCACCATCACCCGGGCGTAGCGCATTCCGTAGACGAGGTTGTTCCCCTTCTTCGTCTCCCCCGCCGCCCTGGCCAGCATCGTCATCGGCTGCTCCACGACGCGGTACCCGCCCACGAGGACCGACACCAGCAGCTCCGACGCCTGGTACTGCGCCTGTTCCAACGTGACGGCCGCAGTGACCTCCGCCTTCATCGCCCGGAAGCCGAACGACGTGTCCGTCAGCCGCCTGCCGGTGAGCACGCTCGCGAGCGCCGCGAACACCCGGACGCCGAGGTGGCGCACCGGGTCGGTGGTCTCCTGCCTGCCGAGCACCCGCGAGCCCGTGACGAAGTCGGCCTCGTCCGCGAGCAGCGGGGCGAGCAGCAGCTCCATCTCGTCGGTGTCGTACTGGCCGTCCGCATCCGTGGTGAGGACGTAGCGCGCGCCCCCCTGCCGCGCCAGCGCGTAGCCGAGCCGCAGCGCCGCGCCCTGCCCCCGGTTGGTCACCGCCTCGCACACGGCGGCACCGTGGCGGCTGGCGACCCCCGCGGTGCCGTCGGTGCAGCCGTCGACGACGACGAGCGTGTCGACCGGCAGGCCGCAACACGACGCGGGCACCGCGTCGAGCACAGCGCCGATGCCGTCCTCCTCGTTGTACGCCGCGATCACGACGACGACCGGCGCGAACCGCGGCTCGCCGTGCTCGCGCACGAACGCGCGTACGGACGCGGTGTCCACCTCGTCGGGGTACGGCGGCAGCGGCGGGCGCAGCTTCAGCCGCGGCCCCGGCCTGCGCAGCGGGCCGGTGAACGCGGTGATACCCAACACTCCAGCCATCGGCAGCAGCACCAGGCCCGGCAGCTGGTAGCGCCACGAGAACTCGAACGCGGCCGCGGTGAGCAGCACCGTTGCGGCGAGCCCGGAGGCGAGCAGGCTGGCCGCGCGGATGCCCGAGTGCCGTGCCCGGCCGAGACCCAGTCCACCTGCCGCGCCGGCGAGCAGCGCCACTCCGAGCAGCGGTCCCGGGGCATAGCCGACCGAGAGCTGGTAACCCCGCAGGAACCGCGCGAGCGGCTCGTTCACCTCGAGCGGCACGTCACCGTGCTGCAGCGCCTCCGCACGGACGACCATCTCGTTCAAGAAGTACGGGTAGGACGTCCGGAAGTGCCACCGGTCCACCGGCACGTCGTCCTCGGCGTCGCTCCGCGCCGGGCGGAAGCCCTTGAGGAAGTCGACGGCGATCGC
>DASQWR010000195.1:0-6562 GCA_035640155.1 Pseudonocardiaceae bacterium
CCGGCGGGCGGAGGCGGAGGCCGCCGGCGCCGAGGTCCGGAACGCGCAGCAGAAGCTCGACGAGTTCGCGGCGGCCAGCTACCGGCAGGGCAGCCTGATCGGCTCGGTCTCCGGGTTCCTCGGCTCCGACGACCCCGAGGACCTGCTGGCCCGCGCGGAGCTGCTCGACGCGGTGGGCGGGGTGCAGCTCGAGGCGCTGGAGGGCCTGCGCCGGGCCCGGGTCGGGATGGCGAACCAGGACTCCGCCGCCCGCGCGGCGCTGGACGAGGCCCGGGATCGGCAGCGCGCCGCCGAGCAGGCCAAGGTGACGGCGGACGCCGCTTACGCGGCAGCCGTGGCCGCCGACGCCGCAGCCGAACGGCGCAGCTCCGAGCTCCTGGCCCGCAAGGCCGACCTCGAGCGGCAGCTCGACGTCGCCCAGCGGACGCTGGCCGGCCTCGAGGGCCGGCGGGCGACCTACCAGGACTGGCAGGAGGCCCGCCGGGAAGCGGAAGCCGCCCAGGCAGCGGAAGCTGCCCGCAGCGAAGCGGAAGCCGCAGCGAACCGCTCACGCGCACCTGACCCTGCGACCGGGCCTCCCGCTGCCACCCGGTCCCCCGAGGCAGCTGGGTTGCTCCGTCCGGGGGGTGTCGTGGCGCCGACCATCGGTCGCATCACCTCGACCTATGGTCCCCGCGGAGGGAGGATCCACTACGGGGTGGACATCGCGAACCGCATCGGCACCCCGATAGTGTCCGTGATGGACGGGCGGGTGGTCGCGGCCGGGCCGGCGAGCGGGTTCGGGCTCTGGGTGCGGATCCTTCATGGCGACGGCACGGTCACCGTGTACGGCCACGTCGACAGGTATCTGGTCTCGGTGGGCGAGCGGGTGACCGCCGGCGAGCAGATCGCCACGCTCGGCAACCGGGGACAGTCCACCGGCCCGCACCTGCACTTCGAGGTCTTGCGCAACGGGAGCCGCAAGATCGACCCACTGGTGTGGCTGCGCGGCAAGGGCGTGCCGATCTGACCGGATCGGGTGCCCTGCGGATTCAACGTCGGCACCCCTGGTCACACCCGGTTCGCGAAGGACTCGACCGCGTCGACCCGGCCGAAGACGATGAGGACGTCACCCCGGTGCAGGACGGTGTCCTGGGTGGCGTGGGTGAAGTCCTCCCCGGGCCGCTTGACGCCGACCACGGTGACGCCGTGGCGGGCGCGCAGCGCGCTGTCGGACAGCGGAATTCCCACGGAGTCCTCCGGCGCGACAGTCTTGACCATCGCGAAGTCGTCCTCGAACTCGATGTAGTCCAGCATCCGGCCGGTCACGAGGTGCGCGACACGCTCCCCCATGTCGTGCTCGGGCAGCACCACGTGGTGCGCGCCGATCCGCTGCAGGATCCGGCCGTGCTGGCGGCTGACCGCCTTGGCCCAGATGTGCTGGATCTCGAAGTCCACCAGCACGGCCGTGGTGAGGATGCTGGCCTCGAGGTCGGTGCCGATACCGACCACGGCGCGCTCGAAGCCGGGCACGTCCAGCTGGCGCAGCGCGTCGGCATCGGTGGTGTCGGCCTCGGCGGTGTGGGTCAGGTCGTCGGCGTACCTCTGCACGAGCGCCGGGTCGGAGTCGATCCCCAGCACCTCGGTTCCGCGCAGCACGAGCTCGCGGGCCAGCGACTCACCGAAGCGACCCAGCCCGAGCACGACGACCCGGAACGACTTGGCGCTGCGCGCGTTCCTAGCCAACGATCGTTCGCTCCTCGGGTAGTTCGTACCGGCGGGTGTGCTCGCGCAGTGCGAGTGCGGAGGCCAGCGTGGTCGGTCCCAGTCTGCCCAGGAACATCAGCGCCGTCAGCACCAGCTGCCCGGAGGACGGCAGCTGGGCGGTGATCCCGGTGGACAGCCCCACGGTGCCGAACGCGGAGACGGCCTCGAACAGCACGTCGTCCAGCCGGAACGGGCTGACCGAGAGCAGCACCAGGGTCGAGACGATGACCAGGCCCACGCCGAGGAGGGCGACGGTGAGCGCCTGGCGTTGCACCCCGGCGGGCAGCCGCCGGCCGAGCACGTGCACGGTCGGCTCGCCCCGGATCTCGGCGAGGATCACGAACGCCAGCAGCGCGAAGGTCGTCACCTTGATGCCACCGGCGGTGCCCGCGCTGCCGCCACCGATGAACATCAGCACGTCGTGGGTCAGCAGGGTGGCCGGCTGGAACTCCCCGACGTCGAGGCTGTTGAACCCCGCGGTGCGGGGCATCACGCCGTGGAAGAGCCCGGCCAGCAGCTTGCCCGCGACATCCAGCCGGCCGAGGGTGCCCGGGTTGCGCCACTCGGTGAGCAGGAACGCGGCGACGCCGATCACCAGCAGCAGCCCGTAGGCCGCTGCGGTGATCCGCACGTGCAGCGTCCAGCGCTGCGCGCCAGTTCGCAGGTGCCGGCCGAGCTCGAAGAGCACCGGGAACCCGATCCCGCCGAGGACCACCGCCACCACGATGGGCAGGCAGATCCAGGCGTCGGAGACGAACGGGACCATGTTGTCGGTGAACAGCGCGAACCCAGCGTTGTTGAACGCCGAGACGGAGTGGAACACCGCGAGGTAGCCGGCGCGCCCGGCCGGCTCGCCGTAGTGCAGCGCGAACCGGAGACCGAGCGGGACGGCGACGGCGGCCTCGATGGCCAGGCTGAGCGCGAGGATGCTTCCCACGACCCGGCGGACCTCGCCCAGCCCGAGCGTCTTGGTCTCCGCCTGCGCGGTGATCTGCAGCCGCAGCCCGATCCGGCGGGCGACGAGCAGCCCGAGCAGCGAGGCCAGCGTCATGATGCCGATCCCGCCGATCTGGATCAGCCCCAGGATCGCCAGCTCACCGAAGGTCGACCAGTACGTCGGAGTGTCGACGACGACCAGGCCGGTCACGCACAGCGCCGAGACCGCGGTGAACACCGCAGGCACCGGATCGGTCGGGTTCCCGGACTCCGTGGCCACCGGCAGCATCAACGCCGCGGTGCCCACCGCGGCCGTCGCGGCGAAGGCGAGCACGACCGCTCGTGCCGGGCGCTGCAGGAAGCCACCGCGCGCGCGATCACGTATCTGCCGGCGGCCGATCACTGTGGGAGGCTAGCCGAGGATCACCGCGTTCCCCGGCGGGCTCGTCAGCTGACCAGCTCCCGTTCGAGCGGCGTGCGGAAGCGTGGCGTGACCCGGACCTTCCCGAGTTGGCAGGCGAGCCGATCGGCTGCCGTCCGCACTGCCGCCTCGGCGTCGGCGCCGACGTCGTCGAGGAGCCGGAACGCGATCTCGCCGTCCTTGCGCTGCGCCCAGCCGCCGACGACACGTCCGTCCCACCAGGCGGTGGGGCCGATGTTGCCGGATCGGTCGAACAGCGCCGGGGCGTGGTCGCCGAGGAACCATCCCCGCTCCGACCACCCCATTGCTGTCGGGTCGAGGGCAGGGAGCAGCGCAGCCCAGGGCTCGACGGCGGGCACCGGATCGAGGTCGTCGGCGAGTACGAGCCCGACCGTTCCGTCCAGCTCGACCTCGACCGGACCGACCTGGGCGAGAGCCTTGCGCACCTGGCCGGCGGTCCATCCGGTCCACCACCGCAGGTCGGCGACTGTTCCGGGCCCGAACGCGGCGAGCCACCGGCGGACCAGCTCCGCCTGGGCGAGTTCGGTCGGCCACTCGGCCATCCCATTCGATAGCCACGCCGCCGACAGCGACCAGCGGTACTGGCTGGACGTCCACGAGCCACGGGGCCGCCCGCGGATGATCCGCCCGTCCGCGGCGAGCAGGAACAGCACGCGGGTGGAGACGTTCTGCCGGGCTTCGTATGGCTTGCCCTCAGCCATCAGGACGGAGGTTCGCAGCAGGGGCTCGTCCTCGGACAGTTCTGCCGCGGTCGCCGCACCACGCGCAGCGAGCGCGCGCAGGGTGGACTCCTCGACGTCGCTGAGCCAGCCGGCCGCGTCGTCGTCGATACCAGCCTGGTCGAGCAGCAGGACCAGGCGGCTCCGCTCCCGCTCCGCGATCGCCCGCGTGCACGCCGCCTGCACGACCGGTGCCAGATCGAGCGGTACGACGAACATCGTCCGGCGCATGGCCAGCATCCGGACCAGCACCCGGTCGTCGTAGAGCGCACGCTCGATCGCCCCGACCTCTCCTGCGCGCATCCGGGCCAACGCGGCCAGGAACACCGAGGCGGGGTCGGTACCGTGCAGCGCCACCAGGCCGGTGGCCACCTCGGTCACGCTCTGGCCCTGCGCCGTCGCGGCGAGAAGGTGCCGCACCCCGAGCCGCGCCCGCCGCTCCTGCGGCCCGATCCGCCGCCCCGCGCCCGTCATCGCCGTCCCTCCGTGACGCGTCCCGGCAACAGTCGACGCCGTTCTCAGGTCGCGCCGAGTGCCTCGAGGAACGAGCGCGCCCAGCGGTCGACGTCGTAGGTCATCACCTGTCGGCGCATCGCCCTCATCCGGCTGCGGCCCTGCTCCCGGTCCAGCGTGATCGCCTCGACCATGGCGTTCTTGACCCCGTCCAGGTCGTGCGGGTTCACCAGGAATGCCTGCGTGAGCTCCGCCGCTGCGCCCGTGAACTCCGAGAGCACGAGCGTGCCGCCCAGGTCGTGCCGGCACGCCACGTACTCCTTGGCGACGAGGTTCATCCCGTCCCGCACCGGGGTCACGACCATCACGTCAGCGGCGACGAAGAAGGCGGCGAGCTCGTCGCGCGGGAACGACTGGTGCAGGTAGTGCACCGCGGGATGCCCCACCCGTCCGAACTCGCCGTTGATCCCGCCCACCAGCTGCTCGATGTCCCTCCGCATGCGCTGGTAGTGCTCCACCCGCTCGCGGCTGGGGGTGGCCAGCTGCACCATCACGACGTCGTCGGCCGAGATCCGCTCCTCGGCGTAGAGCTCACGCAACGCGTGCAGCCGCACGTCGATGCCCTTGGTGTAGTCCAGCCGGTCGACCCCCAGGATCACCGTGGACGGGTTGCCGAGCTCGTCGCGGATCTCGGCGGCGCGGCGGCGGACCGGCGCGGTGCGCGACATCGCGTCCAGTGCCGCCGAGTCGATCGAGATCGGGAAGGCGCCCACCCGCACCTCGCGGTCGCCGATCTCCACGATGCCCGGCCGGGAACGGAGACCGACGGCGCTCCTGGACACCGACATGCCGGCGAGCCGGCGCGCCAGGTACAGGAAGTTCTGCGCCCCACCGGGCAGGTGGAACCCGATCAGGTCGGCCCCGAGCAGCCCACGGACGATCTCGGTGCGCCACGGCAGCTGCAGGAACAGCTCGGTCGGGGGAAAGGGGATGTGCAGGAAGAAGCCGATCCGGAGGTCGGGGCGGCGTTCCCGGAGCATCCGCGGCACGAGTTGCAGCTGGTAGTCCTGCACCCACACGGTGGCGCTCTGCGCGGCGACCTTGGCCGCGGCTGCGGCGAAGCGTTCGTTGACCGTCACGTACGCGTTCCACCAGCCACGGTCGAACATCGGCGGGGCCACCACGTCGTGGTAGAGCGGCCAGAGCGTCGCGTTGGAGAAGCCCTCGTAGTAGTCAGTGACCTCAGCTGTCGAGAGCATCACCGGATGCAGCGTCAGGCCGTCGTCGGCGAAGGGCTCGACCTCCTCGTCGGGCACTGCGGGCCAACCCACCCAGGCCCCCTGCCGCGACCGCAGATACGGCTCGAGGGCGGTGACGAGGCCACCGGGGCTGGACTTCCACCGCTGCGACCCGTCGGGCAGTCGCTCCAGGTCGACGGGGAGGCGGTTGGCGACCACCACGAAGTCCGCCTCGGTGGTCGGTGTTCCGGAACCAGCGGTCTCGGCCACGGGCCGTCGCCTCCTCTGATGCTGCCTGCCCCGCAGGCTAGCCCGTCGCGGTGCGGGTTCCCCTGGAACACCGCCTCTCAGTCTCCCGACCGGCGGCGCAGACACAGCCAACCCGTGAGCCCACCTCGGCGGGCGTGGCGGGACGGACCCCTACCATGACTGCACACGCCGGCGTAGCTCAACTGGCAGAGCGCCCGCCTTGTAAGCGGAAGGTTCGGGGTTCGAGTCCCCGCGTCGGCTCTGGCTTTGCCAGCACTAATGGCGAGCATCGATAGGAAGAGCGCGGCGTCGTGACACGATTCATGACACGAACTGGTGCTATCCTCCTCTCGTGACACGAGCACGAGGAACCGCCGCGGGGCGTGCTCGCGGAAGCATCGACGAGCTGCCGAGCGGCGCGTTCCGGGTCCGGGTCTACGCCGGCGTTGATCCGGTGACGAAGCGACGTCACAACCTGACGGAGATCATCCCGCCCGGTCGAGACGCAGAGCGGCGCGCCAGGGCCGCACGTGACCGACTGGTCAGCCAGGTCGAGGAACGGCGGAACCCGCGCACCAGCGCGACCGTCGACCAGCTGCTCGAGCGCTACCTCGACCAGTTCGACGGAGCGCCCAAGACGCTTACCCTCTACCACGGGTACATCCGCAAGCACATCTCGCCGTTCCTCGGTCACATCAAGGTCGGGGCGCTCGACGCCGACGCGCTTGACTCGTTCTATGCCGAGCTCCGGCGGTGCCGCGACCACTGCACCGGCCGGC
>DASQWR010000196.1:0-5090 GCA_035640155.1 Pseudonocardiaceae bacterium
TCGCCGAAGATCAGTCAGGCGGGCCGGGGTTCGGCTGCCGGTCATCCCTTCGCCGCTCGGGTGGCGGCATGAAGCGGTGCGGCTCCAGCAGGGCGGGATCAATCAAGGGGGCGACCACGCCACCGTGGGGTGGGAGTCATGGCCCCGGCGATCGCGCGTCCTGCTGGTCCGAACCCGCTCACGCGGCCCCGTGGGCCAGCGCACGGATGTGGCCGTCGCGCAGGCTGTAGTAGACCAGGGTGAGCAGCTTGCGGGCCGGGGCGACCACCCCGATGTTGCGGCCCCGGTTCGCGATGATGCGGGCCCGGTCGGCGGCCAGCTTGGTGCCGGCCGGAGTGCGTTGACAGGCCTCGATCGCCGCCCAGCGCACCAGGGTGGAGCCCTGTTTGGTGATCGGGCCGCGGTGCACCGTGGTGTCGGACTCACGGTGGCGTGGGGTGAGCCCGGCCCAGCAGGTCAACTTCTCCGGGCGGGTGAAACGACTGATGTCGCCGATCTCCGCGACGAAGATCGCGGCGAAGGTCCGGGGGCGATCCCACCGATCTGCTGGATCACCCGGTACCCGCGGTGGCCCGCCAACCGCCCGGCGATCATCCTCCGGAAGGTCTCGACCTCGCCGTCGTAGCCATCGATCAGCTCGAGCAGCGAACTCACCCGCTGCCGATACACCAGATCCAGCGGTGCCTGGCGCAGCCACTGGGCGCCGGCGGGACCGAACAGGTCCGAGACCTGCGGGAGCAGACTCCGTTTGGCCAACACCCCGTGGACCTGCGCCTTGAGCCCGGAGCGCAGCGCGACCAGCTTCGCGCGGTGGCGCACCAGCTCACGCAGCTCCCGCTCCGCGGGGGAGGAGATGTAGGCCTCGGGCAGCCGACCCATCCGCAGCAGCTCCGCCAGATCGGCGGCATCGCGGACATCGTTCTTGACCCGCCGGTAGCTGAACCCCTTGATCCCTACGAAGGGAACGCAGACGGTCTTGGGTTGACACCGAGCCGTCCTGATCGGGCTCGGGGGTGGGGTTCGGCGGTTGGGGCGGGTTGTCAGGGTTGTCGTCGAGGGGAATCCGCAGCCGGATCTGGACGTGCCAGCCGGTGACGTGGACTTCTTCGACGACGAGGCGGAGCAGGGTCTGTTTCTGGGTGAAGTTGAGGGTGTCGATCACGGCGAGGACGCGGGTGGCGAAGTCGCGGACGCGGTGGCGGAGCTGGTTGTCGCGGGTGAGTTCTTGGCGTTGCGCGGTGAGGCGTCGCGGCGTTGTTCGAGGCCGCGGCGGCGGTGCTCGACGTCGTTGGCGCGGCGCTGCAGGTCGGGGAGCTCGACGAGCCCGGCCTGGTAGAGGTCGACGAGGCGGCGGCGTTCGGCGTCGGTGGCGTCGAGCTTGCGGTCCAGGTGGGCCAGCTCGGCGGCGAGTAGCTCGTCGTCGGGGGCGGGGGCGCGCACGGCGAGTGCTTGTTCGCCGGCGGTGAGCACGTCGGGGCGCAGCAGCGCGGTGCGGACCTGGTCGAACACGAATTCGTCGAGGGCGTCGGAGCGGATGTTGCGTTCGGTGCAGCGCCGGTCGTCGCCGCCAGCCTTGATCGGGTCGTGGTTGCGGCAGTAGTAGTAGCGGTGCCAGGTGCCGTTGCGGCCGCGCATCTTGTGACAGTTCGTGCCGACGCCGCAGACCCCGCACTTGACCAGGCCGCGCAGCAGCCATTGCCCGGGTTCGGCGCGGCGCGGGCTCCACTGGCTGTTGTCGCGGGCGGCGCGGCGGGCCGCCTGGAAGGTCTGCTGGTCGAGGATCGCGGGCACCGCGATGGTGATCCAGTCCTCGCGGGGGCGGGGGACTTGCTTGCTGCGCCGCCCGGGGCGCGGGTCGGGGACGGCTTCGGTGCGGTTGAAGTAGACCCGGCCGATGTAGGCCTCGTTGCGCAGCAGCTTGCTCAGCGTGGAGGTGCTCCAGAGTCGGTCGCGGCCGGCCCGGGGCGATACCCCGTCGGCGGCCAGCCGGCGGATGATCTCGCGCAGCGAGTGCCCGCCGTGGGCGGCGTCGGCGAAGATCCGCCGGACGACCGCGGCCTCGGGTTCGAATACCTCGAGTCGTGCCGGGCCGTGGGCGTCACGGGGCTGGCGCCGGTAGCGGTAGGGGGTGCGCCAGCCAGCACCTCCCCGGCGCGAGAGCGGAACAGCTTCCCGCGCCGGTACCGCTCGGCGATCTTCGCCCGCTCGTACTCGGCGATCACGCCCTGGACCTGGGTGAGCAGGCGGGCTTGCGGGTCGTCGTCGAGCGGTGGGGCGTCGGTGAACCGCACGCCGACCCCGTGGCGGGCCAGCTCGTCGAGCACGATGACCTGGTAGGCGTAGACCCGGGCGAGCCGGTCCGGGGACAGGCACCACACCCGCTCGAGCAGCCAGGCCTCCGCGGCGTCGCGCAGCGCGTCCAGCCCGGGTCGGTCCAGCCGGGCCCCGGAGTGCCCGTCGTCGCAGAACTCGGCGACCACCTCGTCGCCCTCGGCGCCGACGCGTTCGCGCAGCACCGCGAGCTGGGACCCGATGGTGCCCCGGGCCTGCTGGCTCTCGGTGGACACCCGTGCATAGAGCGCGACCCTCATCCGGGCAACTCCCTGATCGTGTCGATGACCGTGGCGGCGGGCGCGGCTGGTGTGGTGTTGCGTCCGGCGCTTAGGAGCAGGGCGAACCCCGCTGCCAACGCGTCGAGCCGGGGATCGGCGTGCGGGCTCCAGGGCGGGCGCGCCGCGCCCACCAGCGCGGCATCGAAGACCGGCTCGGCGCTCGGGCAGGCGATCAGCCCGGGCAGGCCGCGGCGCGCGAACCGCGCGGCGACCAGGCTGTCCGGTGCGGCGCCGGTGGCCAGTACGTGCGCTCGCAACGCCTCGTAGTCGGCCTGCGCCGCCTCCCCGACCGGCCAGAACCGGCGACCAGGCCAGACCAGCGCAGGGGTGCTCACCGCCGCCGGGCCCGTTCCACGGTGCGCCGGTGCAGCATCACCCCGAACCGGTCGGCGACCTCGGCGGCCAGCTCGGCACCGGACCGGGCCGGCGATGCGGCCTGCAGGAACTCCACGATCTCCGCGGTGAGCTTGACCGGGCCCCGCCGGCCGCGCTTATCGTCGAGCAGCCCGCTCATCCCGGCCTGCTCGAACGCCGCGGCGACCAGGTAGAACCCGGCCCGGGAGTAGCCGTGCGCGGCCGCGGCCGCGGTCACCGACACCCCGTCGAGCAGGTGCGCGCGCAGCATCTCGTACTTGACCTGCACCTTGTCCGCGGATAGGAAGAACCCGCCGGGCGCGAACAGCGGCGCGGTCACCGCGTCCGCCCGCGGATGCAGCAGCCCCTCGGCCTCCAACGCCCGCAGCCGGCTGGCCTGGCTCACCCGCCTCACCTCCACCGCGCACGCTACGAGTAGTCACCCGCAGTGTCGAGTATTTGCCGCCGCGCGTGTCGTCACCTTCGCCGATCTCACTGCGAGACTTGCCGATTTGCGGCAACGATGGCTGGAGAGGGAACCTTCGCGGCCCAGAACGCTAGACATTGCGGCAGTAACCACTAGACACTCTGGCCCCCGAGGGCTCAACCCGCCGTGGCCGACGACGGTGCTGGGGATGCAAATAGAGCCCCTCCACGGGCTCCGGGGGAGCCAGCAGAACGCTCAGTTGCAGCTTTGCGTTCCGCCCATGCCCAACGGGTGCGCCAGATGCACCCGAGCCCCGGCCGCCTGCAACGCATCAACCGCCCAGTACCAGCCATAAGTCGCCTCCAGCACCACCTCCGGATCCGGGCCGGCCTTAGCCAGCTCCAACCCCAGCGCCACCGGGTCGTTGTCCAGCCGGACCCAGCCCAGCTGCTCGCCCTCCGGGGTCATCCGCACGATCACACTGCGCCGGCGGTGCAGATCGATACCCACGTACTGCCAGCCGTCGGACTCTGTGCTCATCGGGGCCTCCCTCGGCGTCGTGATTCATGACCAACCCGAGATGTACTCGGGGACCCACGAGGAGCGGGAGGCCCCGCTCCTTCATCGCATCAAGGATCGGCCGGAGGCTGACCTCGAAAGCGACCGTAGGTCCTTGACGCCGACGCCGACGCCGACGCCGCGCGGCGCACGCTGTTCGAGGGCGGAGAGAAGGAGTTCGGCGGCTCCGGTGTTCGTCTCAAGATCCGGGTGGTCGGGTGCGTGCCCGCTGGGCGGCGGTCCGCGATGACCCCCAGCGCTCGACCTTGTGGATGACACCATCGAGATCCCGGACCCGGCAGCGGGCCACCCACTGACCGTCCTTGCGGACGGCGGTGGTCGACCCGTGGTGCCCGAGGGGAGCGGGGGAGGGGCCATCAGAACCCCTCCTGGAGAGAATTTCCGCCGGATTTTCGGTGGGTTTGATCTTCCAGGAGGGGTAGCAGAGGCCACCGTCAACGCTGTGACCTGCGGTGATTGGTGACAAGCTCTTCGACCCGTGTCCCGGTGCAGGGGTAGTCCCAAGTTGGTAACGTCACTCTCGTGAGGAAGATTCTCGAACAAACGGGGCCGAACGAGGTCTTCGCGCGGGACGGGACCCCGCGTGAGCTTTACGAGCCGGTGCTGGACGAGCTGGAGCAGATGGGCGTTGAGGAGTGGGAGAGACGTACGGGTCGGGCTGGTGAGAGGATCCTCGAAGAGCAGCACGGCTACGGCATCCTCGAAGGGGACAAAGCGCACCCCACCGACTGGTTTCCGCGTCTGCTCTCCGCCGGAGAGTGGGAAATGATCGAGCGCGGCCTCACTCAGCGCTCTCTCGCGATCAACGAGTTCCTGAGGCGTCTGGAGGCGGGCAGAGAAGAGGTCGTCCCCAAAGAAATCATCGAGTCGAGTACCCTCTACGACGCCTCCATTCCCGTCCGCTTCGGGGAGGTGCCCGCACGCCAGATGGGCATAGACCTCGTCGCGTTCGAAGAGAACGAGTCCTGGAAGTACTTCATCATCGAGGACAACGTACGGATGCCCGTCGGCGCGATGTCCATGAGCCGCCTGCGCAAGCTCACGCCCAAGGTCTTCCCCGAGGCTTACGCGGCGCTTTCGGTGCGCACTTTGGATAGCCTGCTCGGGCGGCTCGGAGA
>DASQWR010000197.1:0-11720 GCA_035640155.1 Pseudonocardiaceae bacterium
GTCGAGGAGCTGCGGCGCGCACTGGGCGCGGCTACCGCCGATCGCGACCGGGAACGGGAGCGGGCCGCAGCGGCCCGCCAGCAGGCGGCGCGCGCTGTCGCGGATGCCGAGGCTGCGCGGCGCACCGCCCGGGAGGCCCGGCAGGCTGACGAGGTGCGGCTCTCCCTGCTGACGGACACCCTGGCCGGCGCCGTGAGCGGGTTGCGTCGCGAACTGGGGCTGGGGCAGGACTCCAGCGGCGGCTCTCGACCGGCCGATCTGGTCCACGGGGCCAGCATCTCGAGAGCGGCTGCGAGGTGGGTGGCGGACCCGGCAGCGCTCGACCGGCTGCTCGCCCTACCCACCGTCCACCTCGTCGTGGACGGCTACAACGTGACCAAGACCGGGTACCCCGAGCTCACCCTCTCCGCGCAGCGCGACCGGCTCGCGGCGGCCCTCGCGGCGCTCGCCGCGCGGACCGGTGCCGAGGTCACGGTCGTGTTCGACGGCGCCGCCGTGGTGGCGATGCCCCCTGCGGCGTCCCGCGGCGTGCGGGTGCTCTTCAGCGACCCGGGTGTGCTCGCCGACGACGTGATCCGCTCGATCGTGGCTGCCGAGCCCGCGGGCCGCCCGCTCGTGGTGGTGACCTCCGACCGGGAGGTCGTCGACTCGGTGCGCCGCCACGGTGCCCATCCGGTGCCCTCGACGGTGCTGTTGGCCCGGTTGAACCGGATCTGAGTCTCCGGCGAATCACAATCTGCCCGACGGCAGCACATTTCGCCCGGCCATCGAGTTATATGAGTGCAGGCCGGTCAGTGGAGGTGGATATGCGAGCGGCGGGCGTGCGAGGAGCTGGCGGGGTGTTCGTGGTGCTGGCGTTCCTGCTGGGGATGCCGGTGACCGGAGCGGCTCAGCCGCCACCACCGCCACCGGACGAGTCCGGAGTGGCCCCGGGTGTCCAGGTACCCGACTCGCGCCCCGACGACGCCTTCGCGGATCCCGAGGTCGCCGCGTTGCAACTGCAGGCAGCTGACGTGCAGACCGAGCTCGCGGGGTTGCAGGACCGGGTGCGCTCGGTGCAGTCCGAGCTCGACCTCGCCCGGGCTGAGCTGGCGGTGGCCAGCGAGGCGCGCGCGCGCGCCGACGCCGCGATGGCGGCCCAGCAGCGCGAGGTCGACCGCTACGTCTCCGGTGTCTTCACCGGCTTCGGGCCCCCCAGCTCCCTGCGCGCGCTGCTCGCCGCCTCAGATGCCGACGAGGTGCTCGACGGACTGGAGCTGGTCGATGCATTGCGCGCGGACACCGACCATCGCTTCGCCACCGCGCTCGCCGACCAGCGCGAGGCAGGCCGTGCCGAGCAGGCCGCGGCCGCAGCGGAGCGGACCGTCGCAGCGCGTGACGCGGAGCTCGCCGGTGCCGTCGGGGACGCCAAGGATCGGGCCGTGGGGCTGTCTGCGGAGCTGAACACCGCACTGGCCGCCACCAACGCCGCGGTGGTAGCGCTGCAGGAGGAGCAGCGGCGCCGCAACGAGGAGACAGCCGCGAACTGGCGCCGGTATACCGACCAGCTCGCTGCGGCCGGCATCGCGGCACCTCCGGCGGCCGCGCTGCGCGATCCGCTGCGGCTGCCCGCGGGACTGGGGGCGCTGCCCGGTGTGGGCGGGCTCCCGCTGCCCGGGGCAGCGCAGGCCGTCACACCAGACGGCGCGCCGCTGCTGGTGCTGCCCGCCGAGACCATCCGGGCCGTCACGCTCGCGATCAGTACCCTCGGGTTGCCGTTCACGCCCTCGACCGGGGCCGGCAGCACGGGACCGCTCGCCTACTCCTGTGACGGCCTGGTCCGCGCGGTGTTCGAACAGGCCGGGCTGCCGACCCCCGGTGCCGCCGCGGAGCAGATGGCGGTCGGGATACCGGTGGACCCGGCCGACGTGCAACCCGGTGACCTGATCTTCTTCGGCCCGGCGGAGCGCGGTGTGCAGCACGTCGGGATCGCCCTGGACCCCCGTACGGTGCTCGCCGCTGACGCCCGCGCCACCTCGGTCGCGGTGACCGGGTTCGACCCGGCGGCAGTTCTGGGGGCGTCCCGGCCGTCGCTCGGCGCTCGTCCGCCGGCAGCGGTGCCGCAGCGCACCGCAGCCGGACCGGTGCACCGGTGCAATGGCGTGCAGCTGCGGACCGGCAGCTCCGCCGGAGCGTGGGGAGGCTTCCCCAACGGCCTCATCCCGACCTCCGCGATGTGCCCGATCGGGTTCGGGCCACATCGGCTGCGCTGCGATGCCGCCCAGACCTACATCGCGATGAGCGCGGCTTTCGCCGCCACCTTCGGCCGCCCACTCTGCGTGACCGGCTCCTACCGCACCTTCCCCGAGCAGATCAGCCTCTACGCTCGCAAGCCCGGGCTCGCCGCGGTGCCCGGCACCAGCAACCACGGGTGGGGACTGGCACTGGACCTCTGCGGAGGTGTCGAGTCGTTCCGGACCCCGCAGTGGGCCTGGATGGCGGCGAACGCATCGTCCTTCGGTTGGGTGCACCCGCCGTGGGCTGCGCCGGGTCGCGGCCGCGAAGAGCCCTGGCACTGGGAGTTCGCGGGCTGATGACCAGAACTGTCGGTGACCCGTCCTAGCGTCCGTTCCGAAGCGAACGGCCAGCGAGACGGGAGTCGACATGATCGTGGACTGTGACCGATGCGAGGTGCGCGGCGACGCGTGCGGGGACTGTGTCATCACGGTCCTGCTCGGGTCCCCACCGGGCGGGGTAGAGCTGGACGGTACGGAGCGCCGTGCGCTGGAGAACCTGGCCGCTGTGGGGCTGGTCCCGGGCCTGCAGTTGGTCCGGAGTGACGAATGTCATGGAACGCCGTGCGAGGGTTCCGGTTGCGCACCGGGGGAGAACGCCCAGCAGCCAACTGACTGCGCCGAGCGGTCCGTGAGGCGAGTCAGCTGATCGGCCGGGCCTAAGTGTGCAACCGGGCCTGCGGGCGCCCGACGTGCCAGGAGGGCGATTCACCTCATTCCCCGCGCGGCGATGGTGGACGTGTCCGTGTCCCATTCGTAACCTCATGCGGTCTCGCGGGAGGTGGCGCCCGGACCGGGCGACACTGCGGGACACCGGTGAAGAGGAGATCGACGCGACGTGACGGGGCATGATCGCAGGCGCACCCCCCGCGGTGCGCTGGCCGCAACCGCGATGGCCGTCCTGGTGACCCTGGCAGCGACCCCAGCCTCCGCAGACCCGGCGGTGCCCGACGACGCTCCGGCCGCGGTGAAGGAGCTCTCCGAACTCAACACTCAGGCCGAGGTGCTCGCCGAGCAGTGGCACCACGCCCGGGACCAGCTCGACACCCGCCGTGCCGAGCTGGAACGAGCGCAGGCTGACCTGGCGGCCGCCAACGCCTCCGGCGCCCGGGCCCGCGCCGACCAGCACCAGCTCCGCGAGCAGGTCGATCGGCTGGCCAGCGCGTCGTTCCAGGGGGCGCGGTTCACCCAGCTCTCCGCGCTGCTGGTGAGCGGCTCGCCGGAGGAGTTCCTCGACCGGATGTCGGTGCTGGATCTGTTGGCGGCCGACAACAACGAGGCCATGGACCGGCTCGCGGATGCCGTGGTACAGGCTGGTCGGGCCGAGCAGGCTGCGGCCAGCGCAACCACGCGTGCCTCCCGTGCCGAGCAGGACGCGGCGCAGCTGGAGTCGGAGTTCGCCCAAGCCCGCGAGGATATGGACGCCCAGATAGCGCTGGTGCAGGAGCGGCTCGCCGAGCTCAGCGCCGACGAGCGGGAGTCCATCACCTCCGACGGCGTCACCGACTTCGTTCTCGACCCGCTGCCGGGCAGTGGCGCCGGCGGCAGTGCGGTGCAAGCGGCGCTGAGCAGGCAGGGCTCCCCGTACTCCTGGGGGGCTGAAGGACCGGGTTCGTTCGACTGCTCGGGATTGATGCTGTGGGCCTACCGGCAGGTCGGTGTCGACCTGCCGCGCTCCAGCCGCGAGCAGGCGCGCATGGGCTCTCCGGTGAGCCGCGCGCAACTGCAGCCGGGTGACCTCATCGCGCAGTACTCGCCGGTGAGCCACATCGGCATGTACGTCGGCGACGGCCGCTACGTCCATGCCCCGCAAGGCGGTGACGTGGTGAAGGTGGAGGAGGTGCCCTGGGACAGCGTGACCGCGATGCGCCGGGTCGGTTGAGCTTGCGTACCTTGCTTGTCAGCAACGACTTCCCGCCGCGCCCGGGGGGGATTCAGTCCTATCTGTACGAGCTCGCGCGCCGGCTGCCCGCGGATCAGCTCGTCTGCTACGTCCCGGATTGGCCCGGCGCCGCGGATCTCGACCGTAGCCTGCCGTTCCCGGTGGTGCGCCACCCCGGCCCGCTCATGCTCCCGGTGCCGGACGTGGCGCGCCGTGCGCGGCGGATCGCGCGGGAGCACGGCTGCGACACCGTCTGGTTCGGGGCGGCCGCTCCCTTGGCGCTGCTCGGGCCGGCGCTGCGCCGCGGCGGGGTGGACCGGGTGGTGGCGAGCAGCCACGGCCACGAGGTGGGATGGGCGATGACGCCGGGTGGCCGGACGGCGTTGCGGCGGATCGGGCGGTGCAGCGACGTCGTGACGGTGGTGAGCCGCTACACCCGCCGTCGCGTCGCCGCCGTGTTCGGGCCGCTGGCCGCGCTGGAGCACCTCCCGCCAGGGGTGGACACCGCGGTATTCCGGCCCGATCCGGGTGCTCGTGCCGAAATCCGCCGCCGCTACCGGCTCGGACAGGCACCGGTGGTCGGCTGCGTGTCCCGGCTGGTGCCGCGCAAGGGTCAGGATGTCCTGATCCGCGCGCTGCCGGAGATCCGGCGCCAGGTGCCCGGCGCAGTACTGCTGCTGGTCGGCGACGGGCGGTACCGCCGGTCGCTGCAGCGGCTTGCGGCACGGTGCGGGGTGGCCGATGCGGTGCACTGCACGGGATCGGTGTCCAGGGCGGAACTGCCCGCGTACCACGCCACCGGCGACGTGTTCGCGATGCCGTGCCGGACCCGTGGTGGTGGGCTGGACGTGGAGGGCCTCGGCCTCGTCTTCCTCGAGGCGGCTGCGTCGGGGCTGCCGGTGGTGGTGGGAAACTCTGGCGGGGCCCCGGAGACCGTGCAGGACGGCGCGACGGGGCACATCGTCGACGGTCGGGACGTGCCAGCCGTGGCGCGGACCGTGACGACGCTGCTGGCCGATCCCGACCGCGCCGTCGTGATGGGCGCCGCGGGCCGGGATCGGATGTGTCGCGAGTGGCGCTGGAGCACGCGGGCAGATCGGATGGCGCGCTGGCTGGGTCAGCGAGAGTAGATCGCGTCGATCTCCCCGGAGAAGCTCTTCTCGACCACCGAGCGCTTGAGCTTCAGCGTCGGGGTGAGTTCCCCGGTGTCCTCGGTGAAGTCCACCGGCAGGATCCGGAACTCCTTGATGCCCTCCACGTGGGACACCGACCTGTTCGCGTCGTCGACCGCAGCCTGCACCTCGGCCCGCAGGTCCGCATCGTCGGTCAGGTCGGCTACCGAAGCACTCTCGGGCTTGGCGTGTTCGGACCGCCACGCGGGCAGCGCCTCCGGGTCGATGGTCACCAGGGCGCCGATGAACGGTTGCCGGTCCCCTACCACCATGCACTGACTGATCAGCGGATGGGCCCGGATGCGGTCCTCGAGTTGGGCCGGGGCGACGTTCTTGCCCCCGGCCGTCACGATGATCTCCTTTGTGCGGCCGGTGATCCGCAGGAATCCCTCGTCGTCCAACTCCCCGACGTCGCCGGTGTGAAACCAGCCGTCGGTCAGAACCTCGCCGGTGGCCGCCTCGTTCTTCCAGTACCTGCGGAAGATCACGTCGCCCTTGAGCAGGATCTCCCCGTCGGGTTCGAGCCGTACCGTCACGCCGGCCACCGGGCGGCCCACGGTCCCGATCTTGAACTCGCTCTCGGTGTTCACCGTGGCCGCCCCGCTGGTCTCGGTGAGCCCGTAGCCCTCGAACACCGGCAGCCCGACGCCGCGGAAGAAGTGACCGAGCCGCTCGCCGAGCGGAGCACCGCCGGACAATGCAGCGATGCAGCGGCCACCGAGCGCGGCCCGCAGCTTGGCGTAGACGAGCCTGGCGAACAGGGCGTGTTTGGCGCGCAGCGCCAGGCTCGGACCGCCGGTGTCCTGCGCCCGGCTCCACGCCACCGCGGTGGCCTCGGCGGCGTCGAATATGCGGCCCTTGCCGCCCGTGTGCGCCTTCTGCTTCGCGCCGTTGTAGACCTTCTCGAGCACCCGGGGCACCGCGAGCACGAAGGTCGGGCGGAACTCGGCCAGGTCGGTGAGCAGGTTCTTGACGTCCGACGTGTGTCCCAGCGTGATCCGGGCGTAGACCGAGGCACACTGGACGATCCGGGCCAGCACATGGGCCAGCGGCAGGAACAGCAGTACCGAGTTGCTGGCCTGCATCAGCTGCGGGAACGCGGCCACGGCGGCGCGGACGTCGGCGAGCAGGTTGCGGTGGGTCAGTTCGCAGCCCTTGGGACGTCCCGTGGTGCCCGAGGTGTAGATGAGCGTGGCGAGGTCGTCGGCCGGCACGGACCGGGCTCGCTCGCGCACGGCGTCGTCGCTGACGCTGGCACCCAGCGCGGTCAGCTCGTCGATCGCAGCCGCCGCGCCTCCGGGCCCGTCCGGCGCCTCGATCTGCCACACGTCGGCGAGCTCGGGCAGGTCGGCCAGGCCGCGCACGGTCTCCCGGTGCGCGGCGGTCTCGACGACCACCGCCTTGGCGCCCGAGTCGGCCAGGATCCACTCCACCTGCTCGGCTGAGGAGGTCTCGTAGATGGGCACCGTGGATCCGCCCGCGGCCCAGATGGCGTAGTCGACGAGGGTCCACTCGTAACGAGTCTTGGACAGAATCGCCACCCGATCACCGCGCTGGACACCGGCGGCGATCAGGCCCTTTGCCACCGCGCTGACCTGCGTGGCGAAGTCCTGCGCGGTGACGTCCACCCAGCCACCGTCGGTCCGCCGGCGGAAGCTGATGCTGCTGGCGAATCGTTCGGCGTTCGCCCACACCACATCGGTCAGGTTCTCCTCGTCACCCACCGTCGCAATGGCAGGCACACTGAACTCCCGCACGGGGCCTCCAAGCATCCAGGTTACTCACCAGGAACATATCGCGATCCGCCCTGTCTGGCACAGGCCCGGTAACCTGCCGACCAAGCCCGCGGAGTCCACCCGGCCCGCGGAGTCCACCCAGTCCATCGTGATCGAGGCCGAACCGAAGGCGATCATGGGGGTGAGCGCGGACTTCTCCTCCTATCCCCAGTGGGTGATCGGGATGTTCAGACGCAAGGCCGAAAAGGTGGTCATGGACACCGCGCTCAAGGAGCTCAAGCGGCGCATCGAGAGCTGACCGGGGTCGGGCCCCAGGTGCTGACCATCGGGGTCGACGTCGGGGGCACCAGCGTGCGCGCCGGGCTGGTCGACGCCGAGGGCAGCGTGCTCGACCTGCGGCGGGCGCCCACGCCGGCGGGTTCCGAGGCGCTCGAGGACGCGATCACCGTCATCGTGTCCGCGCTGCGAGCCGAGCACGGCGGTCGCGGGAGTGCGGTGGGGCTCGCCGTCGCCGGCTTCATCAGCGCCGACCGCCGGCACGTGCGCTTCTCCCCGCACCTGCCGTGGCGCGAGGCCGCCGTCGCCGAGCGCGTCGAACGTCGGGTCGGCGTGCCGGTGCTCCTCGAGCATGACGCCAACGCGGCCGCGGTGGCCGAGCACCGGCTCGGCGCGGGCGGCGGCGCGGAGGTCGCCGTGCTGGTCGCGCTGGGCACCGGGATCGGCGGGGCGCTGCTCGTGCGTGGTGAGCTCTACCGAGGGGCCCACGGTGTCGCGCCCGAGCTGGGCCACCTGCGTCTGGTGCCCAACGGCAGGCCCTGCCCATGCGGCAAGCGTGGCTGCTGGGAGCGCTACTGCAGCGGCACCGCACTGGTCACCACCACGCTCGAGCTGCTGGCGCAGCACGGTCCGGCGCCGGGCGCATTGGCCGGCGAGGCCGCCACCGATCCGGGCCGGATCACCGGGCGCCGGGTGGCCGCAGCGGCCCGGAACGGCGATCCGGTCGCGCTACGGGCGATGGGCGAGCTCGCGCGCTGGCTGGGGGAGGGCCTCGCACTGGTCGCCGATCTCTTCGATCCCGATGTGGTGATCGTGGGGGGCGGGGTCTCGGAGTCGGCTCCGATGTTCCTCGACGAGGCGCGCAAGCATCACGTCGCGGCGGTCACCGGCTCGGCACACCGGCCGCTCGCGCGGATCCGCGCCGCACAGCTGGGCGAGAACTCCGGAGTTATGGGTGCCGCACTGCTCGCGCGGTCGCTGTTGCCCGGTGGCTGATGCGGGCCCACGCGGGCCCTCGCCGGGTCGGGGTGAGTTCTCCCCTAGAGTCGCGCCCCGTCGTCCCAGCCGGAGTCCGGTGGTGGCCCGTTCCGTAGCCCGAGTGCCAGCCACCCGAAGCCGCCGGTGAGGGTGAGCAGTCCGAGCGGCAGGGCCAGCCGCTCGGCGAGGCCCAACACGCCGGGCGCGAGCAGCAGCAGGACACCCACGGCGAGCACCAGGAGCCCGCCGATCGTGCGCGGTTGCAGGGTGGGCAGCGGTGGCGGCTCGGGCGGCATGTAGTGGTCGTCGTCTCCGAGGGCGGGGCTCTGGTCGGGTTCCCGAGCCGCAAGGCCACGTCCGGTGGCTTCGCCCTCGGTGGCCTCGTCCTCGGCGGGCCAGCTCGGCGCATCCGGCTCGGAGCGCCATCCGGCGACGATCTCGGCGAACGTGGCATCAGTGGCGTCGGCCGGTTCGGTCTCGCCCGGATGCTGGCCACCGGCACGCCGGTCGGGCTCGTCGGGATCGGGGACGGTCACCGGGCACCACCCTCGGGATCGAGCGGGCGGGGACCCGCGGGGTCGACAGCCTGCTGGCACCGCAGACGGTACCCGTCCGCGTCGCATCTGGTGGCACCCCGGCGCCACGGGCTCGTTGTGTGCGGCGCCCAGTGCTCCGTAGGCTGCCGGAGGCGAAGCATTCGGGAAGAAGGTGACGAGCGGTGTTCTACTGGCTGCTCAAGCACCTCCTGATGGGTCCGTTGATGCGGCTGTGCTTCCATCCCAAGGTTGTCGGCACCGAGAACCTCCCGGCGACCGGGCCCGCGATCCTGGCCAGCAACCACCTCGCCGTCGCGGACTCCTTCTTCCTACCGCTGATGGTGCGGCGCCGGGTGACCTTCCTCGCCAAGCGGGAGTACTTCACCGGACGCGGCCTCAAGGGTGCCCTGAAGCGGCGGTTCTTCACCGCGGCCGGGCAGGTGCCCATCGACCGGTCGAGCGCCTCGGCGGCGCAGGCGTCCCTGGACACCGGGGTGCGCCTGCTCGGCGAGGGCAAGCTGCTCGGCATCTACCCCGAGGGCACCCGCTCCCCGGACGGCCGGCTGTACAAGGGCAAGACCGGGATCGCACGAATGGCACTGGAGTCCGGCGCACCAGTGATCCCAGTCGCGATGGTGGGCACCGACAAGGTGAACCCCATCGGCTCGAAGATATGGTGGCCGCATCCGGTTGAGGTCCGCTTCGGCAGGCCGCTGGACTTCTCCCGCTACGCCGGACTCGCCGGTGGCCGCTTCATCGAGCGTTCGGTGGTCGATAAGATCATGTACTCCTTGATGGAGCTTTCCGGCCAGGAGTACGTCGACCGTTATGCGACCTCGGTGAAGCAGGCCGAGACGAACGGCCCGGTGGAGCCACCCATCGAGCCCTTCGAACTCCGAGCATCGTGATCCTCCCGCAGCAGGCGTCCGTAGGCTGCGCATTGTGCGGTTCTTCTATGACTGCGAGTTCATCGAGGACGGCCTGACCATCGATCTGGTCTCGATCGGGGTGGTCGACGAGGACGGTCGGGAGTTCTACGCGGTCTCCACCGAGTTCGCCCCCGAGCGAGCCGGGCGATGGGTGCGTGCCAACGTGCTGCCCAAGCTGCCCTCGCCCGCGGACCGGGCGTGGCGCAGTCGCGCGGAGATCCGGGACTCGCTGCTGGAGTTCCTCGTCGAACCGGGTGACCGGGTGGAGCTGTGGGCGTGGCTCGCGGCCTATGATCACGTCGCGCTCGTGCAGCTGTGGGGGACGATGCCCGCTCTGCCGCGCGCCGTGCCGCGGTTCACCCGGGAGCTGCGGCAGCGGTGGGAGGATGCCGGCAAGCCGGTGTTGCCACCTCCTCCCCCCGACGCGCACGACGCGCTGACCGACGCGCGGCACAACCTCGCTCGCTGGCGGGCGATCGAGGCGCACTGGGCAGGAGTGGCCCGCACCGGGTAACCGGCCTTGTTGGCGAAGGAGCGGAGCTGCGACGCTCCGCTGACAACGAACGACCCGACAGATGAACGATCCGACAACGAGCTGGAGGAGAAGACCGGATGCGCATCGGGATGCTGACCGGCGGCGGCGACTGCCCCGGCCTGAACGCGGTGATCCGCGCGGTCGTCCGCAAGGGTGTCACCGAGCACGGCGACACGATCATCGGGTTCCGCGACGGGTGGAAGGGTCCCCTCGAAGGACTGGTCCGACCGCTCGGGCTGCCGGACGTGGAACACATCCTGGCCCGTGGCGGCACGGTGCTCGGCTCCTCACGCACCAACCTCTACAAGATCGACGGTGGCCCGGAGCGGGTCAAGGCGGCGTTCGCCGAGCAGAACCTCGATGCGCTCGTCGCGATCGGTGGGGAGGACACCCTCGGGGTCGCGCGCCAGCTCTCCGAGGACGGGCTCCGCGTCGTCGGGGTCCCGAAGACGATCGACAACGACCTGGGCGCGACCGACTACACGTTCGGCTTCGACACCTCGGTGCACATCGCCACCGAGGCGATCGACCGGCTCCGCACCACCGCCGACTCGCACCACCGGGCGATGGTGGTGGAGGTGATGGGCCGGCACGCCGGCTGGATCGCGCTGCATTCGGGGCTGGCCTCCGGCGCCAACGTCATCCTCATCCCGGAGCAGGCCTTCTCCGTCGACGAGGTGTGCGGGTGGGCCGCCAGCTGCATGGAGCGCGAGGAGGCGCCCATGATCGTGACGGCCGAGGGAGCGCTGCCCGAGGGCGGCTCCGCAGTGCTGAGCACCGCGGAGCTGGACTCCTTCGGCCACGTCCGGCTCGGTGGGCTCGGCCCGTGGCTGGCCGACGAGATCGGCAGTCGCATCGGTGTCGAGACGCGCTCGGTGGTGCTCGGGCACCTGCAGCGCGGTGGCAGCCCCACGGCCTACGACCGGGTGCTGGCCACCCGCTTCGGATTGCATGCCCTCGACGCGGTGCACGACGGCGACTCCGGGGTCATGGTCGCGCTCCACGGCACCGACATCGTGCGGGTCGGGCTCGCCGAGGCCACTGCGGAACTGAAGACCGTCCCGGCCGGACGCTACGCCGAGGCGCGGGTCTTCTTCGGCTAGAGGTCGCCTAGGCTGGGACATCGTGAAGGCTGGGACATCGTGAACTGGACCGTGGACGTACCGGTCGACGCGCTGCCCGAACTGCCCCCGCTGCCGGGGGACCTGCGTGCGCGGCTCGACGCCGCCCTGCAACGCCCGGCGGCGCAGCAGCCGAGCTGGCCGGATCCCGAGGCGCTGCGGATGGCCCGCACCGTGCTGGAGAGCGTGCCGCCGATCGCCGTGTCCGCCGAGGTCGACCGCCTCGGCGACCAGTTGGGGGCGGTGGCGCGGGGCGAGGCGTTCCTGCTGCAAGGCGGGGAC
>DASQWR010000198.1:0-19125 GCA_035640155.1 Pseudonocardiaceae bacterium
GTCGGTCTCGGAACTCGGCAGCAGGGTGGCGTCGAAACCCCGCTCGATGAGGGTCTCGGTGATGCCCCTCGAGAGTGAGTACAACCCTTCGATGATGCCGGTCTCGACCGCCAGGCGGTTCTTCCACCGGTCGAGGAACACCGGCTCGACCTGAAGTTCCCGCATGGCCTCGCGCTCCTCGCGCCAGGCCTGCGCCAGCCCGACCAGGGAGGGAGACCGATGCCGTTGCAGATCCGGGGGCAACTCGATGACCGGTTTCCACCTGTGCGCGGGCGTCGGGTGCATTCCGTCCTCCCCCGTCGCGCGGGCGACATCGCGCCCGGGTACTAGTTTGTCCCGCGTGCAGCATTCCTTACCTCCTGACCCTGCGCAGCCTCCCGTGGGCGACGACCTGCCGGAGCAGATGCGGGTGCGCCGGGACAAGCGGGAGCGCCTGCTCGCTGCCGGCAGCGATCCTTATCCGGTCGAGGTGCCCCGCATGCACACTCTCAGTGAGATCCGTGCCGGCCACCCCGACCTGCCTCCTGGCACCAGCACCGGCCACCAGGTCGCCGTCACCGGCCGGGTCATGTTCGCGCGAAACACCGGCAAGCTCTGCTTCGCAACCCTGCGGGAGGGCGACGGCACCGAGTTGCAGGTGATGCTCAGCCTCGCCGTGATCGGGCCGGAGGCGCTGGCCGCGTGGAAGTCCGACGTCGATCTCGGCGATCTCGTGTCCGTCAGCGGCGAGGTCGTCACTTCCCGACGCGGCGAGCTGTCGGTGCAGGCATCGCAATGGCGGCTGGCGGCCAAGGCGCTGCGGCCACTACCGATCGCGCACAGGGATCTCGCCGGGAAAACGCGTGTCCGGCAACGGTACGTCGATCTGATCCTGCGTGACGAGGCGCGGCGGACCGCGCGGTTGCGGGCAGATGCGGTGCACTCGCTGCGTACGACCCTGCACTGTCGGGAGTTCGTCGAGGTCGAGACGCCGATGCTGCAGTTGCTGCCCGGTGGGGCCGCTGCGCGCCCCTTCATCACGCACTCCAACGCGCTGGACCTGGACCTCTACCTGCGGATCGCGCCGGAACTCTACCTGAAGCGGTGCGTGGTCGGAGGGATCGAGCGGGTGTTCGAACTCAACCGGGTCTTCCGGAACGAGGGCGTGGACTCCACCCACTCGCCGGAGTTCACCATGCTCGAGACCTACCAAGCTTACACCGACTACGACGGCATGGCCGATCTCACCCGCACGCTCTACCAGCAGGTTGCCGATGACGTGTTCGGTTCCCGGGTAGTGCGGCTTGCCGACGGCAGCGACTACGACATCGGTGGGGAATGGGCCCAGATCACTCTCTACAGCGCGGTCTCCGAGGCGCTCGGCGAGCCGGTCGGGCCGGACACTGGCCGCGCCGCGCTGTGTCGCCATGCGGAGCGCATCGGGCTCGAGGTCGACCCGAAGTGGGTGCCCGGGAAGCTCGTCGAGGAGCTGTTTGAGCACCTCGTCGTACCCAAGCTGTACGCCCCGACCTTTGTCCGGGACTTCCCGGTCGACACGTCGCCGCTGACCCGGCAGCACCGCAGCATCGACGGGGTGGTGGAGAAATGGGATCTCTACATCCGCTCGGTGGAATCAGCCACCGCCTACTCCGAGCTGGTCGATCCCGTGGTCCAGCGGGAGCGGTTCGAGGCGCAGGCCGTGCTGGCGGCCTCCGGTGATCCCGAGGCGATGCGGTTGGACGAGGACTTCCTGCGTGCGATGGAGTATGGAATGCCGCCCAGCGGCGGGATGGGCATGGGGGTCGATCGACTGCTCATGGCGCTCACCGGGGCGGGTATCCGGGAGACGATCCTGTTCCCGCTGGTCCGTCCGGAATGATACTGCTCACTCGCGCCGCAGGGCACGATGTGCCTATTATGCGCTAACCTTCTCTCATACGGCGGGGCAGCGTTGCTCCGCTCCTCACATCTCTCAGGAGAGGACGACGCGCATGGCGCAACGAACTATCGTAGAGTTGATCGATGACCTCGACGGGGGGGAGGCTGGCGAGACCGTAGAGTTCGGTGTGGACGGCGTGGCCTACGAGATCGACCTGTCTGCGAACAACGCGGAAAAGCTGCGTGACTCCCTCGCGGGATACGTCGCGCACGCCCGTCGCGCCGGTGGCCGTCGCAAGGCCACAGCTCGGCCGTCGGGTCGTGGCGGTGGTGGCGGTCGCGCAACGGTGGATCGTGAGCAGAACGCCGCGATCCGGGAATGGGCCCGCAAGCGCGGGATGTCAGTCTCCGATCGTGGGCGGATTCCGTCTGAGGTGCTCGAGGCATACCACAAGGAGAACTGAGTCACCGACCCACGCTGGCGCCACCCGTCACCGCACCGACGGGTGGCGCCAGCGTGTCGCCTCCTCTTGACACCTTCTGTTTGTTTAGGCTTACCTATAAACAGGTGAAGGGTGCCTCAACCAGAGGAGGTACCCCCGTCGAGGGAGAGGAGCAACGCACCGTGACCACCGTGGCTTCCCATCCCTCGACGCCGGACGGCGTGGTGAGCCAGTCGCACAGCGTGCTGGTCCGGCTGCGGCGCTGGCGGCTGGTCGCGGTGCTCGGCCTCCTGGTGCTCCTCGGGTTGTGCTGCTTGGCGAGCGTGGCCGTGGGCGCCAAGGCGATCCCGCCGGCGGCGGTCTGGGAGGCGCTGGTCGCGCCGGCCGGCACCGAGAACGACATCGTCGTGCGCTCGTTGCGGGTGCCACGCACGGTGCTCGGCGTGCTGACCGGCGTGGCACTGGGCATCGCTGGCGCGCTCATGCAGGGGCACACCCGCAACCCGCTGGCCGAGCCCGGCATCCTCGGCGTCAACGCGGGCGCAGCCCTCGCCGTCGTGCTCGCGATCTACCTCCTGGAGGTGCAGAGTCTCGTCGGCTACGTCTGGTTCGCCTTCGCCGGCGCGCTGCTGGCCAGCATCGCAGTCTTCTCGATCGGCTCGGCCGGCCGGGGTGGTCCGACCCCGGTCACGCTCGCGCTGGCCGGGACCGCACTCACCTACCTGCTGCTGGCGCTGACCCACGCGGTGGTGCTCTCGGATGTGGCGACGCTCGACGCGTACCGCTTCTGGTCGGTCGGTTCGCTGGCCGGGCGCGACTCGGGAGTCAGCATTCAGGTCGTATGGTTCATCGCCGCGGGAACCCTCCTCGCACTCGCCAGCGCGCCCGGGCTCAACGCGCTGGCGCTCGGCGACGACGTGGCCCGCTCGCTCGGGCAGTCGGTGTGGCTGATCCGCGTGACCGGCATCGTCGCGATCACCCTGCTGGCGGGGGGCGCGGTCGCCGCGTGCGGGCCGATCGTCTTCGTCGGGCTGGTCGTACCCCATGTCGCGCGGGCCCTCACCGGTCCCGACTACCGCTGGCTGCTGCCCTGCGCCGGGCTGCTCGGCGCGATCCTGATGCTGGTCGCCGACGTCACCGGCCGGGTCGTGATGTCACCTGGTGAGCTGCCGGTGGGGATCGTGCTGGCCTTCATCGGAGCACCGTTCTTCATCGCACTGGTGCGCCGGCGCAGGCTGGTGTCCCTGTGAATGTCCCTGTGAATGTCCCTGTGACGGCCACCCTGCCGCCGCGCACCGGCCCCCGGGTGCCCGGCCGCCGCCCGCTGCGGGCCGGGAGGTTCTCCGGGGTGTGGCGGCCCCGGTCGGCGGCGGTGTGCCTGGTCGGGCTCGGTCTGCTGGTGCTGGCCGTCGCGGTTGACACGGGGCGGGGCGTGTACCCGATCAGCGTCGCCGAGGTGCTCGGAGTGCTCGCCGGCGACGGTGACGGGGGGCAGCGGTTCGTCGTCCTCGAGCTCCGGCTGCCCCGCGCACTGACCGGGGCACTGGTGGGCGCGGCGCTCGCGGTCTCCGGTGCGATCACCCAGGCCGTCTCGCGCAACCCACTCGCCAGCCCGGACATCCTCGGGATCAACGCCGGTGCCGGCGCGGCGGCCGTCGCGGTGATCGTGCTCGGGGGGAGCTACGGCGCGATCAGCGGCGTGGTCGGGGACGTCGGTATCCCGGTCGCCGCGCTCGCCGGCGGGCTGCTCACCGCGGTGCTGATCTACCTGCTGGCCTGGCGTCAGGGCATCCAGGGGTACCGGCTGGTGCTGGTGGGCATCGGCATCAACGCCGTGTTCACCAGCGCGATCTCGTGGTTGCTCATCGTCGCCGATATCAACGACGCGGGCCGCGCCACGGTGTGGCTGGTCGGCAGCCTCAACGCCCGCGGATGGGAGCACGTAGTACCCGTGGGCCTGGCACTGGCCGTCCTGGTGCCGCTCGCGCTGCTGCTGGTGTTCGTGCTCGGCGCGCTGCAGTTCGGCGACGACACCGCGCTGGGGCTGGGGGTGCGCGTCAACAGAGCGCGGACCGCGCTGCTGCTGGTGGCCGTCGGGCTGGCCTCGGTCGCGACCGCATCGGCCGGGCCCATCGCGTTCGTCGCCCTGGTGATCCCGCAGGTGGCGCTGCGGCTGGTCGGGTCGGCGCGCCCGCCGTTGCTCGCCTCGGCGGTGCTGGGTGCCGCGCTGGTGGTCGTCTCCGACGTCATCGCCCGTACCGCGTTCGGTTCCGTCGAGCTGCCCGTCGGCATCGTGACCGCCGTGCTCGGCGCGCCCTACCTGCTGTACCTCATCGCCCGCCGCCGGGAGGTCCGCGCATGACGATCACATCTTCGGCATCCGAGGCATCCGAGGCGCCCGAGGCGCCCGCCGACGCGCCGGTGCGGCTGCGAGCGGAGGCGGTCCGGCTGGCCTACGGCGACCGGGTGGTCGTCGACGGTCTCGACCTCGACGTGTTCGGCGGCACCATCACCGCTGTCATCGGCCCGAACGGGTGCGGCAAGTCCACCCTGCTGCGCGCGCTGGGACGGTTGATGAAGACCCGAGGCGGGCACGTGCTGCTCGACGGCAAGCGCATCGACCGGATGTCGACCCGGCAGGTCGCCACCGTCCTCGGGGTGCTCCCGCAGGCCCCGGTCGCGCCGGAGGGGCTGTCCGTCGCGGACCTGGTCGCCCGCGGGCGCCATCCACACCAGGCGTGGTACCGGCAGTGGTCCTCCGACGACGAGACCGCGGTGGCCGAGGCGCTGCGCTGGACGGGGATGTTCGACCTCGCCGATCGCCCGGTGGACGAGCTGTCGGGCGGCCAGCGGCAGCGGGCGTGGATCTCCATGGCGCTGGCCCAGGGCACCGACCTGCTGCTGCTCGACGAGCCGACCACCTTCCTCGATCTCGCCCACCAGGTCGACGTGCTCGACCTCGTGGAGCGGCTGCACGCCGAGACCGGTCGCACCGTGGTGATGGTGCTGCACGACCTCAACCTCGCGGCCCGGTACGCGCAGCGTCTGGTGGCCATGAAGGATGGCGCGATCGCAGCGCAGGGCGATCCCGCCGACGTGCTCACCGAGGACCTGCTCGCCGAGGTGTTCGGACTCGAGGCGAGGGTGGTGGCCGACCCCGTCGCCGGCACTCCCATGGTGGTGCCGATCGGCCGCCGTCGCCAGGATGCGGACTGACCTCAGCGGCGCGACGAGTCCGGGTGCTCGTCGAGCAGGTCCGGGATGCCGTCGTCGTCGCTGTCTGCCAGCAGCGGGTCGTGCAGCCCGGCGCGCACCGCCTCCAGTTGCGCGGCCAGCGCGACTCCGCCGAGCAGCGCCATCCCGGTGACGTTCGCCCACAGCAGCAGGGCGATCACCGCGGTCAGCGGGCCATAGGTGTCGTCGAAGCTCCCGGACTGCGCGACGTAGAGCGCGAGCAGGCCCGAGCCCACGAGCCAGCCCAGGACCGTGGCCGTGGCGCCGACACCCAGCCAGGTCAGTCCGGGCTGTCGCCGTCGCGGCGCGTACTTGAAGAGCACCGTCACCGCCACCACCAGCGCGAGCAACCCGACCGGCCACCGCAGCACGTCCCAGGTCTCCTCGGCGGCGTCGCCCCAGTCGTAGACGACCTCGATGGCCTCGCCGAACGGCTCGCCGGCCACGATCAGGAGCAGGCCGACCGCGAGCGCCACCCCGGCGGTGGCGGTCAGCATCGCGGCGCGGGCGTACTTGCGCAGGGTCGGACGGTCGCGCTTGGTGCCATAGATCCGGTTCGCCCCGCGCTCCAGCTGAGCGAACGCGGTGGTCAGCGCCAGAAAGGCGGTGAGCAACCCGAGGGTCACGGCGAGCTCGCCGACGTCGTCCTCGTCCCCGTCGGGACCTTCAACTCCCCCGGCGACCGCGTCCTCCACCAGCGCGTCACTGCTGCCGGGGGAGATCGCCACCACGGTGCGGGCGATGACCTCACCGAAGGACTCCCCACCCAGCGCCGTCGACAGCCCGGCTCCGGCGATCACCAGTGGCACCGTGGCGAGAGCCAGTTGCAGCGCGAAGCCCCGGGCGTGGCTGAACCCGTCGCCGTAGCGGAACCGCAGGAACGCGTCGCGCAGCAACGACCGGCCGCCGTGACGCCGCACGGTGTCCCACGCCTCGTCGGCGGAGAGCTCCTCGCCTGACATCAGGCCGGTCTCCGGGACGGTGCGCACCGAGCTCACGGCGTGCTGCTCATGACATTCTCCTGGGGCTGGCCATCACGCGCCGCCCTCCATGATGCCGTCCGGGGCCTCCATGATGCCTTCCGGGCGACGGCCATCCGCAAGCCGGGACCGGGGACCGCCGAGCGGGTCAGTTCCTGCCCATCTCATCCAGCGGCCGGGCCTCACCCAGCAGCCGGGCGCGCTCGGCGTCGTCCACTCGCGGGCAGGTCGCGCACGCGTGCGTCACCCCGGGCAGGGCGTAATAGAAGCAGCACGAGCCACGCTGGTGAGTCCAGTGCGTGACGCCGCGGGAGTCGGTGAGCGTGCGGGCGGTCGACGCCGAGGTCAGCGGCTCGAACCGCTCGGCCAGCACCAGCCGGGCGTCAGCCATTCCGGCTGCCTCGTCTCCCTGGGACCGCCCCGCCAGGAGCAGTCCAGAGTCGATCATGTCGGTTACCGTCGCCCACAGGGTGCGCCGCCCGAGGCGCACCGTGGGTCCGTAGCTGCGCAGGAAGTGGGCCGCGTGCGCGACGACCTGCCGGCGCAGCACCGTGGCCAGCGCTGCGTCGTCCGGCACCATCCCGGCGTCGGGGTGTCGGGCGTCCGGATCGGTCGGCAGGCACCAGAACGGGCCCGGCCGCAGAGCGATGGTCTCCACGCACCCGCGCTCCAGGCGGAATGCCAGCCGGCTCGGCTCCAGCGCCGGGACCCGGCGGGCGGAATGGAAGAGCAGGGCTCCGGTGTAGGCCGGGATGCGCAGATACCGCTGCAGCACGTACCCCGCCGACGTCTGATCCGGCACGGCGCCGTGCCGCTCGGCCAGGTGGCGGGCAACGGCCGCACGCCATCCGGTGAAGAAGCTGGGATCACGGAGCACCTGCTCGCAGCGCAGCCATCCCGGCCCGGCCACGTCCCCGAGGACGAAGGACGTCCACTCGACGGAGCGATCCACGGCGGCCATCGACGAGGCCAGCGGATGGGCGGCGACAGCGGCTTCCGTGCGCGCCGTAACCGTCTGCACCGTCGCTCGCAGCACAGATCCTCCTTCGCTCCGGCCTCTGGTTCCCTGATTCAGGGTTGCCTCACCTTAGCGCCAGTAAGCACCCGAGGACACCGGACAGCCGCCGGTCGGGCGTGAGACCACCCGGCCGGGTGGCGCGCCCGGTGGCGCACCAGGAAGGGCGGTGCGTTCGCCCTGAGCGGAGCGGTGCGTTCGCCCTGAGCGGACGGGTCCGCTTCCGGTGGGCGGAATCCAGACCGGATGGGGCGGGTTGGACACACATGTCGGGTCCAGCTCTGGTCCGCGTCGGTCAAATCGAGGATTCGCGACGCGGCATTCACGACTCGGCAGCTACAGTGGCTCTACGGCGGGTGCCGGCTTTCCCGGTGCACGGCGACGGCGCAGCAGTCAGGAGTGCACAATGTTCGAGAGGTTCACCGACCGCGCGAGACGGGTGGTCGTCCTGGCCCAGGAAGAGGCCAGGATGCTCAACCACAACTACATCGGAACCGAGCACATCCTGCTGGGTCTGATCCACGAGGGCGAGGGCGTCGCAGCCAAGGCCCTCGAGTCGCTGGGCATCGCTCTGGAGGGCGTGCGCCAGCAGGTCGAAGAGATCATCGGCCAAGGCCAGCAGGCGCCCTCGGGTCACATCCCGTTCACGCCGCGGGCCAAGAAGGTGCTGGAGCTGTCACTGCGCGAGGCGCTGCAGCTCGGGCACAACTACATCGGCACCGAGCACATCCTGCTCGGGCTGATCCGGGAAGGCGAGGGCGTTGCCGCCCAGGTGCTGGTCAAGCTCGGCGCCGACCTCAACCGGGTCCGCCAGCAGGTGCTGCAGCTGCTGAGTGGCTACCAGGGCAAGGAGCCCGCGGAGGCCAGCACCGGTCGCGGCGAGGGCACCCCGTCCTCCTCGCTGGTGCTCGACCAGTTCGGTCGCAACCTCACCGCGAGTGCCCGAGAGGGCAAGCTCGACCCGGTGATCGGGCGCGTCAAGGAGATCGAGCGGATCATGCAGGTGCTCTCGCGGCGCACCAAGAACAACCCGGTGCTGATCGGCGAGCCCGGCGTCGGCAAGACCGCCGTCGTGGAGGGCCTGGCGCAGAACATCGTCAAGGGCGAGGTGCCCGAGACGCTGAAGGACAAGCAGCTCTACACCCTGGACCTCGGCTCGCTGGTCGCTGGCTCCCGGTACCGCGGCGACTTCGAGGAGCGCCTGAAGAAGGTGCTCAAGGAGATCCGCACCCGGGGTGACATCATCCTGTTCATCGACGAGATCCACACCCTGGTCGGGGCGGGGGCCGCCGAGGGTGCCATCGACGCAGCGTCGATCCTCAAGCCGATGCTGGCCCGGGGTGAGTTGCAGACCATCGGTGCCACCACGCTGGACGAGTACCGCAAGCACGTGGAGAAGGACGCCGCGCTGGAGCGGCGCTTCCAGCCGATCCAGGTCGGCGAGCCCTCGGTGGAGCACAGCATCGAGATCCTCAGGGGTCTGCGCGACCGCTACGAGGCGCACCACCGGGTCTCCATCACCGACTCGGCACTGGCGGCCGCCGCGACGCTGGCCGACCGCTACATCAACGACCGGTTCCTGCCGGACAAGGCGATCGACCTCATCGATGAGGCCGGTGCGCGGATGCGCATCCGGCGGATGACCGCGCCGCCGGACCTGCGCGAGTTCGACGAGAAGATCGCCGACGTGCGCCGGGACAAGGAGTCCGCGATCGACGCGCAGGACTTCGAGCGCGCCGCGCGGCTGCGTGACGAGGAGAAGCAGCTGCTCGGGCACAAGTCCGAGCGGGAGAAGCAGTGGAAGGCCGGTGACCTCGACGTCGTCGCCGAGGTCGACGAGGAAGAGATCGCCGAGGTGCTGGCGAACTGGACCGGTATCCCCGTCTTCAAGCTCACCGAGGCGGAGACCACCCGGCTGCTCCGCATGGAGGACGAGCTGCACAAGCGGATCATCGGACAGCAGCAGGCGGTCCAGGCCGTCTCGCAGGCGATGCGCCGCACCCGGGCGGGTCTGAAGGACCCGAAGCGCCCCTCCGGATCGTTCATCTTCGCCGGCCCCTCGGGCGTCGGGAAGACCGAGCTGTCCAAGGCGCTCGCGGAGTTCCTGTTCGGTGACGACAACTCGCTGATCCAGATCGACATGGGCGAGTTCCACGACCGCTACACCGCCTCGCGGCTTTTCGGTGCCCCTCCCGGATATGTGGGCTACGAGGAGGGCGGCCAGCTCACCGAGAAGGTGCGTCGTAAGCCGTTCTCCGTGGTGCTCTTCGACGAGATCGAGAAGGCGCATCAGGAGGTGTACAACACGCTGCTGCAGGTGCTGGAGGACGGCCGCCTGACCGACGGCCAGGGCCGGACGGTGGACTTCAAGAACACCGTGATCATCTTCACCTCGAACCTGGGCACCGCGGACATCTCCAAGGCGGTGGGGCTCGGCTTCAACGCCGGTGGCGGCGAGGCGTCGGACTACGAGCGGATGAAGAACAAGGTCAACGACGAGCTGAAGAAGCACTTCCGCCCGGAGTTCCTGAACCGCATCGACGACGTCATCGTCTTCCACCAGCTCACCGAGGAAGAGATCGTCCGGATGGTCGACCTCATGATCACCCGAGTGGAGGCTGCGCTTCGGCAGAAGGACATGGCCATCGAGCTCACCCCGATGGCGAAGAGCCTGCTCGCCAAGCGTGGTTTCGACCCGGTGCTGGGGGCCCGGCCGCTGCGCCGGACGATCCAGCGCGAGATCGAGGACGCCCTGTCGGAGAAGATCCTGTTCGGCGACATCCAGCCCGGGCAGATCGTCATCACCGACGTGGAGGACTGGGACGGCGAGGCTCCGTCGGAGAACGCTCGGTTCGTCTTCCGTGGGGAGCCGAAGCCGATGCGCGTCCCGGACGCGCCGCCGGTGGATCTCGCCGGTGCCGAGGGCGGCCCCGCCGAGGGCGGCGTGGCGACCGCCGAGTAGTTCCAGCACACGTGCATGAGGGCGCCGATCCCGAAGGTGGGATCGGCGCCCTCACACGTCGGCCAGATTCAGCCGGCGGCACGAGGTTCGGCGGACTGCACCACCTCGAACTCGAGCAGCGCCGAGCCGGTCGCCAGGGGCTTGGCCCGCTCCCCGGAGTGCGCCTCCATCGCCGGACCGTCCCGCCAGGCCCGGAAGTGCTCCTCGGTCTCCCAGCGGGTGTACACGAAGTAGCGGGTGTCGCCGGCCACCGGGCGCAGCAGCTCGAAGCCGAGGAACCCCGGTGCGGAGTCCACCGACCCGTGCCGGGTCCCGAAGCGGCGCTCCAGCTCCGGACCGGCGCCCTCAGGCACCTCGATTGCATTGATCTTCACGACGGCCATGCGCCCAGCGTACGGCGGCCCCGTGGATGCCACTACGCCTGCCGGGGCTGGGCCTCCCCGGGCTGGGCCTCCCCGGGCAGCGCGAAGCGCCCGTCCGCGCACCGCTGCACCAGCCCGTCGGCGAGCAACGAGTCCAGGCACCGGTCGCGCCGGACCTCGTCGGCCCACACCATGTCCAGCCGCGCCCTTCCGACGGGGGAGGGGGCGTCGCGCAACACGTCGAGCAGGCGGCCGCGCACCTGGCGGTCGGTACCGGCGAAGCGCTGCGCGGGGCGGGCGGGTCCCGCCGGAGCCGGGGGATGTCCCGCCCGATGCCAGGCACACTCCCCCGCGACCGGGCATCTCATGCACCGCGGCGAGCGGACGGTGCACACCACCGCGCCGAGCTCCATCAGCGCCGCCGAGAACCGGGCGGCGTCCTGCTCGGGGAGCAGGGCGTCCACATCGGACAGATCGCGGGCGGTGGACGGTGGGCCGGCGCCGGCGGCGCCGTGCACCGCCCGGGCCACCACCCGCCGCACGTTGGTGTCGACCACCGCGGCCCGCGCACCGTAGCCGAACGCGGTGACCGCCCGGGCGGTGTAGGTGCCGATCCCGGGCAGCGCCAGCAGGGTCTCCAGATCGGACGGTACGACGTCGCGGTGGCCGGCCGCGATCACCGTCGCGGCGGTGTGCAGCCGCACCGCCCGCCGGGGGTAGCCGAGCTTGCCCCAGGCGCGCAGCACGGCGCCCTGGGACTCGGCGGCCAGCGCCGAGGGACGTGGCCAGCGCTCGATCCACTCCGTCCAGACCGGGGCGACGCGGGCGACCGGGGTCTGCTGCAGCATCACCTCGCTGACCAGCACGCCCCACACCGTCGTCCCGGGGTCGCGCCAGGGCAGATCCCGAGCGCAGGCGTCGAACCAGGTGACAAGGCTGCCGGTGTCGATTCGGGCGGCGTCCACGACCGCCGATTACAGCACCTCGTGCAGGTCGCCGGAACGGATGTCCACCAGGCGGTCAGCCCGGCAGCAGCCGCAACGCCGTCGCGAGGTCGGGCACCTCGAGCACGCGCAGGCCGTCCGGGATCCGGTCGGTGCCCTCCGGCGGGACCAGCGCCCGGGTGAAGCCCAGCCGCGCGGCCTCGGCGAGCCGCCGTCCGACGCCGTTGACCCGGCGCACCTCACCGGCGAGCCCGATCTCCCCGATCGCGACGGTGCGGCCCGGCAGTGTCGCGTCGGACACCGCGGAGGCGACCGCGAGGGCGACCGCTAGGTCGGCCGCCGGCTCGATCACCCGCATCCCGCCCACCGTCGCGGTGTAGACGTCGGAGCCGCCGAGCACCACGCCGCCGCGCCGTTCGGTGACCGCGAGCACCATCGCCACCCGGGCGGAGTCCAGGCCACTGACCGCCCGGCGGGGAGTGGCCAGGTTCGAGGCGGCGACCAGCGCCTGCACCTCGGCCAGCAGCGGGCGCTTGCCCTCGACGACCACGGTGACCGCCGTCCCCGGCACCACGATGCCCGGGCGGCTGAGAAAGAGCCCGGACGGGTCGGGCAGACCGGCGATGCCGTCGTCGCGCAGTTCGAAGCAGCCCACCTCATCCGCGGGGCCGAAGCGGTTCTTCACCCCGCGGACCATGCGCAGGGTGGAGTGCCGGTCACCCTCGAAATGCAGGACGACGTCCACCAGGTGCTCCAACACCCGCGGTCCGGCGACCGAGCCGTCCTTGGTGACGTGCCCGACCAGCACCACCGGCAGCCCGCGCTCCTTCGCTGCGGTGATCAGCACGGTGGCCACGGCCCGCACCTGCGAGACTCCACCGGCACTGCCCTCGGCCGCGCTGGTGGACATCGTCTGCACCGAGTCCACCACCAGCATCGCTGGGCGCACGGCGTCGAGGTGCCCGAGCAGCGCGGACAGGTCGGACTCGGCGGCGAGGTAGAGCTCATCGTGCAGCGCACCGGTGCGCTCGGCGCGCAGCCGCACCTGGCCAGCGGACTCCTCCCCGGTGACGTACAGCGCCCTGCGACCGGACTCCGCGCAGCGGTGCGCGACCTCCAGCAACAGGGTCGACTTGCCCACCCCGGGCTCGCCGGCCAGCAGGACCACCGCACCGGGCACCAGGCCGCCGCCAAGCACCCGGTCCAGCTCGTCCACACCGGTCGGACGGGCCTGGACGGCCTGCAGGTCCACCTCGGCGATCGGCCGGGCCGGGGCGGACGGCGCACCGGCGGCCACCTGGCGCACCGGTGGCGGACCGACTTCCTCGATGCTGCCCCACGCCTGGCACTCCGGGCAGCGTCCGACCCACTTGGCGACGTCCAGGCCGCACTCAGTGCAGCGGTGGGCAGGGCGGACGGCGCGGACGGGCTTGGGCACGGTGGCGGACGCTACCGCCGGCCCCTGACCTTGCCGCAGCGCCCGCCGGGACGGAGCCGCGTCTGGAGCGGCTCAGCCCTCCCCGGTCGACTGCTCGTCCCCCGGTGGGCTGTCCTCGGCGGGCTCGGGCAGGGTCTCCGCGGGGGCGTCGATCGGTACCCGCAGGGTCACCTCGCCGGCCTCGCGGAAGCGGAAGGTGACAAAGGTGGGCAACCCGGGCCGGATCGGGCCGGTGAGATCGGTGAGCACGATCCGCAGCTCGCCGATGCCGAGCATCCGGTCTGCCGCGTCTCCCGCCGACGAGGAGCCGCGGGTGCGGGCATCGTCGATGCTCGAGACGACGAAGCCGCCGGGAATCGTCGTCATCCCGTCGACGACCACCTCGCCGGCTGCCGGGGTGGACACCGAGACGAGCTCCTCGGTCCGGGTGCCGGAGTTGATGATGGTCAACAGCAGCGGCGCCTCGTCGCCCGGTGCGTAGCCGAAGACGTCCTCGCCGCCGGGGTAGGCCAGCACGACGTCGCGCAGCGCGATCGGTCCGACGTCGCCGCTGGCACCGTTCACTGCGGCGACCTGGGCGTCGGTCTGGGTGATCTGGCCGGCGGCGCAGCCCGACAGGGCCAGCACCGACAGGGCCAGCGCCGACAACGCGAGCGCCGCGGCGACCCCCACCAGGGTCGAGCGCAGCACGGCCGGGGCCAACAGCTTGCGCATGATCTGCTCGCGACTCACGGGCGAGGTCCTCCTGGCTCGGCGATGGCATGAGATGCGACGGCATGGGATGTGGCGGTACCGATGCGCCCTGAAGACGTCACCTGACCAGGAGGAAGCGTAACCGCAGGTCCCCCGGGCAGTACCGTCCGGGCTGCCGCCAGAGGTCCACTGTGGAACATCGGGAGCGCCCCGCCGAGGCCCCTTGCACGATCACCGGGGAGTTGTCAACCCCCTGACCTGCGACGACGACATGCCAGTGTGCACGCCGCAGGACCGGACGTGCTACTCTGGGTTCAGCGAAAGGGGCAGAGGACACATGGCTTTCAAGGTCGGAGAGACCGTCGTCTACCCGCACCACGGTGCCGCTTTCATCGAGGCCATCGAGACCCGCGTGATCAAGGGCGAGGAGAAGAAGTACCTCGTCCTGAAGGTCGCGCAGGGAGACCTCACGGTTCGGGTCCCCGCTGCCAACGCCGAGGTGGTCGGCGTCCGGGACGTGGTGGGCCAGGAAGGTCTCGACAGGGTCTTCGAGGTGCTGCGGGCCCCGCACACCGAGGAGCCGACGAACTGGTCGCGGCGCTACAAGGCCAACCTGGAGAAGCTCGCCTCCGGCGACGTGAACAAGGTGGCCGAGGTGGTCCGGGACCTGTGGCGGCGCGAGCGGGACCGCGGGCTGTCGGCGGGGGAGAAGCGAATGCTCGCCAAGGCCCGGCAGATCCTGGTGAGCGAGCTGGCGCTGGCCGAGGGCACCCACGAGGACAAGGCCGAGGTGCTCCTCGACGAGGTCCTCGCCGCCGCTTCCTGAGCCCGGTGCGCGGCGCCGTCACGGCGCTGGTCCCCGCGGCAGGCCGGGGTGTCCGGCTCGGTGCGGAGGTCCCGAAGGCGTTCGTCGCCCTGCGCGGGCGATCGCTGCTGTGGCGTGCGGTGCACGGGCTGCTGGACTCGGGGTGTGTCGACCAGGTGGTCGTCGCGGTGGCCGCCGAGGACGCCGGCCACGCGGCGGCCGCGCTGGCTGGGATCGAGCGCGTGCGGTTCGTCACCGGTGGCGCGCAGCGCTCCCACTCGGTGCGAGCCGCACTGGACGCCGTCCCGGGCATCGACGTGGTGCTCGTGCACGACGCCGCCCGCTGCCTCACCCCCGGTTCGGTGGTCCGCGACGTGGTGGCCGCGGTCCGGGCCGGGCATCACGCCGTGGTCCCGGTGCTCCCGGTGACCGACACCGTCAAGCAGGTCGACGCCGGTGGCGCGGTGGTGGCCACCGTGGACCGATCCACCTTGCGGGTGGTGCAGACCCCGCAGGGCTTCGACGCCGCGCTGCTGCGCCGGGCCCACGCCGGTGCCGGCGGTCCGGCCACCGACGACGCCGGCCTCGTCGAGCGCCTCGGGGAGACGGTGACGACCGTGCCCGGCCACCCGCACGCATTCAAGATCACTACACCGTTCGACCTGGCGGTCGCCGAGGCGGTGCTGGGATGAGGGTCGGGATCGGTACCGACGTGCACTCGGTGCAGCCCGGCCGGGACTGCTGGATCGCCGGCCTGCGCTGGCCCGGGGCCGACGGCTGCGCGGGGCACTCCGACGGCGACGTCGCCGCACACGCGCTGTGCGATGCGGCGCTGTCTGCGGCCGGCCTCGGCGACCTGGGCGCCGTGTTCGGCACCGAGGGCTCGCGCTGGTCGGACGCCCACGGCGTCGAGTTGCTCGCCGAGGTGCGGTGCCGGCTCTCATCGGCCGGTTGGGTCCTCGGCAACGCCGCAGTGCAGGTGATCGGCAACGCTCCCCGGATCGGTGTCCGGCGCGACGAGGCGCAACGGGTGCTCTCCGACGCCCTCGGGGGCCCGGTCACCGTCTCCGGCACCACCACCGACGGCCTCGGCCTCACCGGCCGTGGCGAGGGCATTGCCGCTGTCGCGACCGCCCTGTTGCTGCACGCCGCACCTGGTTGACTGATCGCCGACGCTCGTAGCGCACACTGCGCCCATGAGCACCACATTGCTGGTCGGCGGGCGGATCCGGGCGTCGAGCGCCACCGCGATGGTCGTGCAGGACGGCGTCGTGGTTTGGGTCGGCGGCGACGAGGGGGAGGCGCGCACCCGGTTCGATGGCGCCGACGAGGTGTTCGAGTGCCGCGGTGCGCTGGTCGCCCCCGCTTTCGTCGACGCGCATGTGCACGCCACCAGCACCGGGCTACTCGCCGGCGGGCTCGACCTCACTGGCTGTGCCTCGCTCGCCGACTGCCTCGACACCGTGGCCGGCCACGCCGCCGCGCACCCCGGCGCGGTGCTGTGGGGCCACGGCTGGGAAGAGACCACCTGGCCCGAGCGTCGGCCACCGTCGCGTGGCGAGCTCGACCGCGCGGCCCGCGGCGCGGCCGTCTACCTATCCCGGATCGACGTGCACTCCGCGGCGGTGTCCTCGGCGCTGCTGGAGCGGACGCCGGAGGCGATCGGCGCCGACGGCTGGGCGGGGGACGGCCACCTGTCCCGGGAGGCACACCACAGCGCCCGCCGCGCCGCTCGGGAGTCGATCGGCCCCGGGCAGCGAGCCGGCGCGCAGCTGGCGTTCCTCGCGCATGCTGCGGCGCAGGGCGTGGCCGTGGTGCACGAGTGCGCCGGGCCGGACATCTCGGGCATCGACGACCTCGCCGGGCTCCTCGCGCTCGACACCGGTGTCGAGGTGGTTCCGTACTGGGGACAGGCGGTGACCACGGCCGCGCAGGCCGCCGAACTGCTCGCCGCCACCGGGGCCTGCGGCCTCGCGGGGGACCTGTTCTGTGACGGCGCGCTCGGATCCCGGACCGCGGCACTGTACGAGCCGTACGCCGACGCGCCCGGCACCTGCGGCGCCGCGTATCAGGACGCGGAGGCGATCGCCACACACGTCGTGGCCTGCACCCGCGCCCGCACCCAGGCCGGGTTCCACGTCATCGGGGACGCGGCCACGGACGCCGTGGTCGCGGGCTTCGCCGCCGCGGAGGCACAGCTCGGCGCCGCAGCTCTGAGGGCGTCCGCGCATCGGCTGGAGCACCTGGAGATGGTGTCGGCGGAGCAGGCGGCACAGCTCGCCCGCTGGGGCGTGGTGGCCAGCGTGCAGCCCGCGTTCGACGCCGCGTGGGGCGGGCCGGACGGCATGTACGCGCTGCGGCTCGGTGCAGAGCGGGCGGCCGCGATGAACCCGTACGCGGCGCTCGTCGGCGCCGGTGTCACGCTCGCCTTCGGATCCGATGCCCCGGTCACCCCGGTGGACCCCTGGGCCGCGGTGCGCGCCGCCGTCTCACACCGGACACCGGGGGCCAGGCTCGGCGAGGATGTGGCCTTCGCGGCACACACCCGCGGCGGCCATCGCGCGGCGGGTGTCACCGATCCGGTCGCGGGCACCCTCGTCCCCGGCGCACCTGCCAGCTACGCCGTGTGGGACGGCGAGGGCAACTGCCTGCGCACCGTCCACCGTGGACGGACGCTGTTCGACCGGACGGATGCGCTTCGGTGAGCGAGCGCAGCGGCGGCCTGGATGCCGCGGTATCCGAAAGCACGGCCGGGTCTGAGACCATGCAGGTATGCGTCTGTTCGACACCGTGACCCGAAGCCTGCGGGAGTTCGTGCCGTTGCGGCCCGCGGCGGCGTCGATCTACGTCTGCGGTGCGACCGTGCAGGGCGTGCCGCACATCGGGCACGTGCGCTCGGTGGTGGACTACGACGTGCTGCGCCGCTGGCTGGCCGCCACCGGGCACGACGTGCTGCTGGTCCGCAACGTCACCGACATCGACGACAAGATCCTCACCAAGGCGGCTGACGCCGGGCGCCCGTGGTGGGAGTGGGCTGCTGTCCACGAGCGGGCCTTCGAGGATGCCTACGAGCGGCTCGGTTGCCTGCCGCCCTCGGCGCTGCCCCGCGCCACCGGCCACGTGCCGCAGATGGTCGAGCTGATGGAGCGCCTGATCGGCGCCGGACACGCCTACGCCGCGGGCGGCGACGTCTACTTCGACGTGCGATCGTTCCCGGACTACGGGGCGCTCTCCGGCCAGCGGCTGGACGATCTCGTCCAGGGGGAGTCGAATCAGGGGCAGTCGATCCAGGGGGAGCCGGCCGCGACCGGTAAGCGGGACCCACGGGACTTCACCCTGTGGAAGGCGGCCAAGCCCGGCGAGCCGTCCTGGCCGACGCCGTGGGGCCGCGGCCGGCCGGGGTGGCACCTGGAGTGCTCGGCGATGGCGACCGCGTACCTGGGCCGTGAGTTCGACATCCACGGTGGCGGCTTGGACCTGGTGTTCCCGCACCACGAGAACGAGCGGGCGCAGTCCCACGCCGCGGGCGACGGCTTCGCCCGCTACTGGCTGCACAACGGCTGGGTGACGCTGGCGGGGGAGAAGATGTCCAAGTCGCTGGGCAACACGCTGTCCGTCCCGGCCACCCTGCGGCGGGTGCGGGCGGTGGAGCTGCGCTACTACCTCGTCGCGGCGCACTACCGATCCGCGCTGGAGTACTCCGACGGCGCGCTGCACGAGGCCGTGGCGGCGTACCGGCGCATCGAGTCGTTCGTGCACCGGGTGCGGGAGCGCTGCGGCGAGCCGGCGGCCGGGGTGTGGTGCGCGGACTTCGTGGCCGCCCTGGACGACGACCTGGGCACTCCCGCCGCGCTGGCTGCAGTGCACGGGATGGTGCGCGAGGGCAACGTCGCACTCGACTCGGGCGATCACACCGCAGCCGTCGGCGCGGCCGGGTCGGTGCGGGCGATGGCCGACGTGCTGGGGCTGGACCCGCTCGCCGAGCGGTGGCGCTCGACGTCCTCGTCGGACGGGGTGTCCCGCGCGCTCGGGTCCCTGGTCGAGGGGCTGCTCGAGGAGCGCGCCGAGGCGCGCTCGCGCCGTGACTTCGCCGCCGCGGACGCCGTCCGCGATCGGTTGAAGGGCGCGGGCATCACCGTCGAGGACACCCCCGACGGCCCCCTGTGGACGGTGGCGGACTCCTGATGGCTGGTAACTCTGATGGCTGGTAACTCCCAGCGCCGGGGCGCGATGCGCAAACCCGGTACCAAGAAGGGCGCGGTCACCGGCTCCGGCGGGCAGAAGTCCAAGGGCCTGCAGGGCAGGAAGGCCACCCCGCCCGCCGAGATGCGCCCCGGGCACCCCGCGCAGCGCCGCGCCGCCCGCGCCGAGGCCCGCTCCGAGACGGCGGCG
>DASQWR010000199.1:0-20137 GCA_035640155.1 Pseudonocardiaceae bacterium
CAGCAGCGGGTCGAGGAGGTGCGGCTCTCCGCGACGAGCCCCAGCGGGGTCGTGACCGTCACTGTGGATGCGAACGGGACACTCGTCGACGCGCGGTTCTCCGACCGGATGCACCAGACCACGCCCGACGAGCTGAGCCGGCAGCTGCTGGGCGCGATCAACCGGGCCAAGGCGGAGATCGTCGGCAAGGTCCGCGAGGTCGCCGACGAGACCCTGGGCCCGGACGCGCGGGACAGCACCGAGCGGATCGTCGGGTACTACGGGCAACGTTTCTCCGGTGTCGCGGAACCGGATGCCGAGGCTTCGGCGTCTGACCGCGGTCGGGCCGCTCCCGCCGACGACGAGGACTTCGGGGAGCGTTCGATCTTCGACCGGCGTTGGTGAGAGTTGTGGGGGGTGATGGCATGGCTGGTTTCGGGGTCACCGCGGGGGACTTGCGCGTCCACGCGGGCAAGGTCGACGGTCACGCGCAGGCACTCGGCCAGGCGGTGGACGCCGCGAACCAGGCGATGCCTGACGACGCGTACGGGGTCATCTGCCAGTTCCTGCCGCCGCTGTTCAACGAGGTGGAGCAGGCGGCGGGCGAGGCGCTGACGGCGAGCCAGGGCGCTTTGGAGGTGGTCTCGGAGAACCTGCGTGCCTCGGCAGAGAGCTACGAGAGCCAGGACGAGGCCATGGGCTTGACGTTTCGCGGTATTGAGGGCGGGATGGGGTGACCGGCAACCCGCTGGTGGCTCCCGAGCAGGACTCGACGCAGTGGCACACCGGCATCTTCATCGCCGAGTCGGTCCGCGATCTGGTCCAGGGCATCCAGAGCGGCGACTGGGTCGACATCGGGCTCGGCGGGCTCACCACGGGTCTGGAAGCGCTGAGCATCGTGATGGACCCGATCGGCTCGGTCGCCTCCCACCTCGTGTCCTTCATCATCGAGCACGTCGAGCCGCTGCAGGACGCGCTGGACAAGCTGGCCGGCAACGCCGACGCCGTGGCTGCGCAGGCGCGGACGTGGAAGAACGTGGCCACGGCGCTGGGCCAGGTGCAGGGTGACTACGGCCGGGAGGTGAGCGCTGACACCGCGGGTTGGACGGGCACGGCGGCCGACGCCTACCGCGGGCGGGCCACCGACACCGCGGCGCTGATCGGGGCCGGGGCGCAGGCGGCGGGTGGTCTGGGCAGCGCGGTGGAGATGGCGGGCATGGTGGTCGGTGTCGTCCGGGAGACGGTGCGCGACCTGATCGCCGACCTGGTGGGGCGGCTGGTGGTGTGGGCGGCCGAGGCGCTGACGATCATCGGCGCGCCCGCCGCGGCTGCACAGGCCGCTGCGGCGGCGGCGAAGTGGGCGGCGCGGATCGCCCAGCTCATCAAGCAGCTGGTGCGCACGCTGCAGAACCTGATGCCGCTGCTGCGCCGCCTCGGTGAGCTGCTCGGGCAGATCCGCAAGAAGATGGACGACCTGCGCGCCAAGGGCAGGGGCGGCGACAAACCCCCAGACGACCCGAACAGGCCCCCGGATCCCACCGGCGGCGGTGGCGACCACACCCAGCCCTCCCGCGACCCGGACCCCAACGCCGAGCCGGGCGGGCGCCCCACCCGCATCCCGGGCAACGAAAGCCCCGAGAACAAGCTGTCACTGCAACGGGAGAATGAGTCGGCCGCGACGCTGGCGCGGCAGGGCTACGACATCGAACAGAACCCGACCGTCCCCGGTAACAAGAATCCCGACTACCGCATCGAGGGCCAGATCTTCGACAACGTCGCGCCCACAACCGACAGTGCCCGCAACATTGCCGGCAGAATTGAGGAGAAGATCGACGACCGCCAGACCGATCGGGTCGTGCTCAACCTGGCCGACAGCGCCGTCGACCTGGACGCGATGCGCGCCCAGCTGCGTGACTGGCCGATCGAGGGCCTCCAGGAGGTTATCGTGATCGACAAACAGGGGAACGTGCAACACTTCTACCCGTAGACCCACCGAGCGAGGACAGTGCAGTGGCCATCTCCTTCAGCCTCAACCTGGCGACACCCTCGCCCGTGGCGCAGGTCGCGAGCGAGCTGCACTGGGTCGCCAGGAACCTCGGACTGCTCGCCGCGGCGACGACCGTCGATGATCTGCTCGATGACGAGGGCGCGGTGAGCGTGCTTGGCACCTGGATCCGGGTTCGTGAGGCCAAGCCTCGGCCGTGGAACCCAGTGGTCAACGACCTCGGATTCACGCCGACGGTGTCGATTGCGTTCCGCCTCGGCAAGCGGGACGAACTTGACCACCAACAAGATGACATGATCCGCATGGTGTCCGGGCTGCTCGACCGGGTACCCGGCGACGCTGTACTGCACTTGGACTACGAGCACATCTGGCTGCTGCGCCGCGGTGGCGACCTGAGCCTGAACGAACGGGACGACCTGTGGACGCCGAACCGGCTGGCCGCGCTGTCCCAGCCCTACCGCCGCGCCACCCACACCTTCTCCGAGGAGTGACCCGAGCGGTCCCAGCAGTCAGCGGGGGCGTAGCCCTCGCCATCACGACTGCACCCCCGTCCGGCCCGGCGCCCACTGTGGGTCCCGGCCGGCGAAGCCGAGCAGCCGGTCGAGGTCGGAAGCGCCGTCCGGGACGGGCACGACCGGGCCGTAGAGTCCCTCGCGGCCGGCCTCCTGGCAGGGCTCGGACATCGAGGTGGCGAAGCCCTGGCACGCCTGCACGCTGGCCGGATCGGCATGGAACGGCTGGCCGGTAGCCCTCGCCAGATCCCAGCCGTGCAGTACGAGCTCGCCGAGAGCCACCACGCCCATGATCTCGGCAGGCATGGTGACCCCACCGGCCTCGGTCTCCCCCTCCCAGGCATCAGGCGCGCGCCACGCGACGACCAGCGCGTCGAGGCGCTCGTGCAGCTGGGCCTTCCAGCCGGCGGGCAGATTCCCGTCGAGCTCGCCGGCGTTGGCTGGGAAGGGGTCTTGCTGGCCGCTGCGGTGAAGGCGGCGGTCAGCCCAAGCAGGTGCGCCAGCAGGACGGCGACCGGACAGTCCTGGCAGGGCGTTTCAGCGCTCATCTGTTAGTCGTCCACCCCGTCGGCGAGGCGGGTCAGCTGTGCTGCCGCCGGAGCAGGTCGTACGTGGTCGTCATATGCGTCCTCCAGGTTGTCATTGGTAGTGCGGCCCGGGCTGGCGCCAGATCGCCCCGGGCGCTCAGCCGCGGCGCCATCCGGTGTCTTCTGCTCAGTCAGGTAGACGCCGGTAGCTGTGAGAACTCATCGATCGATGGAAGGCCCTTCCGCCCCGTCCAGTCCGCCCTATTCGGGTAGGCGCTACCTGCTGGTTGCACCTCGTGTCAGGATGTGCAACTGTCTGGTAGCACTTTGTCGAGACGAGGAAGGATGGTCATGATGAGCAGTGCAGGCGAGAGCGGGGACCGGATCGAGCGCGAGATCCTGATCGACGCACCCATCGAGCGGGTGTGGCGCCTGGTGAGCGAGCCAGGCTGGTGGATCGGGGACGGCGATCCCTCCCACCGGGTGCTCACCAGGGAGGGCGACCTCGTCGTCGTGGACTACTCACCCCATGGACGTTTCCCGGTGCTGCCGATCTCGGCTCATCCCCCGCACTACGCCTCCTACCGAGGAAGTGAGGACCCCACCCAGACCCCGGCGCAGGGCACCTCCACACTCGTGGAGTTCTTCCTCACCGCGCAGGGCGGCGGCACGCTGCTGCGGGTGGTCGAGAGCGGCTTCGCCTCCCTGTACCCGTCGTCCGAGCGCCGCACCGCGGCCATTGAGGACAATGTCGAGGGCTGGGAGATGCAGCTCGGCTTCGCCAAGCGGGACACCGAGCCCGCCTCGGTGTGACCGCCGACCATGCCCGCGCGGAGCACCCCCCGAGCGGCGGGCCGCGGGCGGGCGGCGGGGTGGCCGAGGAGGTCGGGGTCGTCCTGGCCGCGTTAGCCGACCCGACGCGGCGCCAGCTCCTGGACGCTCTCGTCGATGCCGGCCAGGCCAGCGCGACGAGGCTCGCCGGTCACCTGCCGGTGTCGCGGCAGGCGGTGGTCAAGCACCTGCAGGTGCTTGAGACCGCGGGCCTCGTCGAACGGGTCCGGGTGGGCCGGGAGGTGCTGTACGCGGCCCACCCGGACCCCCTGGACGCCTCCGCCCGATGGCTCGCCGACCTGTCCGCCGCGTGGGGCCGCAGGCTCAACGTGCTCAAGCACGCAGCCGAGACGGCCACCACCGGCGACTGACGTGCCACGTTCTCGGGGTCGGGGCTGGACCGGATTCCGGGAGCATGCCGCTGCCTAGCATCGGAGCGCGGAGCCACGTACCGGGAGCCACGAGTGGGAGGAGTGCCGGGCGATGCGGCGAGGACGGGTGGTCGCGGGGCTGGCGATGATCGGCCTGGCAGTGGTGATCTTCACAGGTTGGTCGCCATGGTCGTGGGCGTCCCCCTGGTCGGCCCCATGGTCCACCATGGAGCAGCGGGAGGAGCTGGCCGCTGGGATCACCGCGGTTCGGATGGACGTCGGCTCCGGCAATGTCATGATCCGGACCGGTGACCGGGCGCGGACCAGCCTCACCGCGCACGTGCGTACCTCGTGGTGGCGGGATGAGGGCCCCGCCTACCGGCGGGACGGCGACACCCTCCTGCTCACCGGATGCCGAGGCTGCTCGGTGGACTACGACCTCGTGGTGCCGCGCGGCACCACCGTCTCGGGAAACAGCGGGTCAGGTGACGTGGTCGTGCAGGGGGTGGATGAGGTCGACGTCGAGCTGGGCTCCGGTGATGTCCGCGTCCGCGACGTCTCCGGCCCCGTAGACGCACGCACCGGTTCCGGCGAGGTGACACTCGCCCGGGTGGCCGGCCCGGTGGACGTCGAGAGCTCGTCCGGCTCGATCAGTGGCAGCAGTCTGGCCGGGCCGGTGCTCGCCGACACGAGCTCGGGTGACGTCACGCTCGAACTGACCCGAGCCCAGCAGGTCCACGCGAGCACGTCCAGCGGCGACGTCGATCTCACGGTGCCTGCCGGCCGCTACCGGGTGAACACTGGTGACGACGGGCGGGACGGCGACGAGGGGCCCGACGTCGAGGTGGTCGACGATCCGGATGCGCGCTACGCGCTCGAGCTCGACACCTCGAGCGGCGACATCGCGGTCCGCACGCGCTGACGGAGCTGCCGGGGACGTTGACGGAGCGGGCCGGGAACATCGCGGGCACCACGCCCGTTGATCCGGTCGAGAGTTGAGCGAACGTTGCTCTAGTCTGGGTTTGACGGCAGGGTAGCCGCGCCAGCAGACTTGAGCTGCCAAGCGTCAACTCAACTGGCGTCGAACATGGCTGGCGTCAGCTCTGACAGGATCAACTGCTGAAGCTCGGAAGGAAACTCACATGGCTCGTGCGGTCGGTATCGACCTTGGGACCACCAACTCCGTCGTGTCGGTGCTGGAGGGTGGGGAGCCCACGGTGATCGCGAACTCGGAGGGATCCCGTACCACACCGTCGGTGGTGGCCTTCGCGCGCAACGGCGAGGTGCTGGTTGGGCAGTCGGCGAAGAATCAGGCCGTGACCAATGTCGACCGGACGGTCCGTTCGGTCAAGCGGCACATTGGCTCGGACTGGTCGGTGAAGAACCAGGCCGTGACCAACGTCGACCGGACGATTCGCTCGGTCAAGCGGCACATCGGCTCGGACTGGTCGACGAAGATCGACAACAAGACCTACAGCGCGCAGGAGATCAGCGCGCGGGTGTTGCAGAAGCTCAAGCGCGACGCGGAGTCCTACCTCGGTGAGGACATCACCGACGCGGTGATCACCGTGCCGGCGTACTTCGAGGACGCCCAGCGCCAGGCCACCAAGGAGGCCGGGCAGATCGCGGGGCTGAACGTGCTGCGGATCGTGAACGAGCCCACCGCGGCGGCGCTGGCCTACGGATTGGACAAGGGCGAGAAGGAGCAGACCATCCTGGTCTTCGACCTCGGGGGCGGCACCTTCGACGTGTCGCTGCTGGAGATCGGGGAGGGTGTGGTCGAGGTCCGCGCCACGTCCGGGGACAACCACCTCGGTGGTGACGACTGGGACGAGCGGATCATGAACTGGCTGGTAGACAAGTTCAAGAGCTCCCAGGGCATCGACCTGACCAAGGACAAGATGGCCCTGCAGCGGCTCCGGGAGGCCGCGGAGAAGGCGAAGATCGAGCTGTCCAGCCAGTCCACGGCGACGATCAACCTGCCCTACATCACGGTGGACTCCGAGAAGAACCCGCTGTTCCTGGACGAGACGCTGTCCCGCGCGGAGTTCCAGCGGATCACCACCGACCTGCTGGACCGGTGCCGCAAGCCGTTCCAGTCAGTGATCAAGGACGTCGGCATCTCGGTGGGCGCGATCGACCACGTCGTGCTGGTGGGTGGCTCGACCCGGATGCCCGCGGTGGCCGACCTGGTCAAGGAGCTGACCGGCGGCAAGGAGCCGAACAAGGGCGTGAACCCAGACGAGGTCGTGGCGGTCGGCGCCGCGCTGCAGGCCGGGGTGCTCAGGGGCGAGGTCAAGGACGTCCTGCTGCTCGACGTCACCCCGCTGAGCCTCGGCATCGAGACCAAGGGCGGCGTGATGACCAGGCTCATCGAGCGCAATACGACCATCCCCACCAAGCGTTCGGAGATCTTCACCACCGCCGACGACAACCAGCCGTCGGTGCAGATCCAGGTGTTCCAGGGCGAGCGGGAGATCGCGGCCTACAACAAGAAGCTCGGCATGTTCGAGCTGACCGGGCTGCCGCCCGCGCCGCGCGGGATGCCGCAGATCGAGGTCACCTTCGACATCGACGCGAACGGCATCGTCAACGTCTCCGCGAAGGACATGGGCACCGGCAAGACCCAGGCCATGACGATCACCGGTGGGTCCGCGCTGCCCAAGGAAGACATCGACCGGATGATGCGCGATGCCGAGGAGCACGCCGAGGAGGACCGCAAGCGTCGTGAGGAGGCCGAGGTCCGCAACCAGGCCGAGTCGCTGGTCTACCAGACGGAGAAGTTCGTCAAGGACAACGACGAGAAGCTTCCCGCCGACGTCAAGGACAAGGTGAACGCGGCGCTCGGGGACGCCCAGGAGGCGCTCAAGGGCACCGACACCGAGGCGATCCGCTCCGCGATGGAGAAGCTGGCGACGGAGTCGCAGGCGCTGGGCCAGGCGCTCTACGCCGACCAGTCGGCCACCGGCGGGGCCGGTGCCACGGATGGTGCCGCCACCGACGGTCAGGCCAGCGGTTCCGCGGCCGCCGGTGACGACGTGGTCGACGCCGAGATCGTGGAGGACGCCGCTGAGTCCGGGAGCGACAAGAAGTGAGCCAGACCGACCCCGAGGACGGCCATCCCAGGGTGGTCGTACGAGACAAGCGGAGGATTGATCCCGTGACCGGTGAGGTGCGGGTGCCCGCGTCGGGCCCGGTGCCAGATGCGGGCAGTCCGGATGGACCCAGTTCGGATGGACCCGGTGGCACCGCCGTGGACGTCGAGGTCGGCGAGGGCGCCATCGGTGGTGTCCCCGGCGGCGACGTGCAGACCGGCGCCGACGAGCTGGAACTGCTCCGGACCGAGCTGGCGGAGCGAACCGGGGACCTGCAGCGGGTGTCGGCGGAGTACGCCAACTACCGGCGCCGCGTCGACCGCGACCGTCAGGCCGTCCTCACGTTGGCGAAGGCGCAGGTGGTCGGTGAGCTGCTCACGGTCCTCGACGACGTCGACCGCGCTGCGGAGCACGGCGACCTGTCGGGCGCGTTCAAGGCCGTGGCGGACAAGCTGGTCACCGCCCTGTCCGCGCAGGGGCTGGAGCCGTTCGGCGCGCCGGGCGACGCGTTCGACCCCGGCGTGCACGAGGCGGTGCAGCATGACACCTCGCCCGAGGTGGCCGGGCCGACCGTGACCCTCGTGCTGCGTCGCGGCTATCGGCTGGGCGAGCGCGTGCTGCGGCCGGCGATGGTCGCGGTGACCGATGTCGAGACCGGCGCCGAGGCACCGGTGGACGCAGGCTGAGGGGAGGGGAGACGTCCAGTGAGTGCGCGAGACTGGATCGACAAGGACTTCTACGCCGAGCTGGGTGTCTCCTCCTCCGCCTCGGCGGAGGACGTCAAGCGGGCCTACCGGAAACTGGCGCGGGAACTGCACCCCGACGCCAACCCCGGCGACACCAAGGCCGAGGCGCGGTTCAAGGCGGTGTCGGAGGCATACGGGGTACTGTCCGACCCCGACAAGCGTGCGCAGTACGACGAGGCGCGCCGGCTCTTCGGTGGCGGGGGCTTCCGCCCCGGTGGCGGGGGGTTCGGAGGGCCCGGGGCACCGGGTTCCTTCGATTTCGGCGATCTCTTCGCCGGCGCGGGTGGTCCGGCCGGAAACAGTGGCGCGGGCCTCGGCGACCTGCTCGGTGGCCTGTTCGGCGGCGGCCGGCCGGGTGCGCCGCGGGCGAACTCGACCCGACCGCGGCGGGGCGCGGACGTCGAGACCGAGGTCCGGATCGACTTCGCCGAGGCGGTAAGCGGCGCCACCGTGCCACTGCGCCTGTCCAGCCCGGCGACGTGCGGGAGCTGCGCGGGCTCGGGTGCCCGGCCCGGCACCTCCCCGCGGACCTGCCCGACCTGTGGGGGGTCCGGCCTGGTGACCCGCAGCCAGGGCTCCTTCGCGTTCTCCGAGCCGTGCCGGGACTGCCGCGGTGCCGGCCGGCTGGTGGACGACCCGTGCCCCGAATGCGGAGGCAACGGGGTGTCCGCCCGCACCCGGACGTTGACCATGCGCATTCCGGCCGGAGTCGCCGACGGGCAGCGGATCCGGCTCAGCGGGCAGGGCGAGCCGGGGCGCCACGGCGCTCCCGCCGGGGACCTCTACGTGCTGGTGCACGTCGCCCCGCACCCGGTGTTCGGCCGGTCCGACAAGAATGGGTCCGACATCGTCCTGACGGTGCCCGTCTCGTTCCCCGAGCTGGCGTTGGGCACGACGCTCACCGTGCCCACGCTGGAGGGCTCCGTGTCGCTGAAGGTGCCGGCCGGCACGGCCAGCGGCAGCACGCTGCGGGTCCGTGGCAAGGGCATCGCCGGGCGCAACGGGCAGGCCGGCAACCTGCTGGTCACGCTGCAGGTGGTCGTCCCGCCGCGGTTGGACGCGGCCGCCCGCGAGGCGCTGGAGGCGTACGCGCGGGCCACCGCCGACCACGACCTGCGAGCCGAGCTGCGCCGACACACGCAGCAGCGGTCGGAGGCGGCGTCGTGACCGCCGACGTACTGCGTCCCGCCGAGGCGGCATTATGGACCGCCGACGTACTTCGTCCAGCGGAGGCGGCATGATGACAGTCCCGCAACCGCCCGGAGTCGGCGACGACAGCCCGGTGTTCGTGATCTCGGTGGCCGCCCAGCTGGCCGGCCTACATGCCCAGACGTTGCGCAGCTACGACCGGTTGGGACTGGTGCGCCCCGGCCGTAGCGCGGGTGGCGGGCGCCGCTACTCCGCACGCGACATCGCGCTGCTGCAGGAGGTGCAGCGGCTCTCGCAGGATCACGGGGTCAACCTCGCGGGCATCAAGCGGATCATCGACCTGGAGAACCAGGTCGACGCGCTGCGCGCCCGCCTGGTGGAGCTGTCCGACGAGCTCGCCGAGGCACACGCCGACCTCGCGGCGGCCCATGCCGCCGCCGAGCAGGCCGCTGCTGCCGTGCACGCCAGCTACCGGCGTGACCTGGTGCCGGTCCGCCGGCCCGAGGAAAGCTCGCTGGTGGTCTGGCGCCCGCCGCGCCGCAGGCGCTGAGACGGGCGGGGGCCGCTTCAGTCCACGGTGAACGGGTCGTACTTGATGCGCTCCAGAGGAGTGCCGGCCACCAGCAACCTCGACACCGTTGTGCGGATCATCGCCGGTGACCCGCACACCAGCACCTCGTGCGCGGACCAGTCGCCGGAGCGGGCCACCACGTCGGCCAGCGTGCCGTGCTCGGCTCCACCGACGGTGGGATCCTCGAGCACCGGCACGACCGACAGCCAGGGGTTGCTGGCCGCCATGGCGTTGAGCGTGTCAAGGTCGTAAAGGTCACCCCGGGTGCGCCCGCCCACGAAGAGCCGGACGTCCGGATTCTCGCCCCAGCGGGTGAGCTCCTCGAGCACCGCCCGCATCGGGGCCACGCCAGTGCCACCGGCGATCATCACCACGTTCCGGTCGGCATTCCGATCGACCGACATCCGGCCCATCGGGGACCCGATCCGCCAGCTGTCACCTACTTGCGAGTGCCCCACGATGGAACGGCTGACCCAGCCACCTCGAACGGCCCGGACGTGGAACTCCAGGAGGCCGTCCGAGCGGGGCGCGGTGGCCGGGGACAGGTAACGCCACATCCGCGGCCGCTGCGGGATCTCGATGCTGACGTACTGCCCCGCCCGGTAAGGCACCAGCTTGTCCGGCTTGACCCGCACGACCGCGAGGTCCCAGGTCAGTCGCTGGTGCTCGATGACCCGCCCGGACCACGACGTGGGGCTCCGGTCAGTCTCCGCAGCCTCCTGCATGGTCTTGGAGATGAGGTCGAAGGCGTCGGTCCAGGCCTTCTCGACCGAGGGGGTCCAGACGATGCCCGTGAAGTGCTTCATGGTACCGATCAAAGCGGAACCGAAAGCGTCGTAGTGCGTGGCGAGCACGCCGAACTTGCGGTGGTCGCGGCCGAGCTGGCGCAGGAAGGGGACGAGGTCGTCGGGACGGTCGACCATCTGCACCACGTACACGAGGGCGCGCAGGAGACGGCTGTGCTGCACCTCCATGTTCACCGGGAAGAGCTTGCGGGTGGCGGGCGCGATGCTGAAGAGCATCCCGTAGAAGAACTTGGCAACCTCCTCGATGCGCGGCTCGACGACGGCGAAACTCTCGCGGATCAATCGCACCCGGACGGACGCGGCATCACTCCCGGAGGGCTCAGGGCGCGGGACGGATGTCAACAGGGTGTTGAAAGTCATGTTCCGGGCGCGTCTTCTCCAGGTTGGCGGCGGTCGCCTCCACGGTGACCGCCGGCGAGGGTGCTCAGTTCCCCGACGAACCGCAAGCCTAGTCCTCAACCGCCATGGCCGGGCGGTCGCCCGTGAGCGGAGCCCGGGTCCGCACGATCGATCGCTAGCGTGGTAGCCGGAGCACGGTGGCTGGGACAGCAGGGGCAAGGAGGTCGGATGGGTATCGGGTGGCAGCGGGCAACCGTCGCGGCCTGCACCGCGGTGCTGGCGCTCCTCGCCTTGATGGCATGCGGCGCGTCGCGGGAGGCGATGCCACCGGTGGTTGCACCGCAGGAACCGCCGGATACGGCGGCCGGGCCGCAGCGGACCGGACCCGAATCCCCGCCCGGGACACTGCTGGACGCGCGTGCCGTCGCCGACCCGCACCCGTCGCTGGCCCGGATCGGGGCCCGGATGTGGCAGATGCGCTACGCGTCGCGCTCCGGGCTGGACGACGCTCCCGTCGAGGTCACCGGGGTGGTGATCGAGCCGGCCGGCAGCCCACCGGCCGGTGGTTGGCCGGTCGTGTCCTACGCGCACGCCACCACCGGGCTCGCCGACGCGTGCGCACCGTCGCGCTCGTCGAACCTGCTCGGGCAGCTCACGGTGGTGCTGCCGCTGGTCGCGCGCGGTTACCTCGTCACGGCCAGCGACTACGAGGGGCTCGGTACCCCGGGCCCGCATCCCTACCTGCAGCCGGTCAGCGAGGGGCGCGGAGTGATCGACGTCGTGCGCGCGGCGCGGATGCTGGTGCCGGCCGCCTCGCAGCGGTGGGTGGCGCTCGGGATCTCGCAGGGTGGGCAGGGTGCCTGGGCGGCGGGTGAGCTCGCCGGGGAGTGGGGCCGCGGGCTCGACCACCTCGGAGCGGCCGCGTTGGCTCCGCCCACCGACATCGGCTCGCTGGCCGACGACGTGCCCGACGACCTGAGCACGCTGCAGCAGGCGTTCTACCCGGGGGTGCTGGCGTCGCTGAAGCTGCGCCACCCCGAACTGGACTTCGCCGACTACCTCTCCGGCGGCGCGCTCGCCGCCCTGCCCGCCGTGCTGGACAGCTGCGACAGCCTGGACTTCGCCAGCTTCCCCGCGGCCGATCTCACGCCACGCTCGCCCGAGGTGCTCGAGCAGGCGCGGGCGTGGCTTGACGAGCTCGCACTGCCGTCGCGGCCGGCCGCCGGCCCGCTGTTCGTCGCCGCGGGCACCGTCGACGCCCTGGTGCCGGTGGACACGGTCGACGTCGCAGTCGAGCAGGCGTGCGCGTTCGGCGGTGCCGTCGAGTACCGCCGCTACCCCGGTGCGGGTCATCCGGCCTTGCCGGCGGCGGCGACGGACACCCTGCGCTGGATCGCCGACCGGTTCGCGGGCCTGCCGGCCCCGTCGACCTGCGGGACCGGAACCGCTTGAGCGGAACAGGCTCAACTTTCCTCGCGTTGAGGGGTGTAGGCGGGCATTATGGGGCTCGCCGGAGCCACCGCGGAGGGAACTGGATGGACGCCTTCACCCCGACCACCAAGACGCAGGCGGTCCTCTCCGCCGCCGCGCAGGCGGCGACCGCCGCTGGCAACCCGGACGTCACGCCGGTGCACCTGCTCGGGGCGCTGCTCGCGCAGGCCGACGGGATCGCGGCGCCACTGCTCGCGGCCGTCGGGGCGGATGCCGCCGCGGTGCGCGCCGAGCTGGACGGGCTGTCACGCCGGCTGCCCGCCGCCACCGGCAGCACGGTCGCCGCGCCCCAGCTCGACCGCGACGCCCTGCGCGTGCTCACCCACGCCCAGCGCCTCGCCACCGAGATGGGCGACTCGTACGTCTCGACCGAGCACGTGCTCGTGGGGCTTGCGGGCGACGGTGCCGCTGTCGCCGACCTGCTGCGCCGCTACGGCGCCACCCCCGATGCGCTGCGCGAGGCGTTCGCGTCCGTCCGCGGCTCCGCCCGGGTGTCCAGCCCCGACCCGGAGGGCACCTACCAGGCCCTGGAGAAGTACGGGGTCGACCTCACCGAGCGAGCCCGCTCCGGCGAGCTCGACCCGGTGATCGGGCGCGACGCGGAGATCCGCCGCGTGGTCCAGGTGCTCTCCCGGCGCACCAAGAACAACCCGGTCCTCATCGGCGAGCCCGGGGTCGGCAAGACCGCCATCGTGGAGGGGCTCGCGCAGCGTGTCGTCGCCGGGGACGTCCCCGAGTCGCTGCGCGGCAAGCGGGTGGTCTCCCTCGACCTCAGCTCGATGGTCGCGGGCGCCAAGTACCGCGGCGAGTTCGAGGAGCGGCTCAAGGCTGTGCTCAAGGAGATCACCGACTCGGCGGGCCAGATCGTCACGTTCATCGACGAGCTGCACACGATCGTCGGCGCCGGGGCCACCGGGGACGGCTCGATGGACGCCGGCAACATGATCAAGCCGATGCTGGCCCGCGGCGAGCTGCGGATGGTCGGCGCGACCACGCTCGACGAGTACCGCCAGCACATCGAGAAGGACGCGGCGCTGGAGCGTCGCTTCCAGCAGGTGCTGGTCGGGGAGCCGTCGGCCGAGGACACCATCGGCATCCTGCGCGGCCTCAAGGAGCGCTACGAGGTGCATCACGGCGTGCGGATCACCGACGCCGCGCTCGTCGCCGCGGCGACGCTGTCCGACCGATACATCACCGCGCGGTTCCTGCCGGACAAGGCGATCGACCTCGTCGACGAGGCGGCGTCGCGGCTCCGGATGGAGATCGACTCGCGGCCCGTCGAGATCGACGAGGTGGAGCGCGCGGTGCGCCGGCTCGAGATCGAGGAGATGGCGCTGGGCAAGGAGTCCGACGCCGCTTCGATCGACCGGCTCGCCGCGCTGCGCGCCGAGCTCGCCGAGCGCCGCGAGCAGCTCTCCGCGCTGACCGCGCGGTGGCAGAACGAGCGGGGGTCCATCGAGGCCGTCCGCGAGCTCAAGGAGCAGCTGGAGCAGCTGCGCGGCGAGAGCGAGCGTGCCGAGCGCGACGGCGACCTCGGCCGGGCCGCGGAGCTGCGCTACGGGAAGATCCCGGCGCTGGAGCGCCAGCTCGAGGAAGTCACTGCGAGCACCTCCGAACAGGGCGAGGTGATGCTCAAGGAGGAGGTCGGCCCCGACGACGTCGCCGATGTCGTGTCCGCGTGGACCGGCATCCCCGCCGGGCGGCTGCTGGAGGGCGAGACCGCGAAGCTGCTGCGGATGGAGGAGGCGCTCGGCGCCCGCGTCGTCGGGCAGACCGAGGCGGTGCGCGCCGTCTCCGACGCGGTCCGCCGCGCGCGCGCCGGTGTCGCCGACCCGGACCGGCCCACCGGTTCGTTCCTCTTCCTCGGCCCCACCGGCGTCGGCAAGACCGAGCTGGCCAAGGCGCTCGCGGAGTTCCTGTTCGACGACGAGCGCGCGATGGTCCGCATCGACATGAGCGAGTACTCGGAGAAGCACAGCGTGGCGCGGCTCGTTGGTGCGCCGCCCGGGTACGTCGGCTACGACCAGGGCGGGCAACTGACCGAAGCGGTGCGTCGCCGCCCGTACACCGTGGTGCTGCTCGACGAGGTGGAGAAGGCTCACCCGGACGTCTTCGACGTCCTGCTGGCCGTGCTCGACGACGGGCGGCTGACCGATGGGCAGGGCCGCACGGTCGACTTCCGCAACACCATCCTGGTGCTCACCTCGAACCTGGGGTCGGCCGCGCTGGCCGATCCCACACTGGACGAGCGGGCGCGCCGGGACGCCGTGCTGTCGGTGGTGCGCGGCCACTTCAAGCCGGAGTTCCTCAACCGGCTCGACGACTTGGTGGTGTTCCGTGCACTGTCCAGCGAGGAGCTCACGTCGATCGTGGACATCCAGATCAGGCACCTCGGCAGGCGGCTCGCCGCGCGGCGGCTCGAACTGGACGTCACCGACGCTGCGCGGGAGTGGCTCGCGGTCTCCGGGTTCGACCCGCTCTACGGTGCACGGCCGCTGCGCCGGCTGGTGCAGTCCGCGATCGGCGACCAGCTTGCCCGCCAGCTGCTCGCGGGTGAGATCCGCGACGGCGACACCGTGCGGGTGGACCTCGACGCCGCGGCCGACCGGTTGACGGTGAGCCGCGGCTGACCCGCGCGACGTGCTGACCGTCAACCGCCGCGTCAAGGCTGTGCTCGCCTGACTCGGAGGCGCTCTGCTATCAGATGAGTGGGGAGTTGTGATAGCATGCCAGGGTGAGACAGCTCCTGCTCCGGATTCCCGACGACCTGCATGCCCGTATCAGCGAACGGGCGCGGCGCTCCGGACGTTCTGCCAATGCCATCGTCAGTGAGATGCTGGAGAACGGCGTTGCCGATGAGTCGGGGGATTCCCGAGCTCTGCTGCGGGCGAAGGCACGTCGGCTGGGGGTGCTCGCCACCGCCCCGGCCTCTCCCGTCGGTCCTGCCGCACGCCGAGCGGGGCTGGATTCGATGCGCGGGGCCGGTCCGGTGCTCGACCGCATCCTCGCCGAGGGTCGGTAGAGGTGCTCGTCTATCTCGATTCGTCGGTGCTCGGCCGTGCCTACCTTCCCGACGAGGACGGCCACGAGCTTGCCGACGGGTTGCTCACCGGTTTCGAGCACCTGCTGGTCACCTCGACCTGGACAGCTGTGGAGGTGACCTCAGCGCTGTGCCGCGCAGCCCGTGGCCACCGGATCGCGAATCCGGACGAGCTGCTAGCGGTGCTCGCTGCGGACCTGGGGGAGGACGGGCCGGTCACCGTGCTTCGAGCTGCCCCCGAGCAGGTGGAGCACCGAAGCACCCGGCTCGTGCGGGAGCATCCGTTGCGGTCCCTGGACGCGCTGCACCTCGCTGTTGCGGAGATCGCCGCGGTCCCGCTTCTGGAGCCCGGTGAGCAGCTCGGATTCGCCAGCCGGGACGAGGCGCAGCGGAGCGCAGCAGTCGCCCTGGGCTTCGTGGACATCTGGCCACCGGCCCGGTAACCCGAGAAATGCAGCAGTCGCCTGACGGTGTCACGTTCGAGCTTGGAGCGGGCGGCCCGGCTCGTCGAGCCAGGTCCATGGGTGCTCGCGGGTCACGCTCAGTCCGAAGCGGTCCCAGCCGGGTTGCCCGAGTGCGAGCCACTGGCGGTGGGCCTCCTCGATGACTCCCCACAGCCGGTGGGCGCCGGTTTCGTGGACGCGTCGTCTGCCGTCCTCGGCCTCGGCGTGCACCTCACACCAGGAACCGTCCGGACTGGTCAGCACGGTGTGGCGGGGCGGCTCACCGGGGCCGTCACCGCTGAGGCTGAACTCGGTGCCGGGGGGCAGTGCGTGGTGGGCGAGGAACCAGACCACGCCGTGCTCCCACGGCCGAGGCAGGTCCAGGGTGGTGGTGCGTTCGTTCGCCATCCCGTGGTCACGTGGCGGGCGTCGGGTACGCGGCTCGTCGCGGACGTGGCGCATCGCCATGAAGCTGGCGTAGGTGGAGTCGAACCTGCCGTCGACCCGCTGGCCGTCGCGGCGCAGCAGGACCAGGTTGCCGGCCAGCGGCGCGACTTTGAGGTCGACGAGGATCAGGCCGCCCTCGCGGACCTGCTCGACCCACGCCCACGGCACGGACGGAACCGAACAGGTGCCGACGATCCGGTCGTAGGGCGCGTGCTCGGGCAAGCCGTCCACACCATCAGCGGTGACCAGGGTGGGCGGTATCCGATCCGGGCCAGGCGCTCCCGGGCCAGCTGGACCAGGTCGGGCTCGATGTCGACGCTGAAGACGTGCTGGTCACCGATGCGGTGGGAGAGCAGCGCCGCGTTGTACCCGGTGCCGGTACCGATCTCGAGCACGTCATGGCCGTCTCGCACGTCGAGGGTCTCGAGCATCCGAGTCATCAGGCCGGGCATGCTGGTCGACGATCGGCCGCCGGGCAGCACGAACAGCGCGGTGTTCGAGTAGACGAGGGCCAGGTCGTCAGCGGTCGAGCGCGGGGTCCACGTTCCGGTGGACGGGTCGTAGAGGTGCTGGACGGGGACCAGTTCGTGACGCGGCACGGCGCGCACCGCGGCCTGCCACTCCGGCGACCGCACCTTGCCCAACCGGACGAGTTCGTCGGCGAGTCCGGCCGCCAAGGTCGTCCAGTCGGTCACGTCGTCGCTCCCGCCGCGAGGAGGCCGGCGAGCGTGGCTGTCATCGGAAGGCCGGTGTGCAGCTGGAGCCAGCCGAACTGACCTCCCGGGTTGATCTCCAGGAAGGTCCATGACCCGTCGGGTCCGACGACGAAGTCCAGCGCGCCGTAGACGAGCCCAAGCCGGACCATCAGGCGGCCGATTCCCGCGGTGACGTCTCCCGGTGGCTCCAGACGCTCGTAGTGCACCGCACTGTGATCGGACCGCCAGTCGACATGGCTGGCGGCACTACCCGCGTGGATGCCCACGGTGAAGAGTGTCTCGCCGATCACGACGACACGCGCCTCCCGGCTCTTGGGTACCCAGTCCTGCATCTGGTGGCAGGTGACGTCGAAGCCGGCGAGGTCGTCGAGGTCACCTCCGGTCAGACGGTGAGTGAAGCTGATCTTGCGGGAATGATCCTCGTATATGGTTCCCGCACCCAGCATCTTGATCACGGCACCGGTCGCGCTCTGGCTGGCGAACCGGTGTGCCGCCGCTGTGCTGTTGCTGATTAAGGTCCGTGGCACCCGCAGCCCGCAGCCGGCCGCCACAGCGAGTTGGAGCGGTTTGTATACGGCGTCCGCAGACCGGCCGGGGTGGTTGACCCAGAGCACCGGCAGGGACGCCAGCACGCCGCCCAGGCCGATCTTGCCCTCGCGGTGGGCATGGACTCGCTCAGGGGTGGACATGCCCACTGGGAGATCGAATGTGGCGGGGCTGCGATGCCAGATCGAGCGGATGTCCTCCAGGGCCACCTGCCGGTGCGGGGTGTGCAGCCGACCGGTCCACCGTCCCTCGCGAAACTCCGCGTCGATACTCAACCGCTGCGGGAACCAGCTGAGGTCGACCCGTAGGACAGGGACGCCGCCCACCGTGAGCTCCCGGACGACGTGGTCAGCCGTGCGGTCGAAGTCCTGTGCCAGCACCAGGACGGTCACGGCTGGATCGTATGGTCGGGGCAGTAGTCACGTCGTCCAGCTGCGACAGGTGCTCAACGGCGCTCGCAATGATCTCCTTCGGTGGGAGACTCTGCCCGCGTACGAGGTGGCCTCCGATGGCACCGACTACCGCCGCTACCTCGACGGTGCCGCAGAGCCGAATTGGCAGCGGAAGCAGCCTTGGCTGGACACGCTGCGCGCCTGGGCTGACGCGGGTAGAACTCGGCGGCGGGTACGGGTGATCCATGACCCGATCACCCCCTACGAGCGGTACTCCTCCGAGTGGGGCTATGCGCTCAACGCCCGCGCCGGTGAGATCATCCGGGTGATTGACCTCGCGGAGGTCCAGCTACCGCCAGAGCTCTCCGCCGCGATAGGCATGGACTTCTGGCTCATCGACGGTCGCGATGCCGTCGCCATGGACTACGCGCCCGATGGGCAGTTCCGCGGCGCACAGGCAGTCGATCCGAAGCACACCCCCTCGTACCTCGCGATCGCGGAGGTGGCATGGCAGGTGGGCCGCGATTTCGACAGCTGGTGGGAGCAACACCCGCAGCACCACCGCTCGGCGCACCGAGCGGCCTGACGGAGAGGAACCTGGTTGAGCAATCCCGCGCGGGTCGTCGAACTCGCCACGACCCTGCGCCGACTACGACACGAAGCCGGCCTCTCCGGCATCGAGGCGGCGCGCCGCTCGGGGCTCTCCCAGCCGACCGTGTCCCGGCTGGAGACCGGGCGCCGAGTGCCGACCGCCGAGGAAGTCACCGCACTGTGCAAGGTCTACCGGGCGCCCGCTGACGTGCGGGGTGCGCTGCGCATCACCGCCCGGGAACTCCAGGCCGGCACCACATCGGCCCGGATCGTGCTGCAGCGGCCCCGGCAGCTGCAGGAGCGAATCGGTCGCATCGAGCAGTCCGCCGCGCTGCTGCGCAGCTTCCAGCCTGCCATGCTCATCGGCCTGGTCCAGACTGCCGACTACTCCCGCGCGATGATGTCCGGCGGGAACCTCAATGGCGAGATGTTGGAGCAGATCATGCAGGCCCGCATGAGCAGGCAGGCCATTCTGGACACAGACCGACGCTTCATCCTCCTGCACACCGAGGGCGCGCTGCGCTGGCACGTCGGCAGCCCCGCCATCATGGCCGCCCAGCTTGACCACCTCGCCGAACTCACCGGCCGCCCCAACGTGCAACTCGGTGTCATCCCGTGGGACCGGCCGCTGACCATGCATGCCCGGCATGCCTTCCACCTCTACGACACCCGCACCGTGATCGTCGGCACCGACTCGGGGACCGCGTTCATCACCGACCCGATCGAGGTCGGCGCCTATGACCGCCGGTTCGCAAAGCTGGAGCACGCCGCGGTATTCGGCGATGAGGCCAGGACGGTGTTCACCCGGGTCGCCGACGAGTACCGGGCGCTCGGGGAACCTGCTCGCGGCACGGGCGGCCCGACCAGGAGTCGCTGACCGCGCGGGCGGCGGGATTCCGCAGGCGGCGGCGGCCGACCCCGCACGCGTGGTCCGCGATCCAGACCCCAAGAGCAGGGCGGCGTACATCCGGCTCATCGGCTACTCGTCCGTCGCCGGCTTCGTCCTCACCGTGATCATTGACCCGCAAGACTCCTCCGGTGTGGCCGCCTGGAAGACCCGCGGCGCCGATCTGCGGAACTACCTCGAGCGAAGGACACCGTTGATGACTGACACCACTGACACCGAGCAGGTGGCGCGCCGCGCGGCACGAGGCGATCCGCGCGGAGATCGCCGTGGAAGAAGCCGAGGCCGCCGAGGCCGCCGAGGCTGAGGCTGTCGAGAAGAGCAGCGCCCTGGACGTGCCGATGCACCTGCGCATCGACAGGGAGCTGGACCAGCAACTGCGACAGCGCGCCAGCGACGAGCACATCCCGACCTCCGCGCTGGTTCGGCGTCTGCTGCGCCAGGCGATACAGCAGGGCTCCGCCGCCCTGTCCCCGGCCGAGGTCGAGGGCATCGCCCGCCGCGTCGCTCGGGAAGAGCTCCAGAGCCACTGACTTGGAGTCGGCCCCGAGGGGCGTCGCCAGCTCGACGTCGGTGGTCACTGGTCCACCCTCCTTGCGGGCACTGGGAAGGTGCTCGTTGTTGGGATCCGGCGAG
>DASQWR010000200.1:0-3016 GCA_035640155.1 Pseudonocardiaceae bacterium
GAATCCCCTCCTGGAGAGAGTTTCCGCCGGGTTTCCGCCGGATCGATCTCCCAGGAGAGTAACATGTGACACTGACGACGCTCTGACCTGCGGTGATGGGTGCGCCGCCAGGGACTCGAACCCCGAACCCGCTGATTAAGAGTCAGCTGCTCTGCCAGTTGAGCTAGCGGCGCTGGCGTCAGCGCTCTCCGGCGCGACCTGGAGACGCTAACACGGGGGCGTGGCCGCCCCTCAACTGGCCTCGACACCCCAGGGCGAGCAAGGACACCACGCGAGCAACCCGAACCGCCGCAGGGTGTCCCAACGGACGCATAACGACATGCGAACTCTACGGCAGTGTCGGTGCGCTCGTGCACACTGGAAGGCAGCGAGCGACCCGGAACAAGCGGATCTTGGACGAGTGGATCCCGGACAAGAGGATGGAGTGCCCGTGCTGGCTGCCATCGGCCGCCCCGCAGCGGGTCGGCGCCGCGGCGTCCGGGTGACGCTGCTGCTCGCCCTCGGCCTCGCGGGTGCGCTCCTGGCCGGGTGCGCATCCGCATCGTCCACCGGAAAGCCAGGTGGTGGTGACGCGGAGGCACCCCGTCCCCCGAGTATCGCCGTCGACCCGCCCGCAGGTGCGGTCGACGTCTCCCCGCTCGCCCCGGTCACGGTCACCGTCAGCGACGGCACGCTCGACCAGGTCACCGTGACCAGCCCGGAGGGGACGCCGGTCATTGGGCAGCTGGACCCGGAGGGCACCACCTGGACGCCCGCCGAGCCGCTCGGCTACGGCATGACCTACACGGTCGCCGCCACCGCCACCGGCGAGGGCAGCAAGCCGTTCACCACCACGTCGAGCTTCACCACGGTGGTGCCCCGCGCGCTTGCCTATCCCTCGATGAACCCGCTGGATGGTGAGACGGTGGGTGTCGGCCAGCCGCTTGCCGTGTACTTCGACCAGCGTGTCGAGAACAAGCAGGTCGCCGAGGAGGCCATCGTAGTGAACGCCAACCCACCGGTGGAGGGTGCGTTCTACTGGTTCACCGACAGCGAGGTGCACTGGCGTCCCAAGGACTTCTGGGCCCCGGGCACCACCATCACCATGGACATCAATGTCTACGGCAAGGATCTGGGCAACGGCGTCTACGGCGAGGAGAACCGCCGTGCCAGCGTCACCATCGGTGACGCGGTCATCGCCCGCGCCGACGGTGCCACCCACCAGATGACCATCGAGATCAACGGGGCGGTCGTGCGGACCATGCCGATCTCGATGGGCGAACCCGGCTTCCCCAGCCACAACGGGATCCACGTCGTCACCGAGCGGCACGAGACCAAGGTGATGGACTCCAGCACCTACGGGCTCCAGCCGACCGAAGGCGGATACATCACCGAGGTGAGATGGGCCACCCGCATCTCCAACGGCGGCGAGTTCGTGCACGCCGCCCCGTGGTCGGTGGGGGACCAGGGAGTCCGCAACGTCAGTCACGGCTGCGTCAACCTCTCCACCGAGAACGCAAAGTGGTTCTTCGACACGGTGAAGAAGGGCGACGTCGTCGTCCAGACCAACACCGGCGGGGCGGAGCTGCGGCCCTACGACGGTTTCGGTGACTGGCAGATCCCGTGGGGGCAGTGGCTCTCCGGCGGTGAGACGTAGCGGCTGCCCCGGAAGTAGTGGGGTGAGTGACGGGACTTGAACCCGCGACTTCCTGGACCACAACCAGGTGCTCTACCAGCTGAGCTACACCCACCATCGCGCCGGTGCGACCGGCGACGCGACGAGTCTAGCGGGTGTCGGAGGGTGCTTCGCCCCCCGGTTCCCCAAGCAGTTCCCGTGCGGCTTCCCCCAGGAGTTCCCGGGCGGCGGCCTGCGCCTGCTCGCTGGTGGGGCCGGGTTGTGGCACGAACGCGGTACGGCGGTAGTAGGCGAGCTCGCGGATCGACTCCTGGATGTCGACCAGCGCCCGGTGCGCCAGGCCCTTGGCCGGCTGTGCATAGTAGATCCGCGGGTACCAGCGGCGGCACAGCTCCTTGAGCGAGGAGACGTCGACCATCCGGTAGTGCAGGTGCGCCTCGAGCTCTGCCATGTCCCGGGCCAGGAAGCCGCGGTCGGTGGCCACCGAGTTGCCGGCCAGTGGAGCGGAGCGCGCGTCCGGCGCCCAGCGCCGGACGTAGGCCAGCACCTCCTGCTCCGCCTCGGCCAGCGTCACCGTGGACCGGCGTACCTCGTCGGTGAGGCCGGACTTGGCGTGCATCTCGGCCACCACGTCAAGCATCGAATCCAGGGTGGCGTCGTCGGTGTGGACGACGAGGTCGAGGCCCGCACCGAGCACCCGGAGCTCATTGTCGGTGACGAGTGCGGCGATCTCGATCAGCGCGTCCTTGCCGAGGTCGAGCCCGGTCATCTCGCAGTCGATCCACACCAGCCGGTCGTCCACAACACCCGAGCCTAACCAGCCATTACCGCAAGTGGACGGCCCCGGAAGCGCGTCCGGCCGGAGATCACCCCTCCGGGGGGCTGCTCGGGACGAGCGCGAAGCGCAGCAGATCCGGCACCGCCCGGTCGGCGAGTGCGAGCCCGTCCGCGATGCCGACGTCGATCACCTGGTAGGCGCCGCTGCCCGCCGCGGTGGTGGCCGCCACCGTGGCCAGCCCGGCCCGGCGCTGGAAGAACGTCTGTGACACCGTCCAGCCGATCACTCCGGAGCGCTGCAGTGCGACCGTGCGCCGGATCGCCGCGCCGTGCCGGGTGACCAGATAGCCGCCGGCGAGGGCGTGACCGAGATTGCGGTACGCGTCCACCGCGAGGGCCAGCGTGACGGGCAGCGCGCCCAGCACCGCCAACGGGATCCATCCCGGCACCGGGTTGACGAGCGCGAGCACGCCGGAGACCACCAGCACCGGAAGCACGGCACGGACCAGCCGTCGCCGCAGCGCCGCGCGGGGATGGGCGCGCAGTGCCGCTCCGGTCGGTGGCCGTGGCGGGTCCCCGGTCGGCGGCTGCGGCGCGTCGAGCACGGCGGCGCCCACCCGGTGC
>DASQWR010000201.1:0-17128 GCA_035640155.1 Pseudonocardiaceae bacterium
CGCGATGCCTTGACCGCTAAGGGCTTTCGCACCCGGGCGACCGAACGCATGCCAGGCGGGCTGATCAGCATCAGCGGGCTGCACAACATCCTGCGCAACCCCTACTACATGGGTGTCGTGCCCTACCGCGGCGCCTACCACGACGGCCAGCACCCGGCGCTCGTTGACCCCGAGACGTGGCTGCAAGTGCAGGCAGTCCTCGCCTCGCACAACAGCGCCGGCGAGAAAGACCGCAAACACCCCCACTACCTCAAGGGCAGCATCTGGTGCGGCAAATGCGACTCACGGCTCATCTTCAGCCGCAGCCGGGGCAACGGCGGCACCTACGACCACTTCTTCTGCATCGGCCGTCGGCAACGGCGCACCAGCTGCACGCGGCCAGTCGTCCATGTTGCCCAGGTCGAGGCCGGTGTGGAGGACCTCTACCGTCGTTTCCAGCTCTCATCGGCGCGGGCGGAGGCCATCCGCACCAGCGTGGTCACCGAGCTGCGCAGCGAACGCGACCAGGCCGCGGGTGATCAGCGGCGGGCGGCATCGCGGCTGACCACGCTGGCCCACGAGCGCAAGGCCGTCCTCCAAGCGCACTACGCCGGAGCGCTGCCCCTCGACCTGCTCAAGCAAGAGATGGACCGGCTCACCCTGGAGATGGCCGAGGCGGAACGCGAGAGCAAAGCGGCGACCGAGACCGTAGACCAGCTCAACGAGACGCTCACCGCAGCACTGCGGATCGCCAGCGGCTGCCACCAGCACTACCTGGCCGCACCACCGCACATCCGCCGGCAGATGAACCAGGGCTTCTTCACCAGGCTGCTCATCGCGAAGGACGGCAACGTCGAGCGCTACGAACTGACCGAACCATTCGCCACCCTGCTGCAGGGAACACCCCCGCTGTCAGCTCCATCACACACACCGGAAGCAAACCCCTCCGAGGACGAGCAGCGCTCCCACCCCCAGGCCATCCTCCGGAGCATCATCACGCAGAGCGACACAAAGAGAACCGGCGGTGACGTCTCCGTCACCGCCGGTTCGAATAACACTGACTTGGTAGCGGGGGCAGGATTCGAACCTGCGACCTCTGGGTTATGAGCCCAGCGAGCTACCGAGCTGCTCCACCCCGCGTTGCGAGACCAGTTTACGTGCGGCTGCCTACCAGGGGCAAATCGGGCTCGGCGCAGCCATGTGAGGTGCCGCTCACCCCCCCGGACCGGCTGGGGCAGCGGCCCCGTCCGCTGCCCCCTGCGCTTCCTGGTAGCGCTGCGCGGCCGCGTCGAGGGCTGCCAGCGCTTCACCTTGTGCCGCGAAGTCACCCGCCGACTGGGCGGAGCGCAGTTGCTGCAGCGCGGCGCTGATGTCCGCCACCGCCTGCGCCATGTCCGGCGTCGAGGGTGTCGCCGGTGCGGCGGGCACGGGGCCTGGCGTGTCTGGCGCGTCGGGCGGGGGCTGCGCCTGGTCATCCGGCTGGACCGCGGCGGCTCCCACACCGGGAAGCACCTCGTCCAACGCCTGAGCCAGCGTCGGTGCGTACCCGAGCCGGTCGCCGTAGAACACCAGCACGCGGTTCAGCTGCGGAAACGATGTGTCCGTTGCGGACCGTTCGACATAGACCGGCTCCACGTAGAGCAGGCCACTGCCGGCGACCGGCAGGGTGAGCAGGTTGCCCAGCCGGACGTCGGTCTGGCTCTGCCGCAGCAGGTTCAGCTCCCGGCTGACCTCGGCAGAGGAGTCGAACCGGGTCTGGACCTGTTGTGGGCCCAGGGTCTGCGACTCGGTGGGCAACTCCAACACCCGGATGTTGCCGTAGTTGTCCGGGTCGGAGCTCACGGAGACGTACGCGGAGAGGAACTGCCGCCGCAGGCTCACCAGTGCGCTCGTCAACTGGAACTCCGCGGGGCCCGTCGCGCCCGGGGGGCCGGCGAGGATGTAGTACGGCGGCTGGTCGATCGCGCTCTGGTTCTCCGTGGGATCACTCGGCACGTCCCAGAAGTTGTTCTGGCTGTAGAAGACCGCCGGGTCGTCCACGTGGTAGCGGGTCAGCATTTGGCGCTGCACCTTGAACAGGTCCTCCGGGTAGCGGAAGTGCGCCCGCAGCGAGTCGCTGATCTCGCTGGCCGGGGTGACGGACCCGGGGAAGACGTTCATCCAGGCTCGCAGCACCGGATCGGACTCGTCGACCGCGTAGAGGGTGACGGTGCCGTCGTAGGCGTCGACGGTGGCCTTGACCGAGTTCCGGATGTAGCTGATCTTCTCGTCGGGCAGCCGCTGCACACCGGACAGGGTGTCCTGGGTGGCCTCCCCCAGCACCGTCTGCTGCGCGTAGGGGTAGTTCTCCAGCGTGGTGTAGGCGTCGATGATCCACTTGATCTGCCCGTCCACCACGGCCGGGTAGGGGTCCCCGTCCGGGGTCAGCCAGGGCGCGACCTTCTCCACTCGCTCCCGCGGGTTCTGGTTGTAGATGATCTTCGACTCGGAGCCGATTGCCTGGTTGAAGAGCAGGTTCCGCTCACCGTGGTGGGCCGCGAACACCAGCCGCTGGAAGAAGCCGCCCATCGGCACGCCCCCCATGCCGGTGTAGGTGAAGTTCTGCCCGTCGCTGTCGTACTCCCGCGGGGCGGCACCGGGCTCACCGCCGACGACGACGTAGTCCTCGATCAGCTCGCCGAAGTAGATCCTCGGCTGGCCGACGGGTATGTCACCCTCGGTGGTGGTGTCGCTGACGGTGAAGAGCGGGTAGCCGCCGTCACCGCTGTTGGGGTCCTGCAACGCCGAGTCGACCTGGTTCGCCGGGGCGGCGACGAAGCCGTTGCCGTGGGTGTAGCGCAGGTGCTGGTTGATCCAGGTGCGCTGGTTCTCCGCCAGCGAGTCCGATTCCAGCTCCCGGACCGCGACCACGTAGTCCTGCAGCTCGCCGTCCACGGTGTAGCGGTCGACGTCCAGCTTCTCCGGGAACCCGAAGAAGTTCTCCCGCTGCTGAAGCTGGGTGAACGTCTGCTCGAGGATGTTCGGGTCGAGCAGCCGGATGTTGGAGATCGTCGCGGTGTCGGCGCGGACCTGCGCCGGGATGGCCTCGGCCCGTGCGGTGTAGTCGATGTACTCGACCTGCTGGTCGGTGATCCCGTACGCCTGCCGGGTGGCATCGATGTTGCGTGCGATCGACGGCGCCTCCCGCTCGTTCGCATTGGGGCGCACCGAGAACTGCTCCAGGACCGCTGGCCACGCCGCCCCCACGAGGATGCTGGAGAGCACCAGAAGCACCGTCGCGATGGCCGGGAGCTGCAGGTTGCGCAGCACGGCACCCGCGAAGAACGCCACGGCGCAGATCATCGCGATGATCAACAGGATCACCTTGGCGGGCATCACCGCGTTGAGGTCTGTGTACGTGGCCCCGGTGAACAGCGGCATCGCGCGTTCGGAGAACAGCAACTGGTAGCGGTCGAGGTAGTAGTCGATCGCCTTGAGCAGGATGAACACCCCGGCGAGCACGGCGAGCTGCACCCGCGCCGGCCCCGAAAGACTGCCACCTCGTCCGGCCAGCCGTAGCCCACCGAAGATGTAGTGGGTGACCAGCGCACCGAGGAACGAGAGCACGATCGCCACGAAGGCCCACGACAGCAGCGCCTGGTAGAAGGGCAGCTCGAAGGCGTAGAACCCGACGTCGAGCCCGAACTCGGGGTCCTGGCTGCCGAAGCTGGTGCCGTTGAGGAACAGCTGGACGGTCTGCCAGTCCGACTGCGCCGACAGGCCCGCGACCAGCCCCACCGCCACCGGCGCCCCGATGCCGACCAGCCGCAGCCGCTGCACGATCCCGGTGCGGTACCGCGCGATCGGGTCCTCGGGGCCGGCCACCGGCACGAACACCGGCCGGGTGCGGTAGGCGATGGTCAGGTTGAGCGCGAGCAGTCCGCCGACGAGCAGGCCCACCACCAGGAGCTGGACGAACCGGGTGACCAGCACCGTGGTGAACACCTGCCGGAACCCCACCTCGCCGAACCACAACCAGTCCACGTAGGTGTTGACGAGCCGGGAGCCGGTGATCAGCAACGCCAGCGCCGCGACGCCGAGGGCGACCAGGATCCGGCCACGCCGGGAGAGGGTGGGCACTCCGACCGAGGGCCGATTGGCCACGGAACACGCTCCAAGAAGACGGTGGTGCAGGCGCAGGTTTTCGGGAAGTCAGGACGAGCCTGTGTATCCAACTGTACGGAGGGCCTTCGAGTTCCGGGGGCACGGTGACCCGGGATGCCGACCTGTCCGCTGCTGCCCGATCAGCCGCAACCCGCCGGCTCGGCGCCGGCCTGCAACGCGGTGAGCCCGCGTACCGCGTCGTCCAGGTTGGCGATCTTGATGAGGCGGAGACCCTCGGGCGCGTTCCCGGCAGCCTCGGCGCAGTTCTCCGCGGGAACCAGGAAGACCGCAGCACCCGCCTCCCTGGCCTTGAGCATCTTGAACGGAATTCCGCCGATGGGCTGAACCTCACCTGTCGACGTGATCTGACCCGTCCCCGCCACGAACCGGCCACCGGTCAACGGGCCCGGGGTCAGCTTGTCCACGATGGCCATCGCGAAGATCAAGCCTGCGGAGGGCCCGCCGACGTCAGCCAGACTGATCTTGATCTCGAAGTCGACATCGGGACGGTCGGTGAGGGTGATCCCGAGATACCCACGACCCGGATCCGGGCCTGGGCCAAGCGTGACGGTGGCCACCTCCTCCGGTGAGCTCCCCCGGCGGTAGGTCACGTCGACGCGCTCGCCGGGGGCGCGACCGGACAGCGCGTCGAGCGCCTCTCGCGTGCTGCCGACTGCGCGCTCGTCGATCTGGACCAGCTCGTCGCCCGGCTGCAGGGACCTCCGGGTTGCCCCGTCTTCGGCGACGGTCTCCACCACCGGGCTCGGGTAGCCGAGGTAGCGCAGCGCGGCGGTCTCGGCCAAGGTCTCCGAGTCCTCGAACAGCGCCGCGTTGCGCTGCTTCACCTCCTCGGCGGTCTGGTCCGGCGGAAAGATCTCCTCGCGGGGCACCAGCGCGTTGCGCCCGGAGAGCCAGAACCCCATAGCCCTGAAGAGCGTGACGCCGTCCAGCACCGACACGGTGGTCATGTTGAGCTGGCCGGTGGTCGGGTAGGTCCGCTCGCCCTCGATCTTCACCACAGGCGTGCCGTTGACCCGTCCCAGGGTGTCGAACGTGGGGCCGGGACCGAGCGCCACGTAGGGCACCGTGGCCACCCCGCCGAGCACGCCGAACAGCGTCGCGAAGGTGACGCTGACCACCAGGGTCTGGGTTCGGCGACTCACGCCCGAAGCGTACGGGCTGCTGATCCGCGTACCGTTGTAACCATGTCAGACCTACCGTTCGGTTTCGGCTCCCGCGACCCGGGAGAGGGTGACGACCGTCCCGGCGCCGGCGGCCCCGGCAACCCCTTCGGCGCGCTGGGCGGTGCGCCGGGCGGTTTCGACGTCAGCCAGCTCGGGCAGATGCTCACCCAGCTCGGGCAGATGCTGAGCCAGGCCTCCTCCGGTGGTGGCGGACCCGTCAACTACGACCTCGCGAAGCAAGTCGCGCTGCAGAACCTGTCCACCCGCGGGTTGCCCTCAGCAGAGCAGGCCAGCGCCGTGGCCGACGCGGTGCGGCTGGCCGAGCTCTGGCTCGATCCCGTCACCGCGCTGCCCGCCGGGGTGAGCGACACCGCGACCTGGGCTCCCCGGGACTGGGTGGAGCACACCCTGCCCACCTGGCGGCGGCTGTGCGACCCGGTGGCCCGCCGGGTGGCCGAGTCGTGGGTCGAAGCGCTGCCTGCCGAGGCACGGCAGGCCGCCGGTCCGGTGCTCGCGATGCTCGAACAGATGGGCGGGCTCGCCTTCGGTTCGCAGCTCGGGGGGGCCCTCGCGCAGCTCGGCGGCGAGGTGCTCACGTCCACCGACATCGGGCTGCCGCTGGGGCCCGCGGGCAACGCCGCGCTGCTGCCGGCGAACGTCACGCAGTTCGCGACCGGCCTGGGTCGGCCCGCATCCGAGGTGACCGTCTTCCTGGCGGTCCGGGAGGCCGCCCACCACCGGCTCTTCGTGCACGTGCCATGGTTGCACCAGCGGCTGCTCGGCGCCGTGGAGGAGTTCGCGCAGGGCATCCGGGTGGACGCGTCGGCGCTGGAGGAGCTCGCCCGCGAGGTTGACCCGGCCGACCCGGAGAGCGTGGAGCGGCTGATGCGTTCCGGTGCGCCCAAGCCGACGACCAGCCCGGAGCAGCAGGCCGCGCTCTCCCGCCTGGAGGCGCTGCTCGCGCTGGTCGAGGGCTGGGTGGACGTGGTGGTCGCGGACGCGGTGGGCGACCGGCTGCCCGGGGCGGACGCGCTGCGCGAGACGCTGCGTCGCCGGCGTGGCTCGGGTGGCCCGGCCGAGCAGACCTTCGCCACCCTGGTCGGCATGGAGCTGCGTCCTCGCAAGCTGCGCGCCGCCTCGGAGCTGTGGCGGGAGCTGACTGTCGCCCGCGGTGTCCAGGGCCGGGACGCGGTGTGGAATCACCCGGACCTGGTCCCCACCGCGGAGGACCTGGACGACGCGCACGGTTTCGTGCACCGGGCGACGGCGGCCTCGGACCTCGACGACCCCATCGCGGCGCTGGAGCGCTCCGCGGACACCGCGCCCCGCGAGCAGGACCCCGGCCGGCCTCCCCAGGAAACGTCCCGGGAAACCTCCAGGGAAGCTCCACAGGAAACGGACCAGCCCCCGCACCAGAACGACCCGGAGGGCGACGGCTCCTGACGGGCGCGCTGGCCGCACCGGGAGGGGGATGCACGCATGCGCATCACCCGAACGGTAGCGTGACCGGCCAGCCCGCCCGCTCCGGTTCCGGAGCGGGCGGAGCCCGATCCAGCGAGGAGGGCCGATGGCCGAGACGTACAACGGGTACTGCGTGAAGTGCAAGGAGAAGCGGGACTTCGACGGCGAGGTCCACGAGAGCAACGGCCGGCGGATGGCGAAGGGCACCTGCCCGACCTGCGGCACCAAGATGAACCGGATTCTCGGAAAGGCCTGATCCGCAGTAGACCCGCTCGGGGCGCCGGCCACTCCCAGCCCGGGACGCCGTGCACCCCGGGCGGGTGCTGTCAAGCCTGCGCGCCAACTCTGTGGATGGCGCCGGTGGGATGACGCCAGTGGGATGGCGCCCTGTGGATGATGAGGGTGCCCTGCCGGTGCCCCTGTGGACAGCCGGTTGGCTGACGCGGCCGCATACGGCACCGTGGGCGACGTGACCCCGACCAAGACCGATGTCGCGCCCCTTCCTCGCCGCCCCGCTCTGGCGTCGGGTCGCACCGTGCTCTGGCGCGGTCCCGACTGTGTCCAGCTCGGCCTGGGCGGTCCCCACGCGATGGTCCTCGACGGGCTGACCACACCGATGGCCGCGCTGCTGCGTGCGATGGACGGCAGCCGCGACACCGCCCACCTCGTCGCGGAGGCCGTCGCTGCCGGCGCGGACCCGGCGGATGTCCTCGCCGTCATCACCGAGCTGCACCAGGCCGGACTGGTGCGGGACGAGCCGGCCCCCCGGGGCTGCGAGCGCACCGCCCTGCAGATCGACGTCACCGCCGGGGCGGTGCACTCGGGGCGGACGGCCGCCGAGTTGGTCCGGGTTCGCCGGAGCGCGTCGGTGCTGGTGCACGGATCGGGGCGGGTGGCAGCCGCACTCGCCGTAGCCCTCGCCGTCGCCGGGGTCGGACGCGTGGTGGCGGCAGCGGAGGGCACGGTGCGGGCCTCCGACGTGGGCACCGGGTACCTGCCGTCGGACGTGGGCCGGCACCGCGCTGACGCTGCCCGGGACGCGCTGCGCCGCGCCGCGCCCGGGGTGCACACCGAGCCCGCGGGAACCCGCGGGGGCCCGCACCTGGTGGTCGTCACCGACGCCGTCGTGCCCGACCCCGACCTGGCGCTGGATCTCGTGGTGCGCCGCCGTCCCCACCTCGCGGCGTACGCACACGAGGGCGTCGCCGTGGTGGGGCCGCTGGTGCTGCCGGGTCGGAGCAGCTGCCTGCGTTGTGTGCAGCTGCGGCGGGCGGACGCCGACCCTGCGTGGCCGAAGCTGGCCGCGCAGCTCGCCGTGGCGGCGCCGAACGCCGGACTGGCCTGTGCCCAGCTGGCGGCGGCGCTGGCCGCGGAGCAGGTGCTCGCCGCACTCGCCGGATGGGAGGTGGCCGGATCGGAGGCGGCAAGATCGGAGGCGGCCGGATCGGAGGCGGCCAGCCGGCCGGCGACGTGGGGCGCCACCCTGGAGCTCGACCCGGTGCACGGGGTGCTGCATCGGCGCTGCTGGCCGGTCCACCCCCGCTGTGGCTGCGGAGCCCTGGGATGAGCTCCGACATCCCTCGCAGCGGCGCGCAGCGCACCGCCCGGTTGGCGAGCCTCCCGCTCGGGACGGCGGGGCGAGTGGCGGCCGGCTGGGGCAAGCGGTTGACTGGCCGCAGCGCCGAGGAGGTCAACGCCGAGATCAGCGCCCGCACCGCGGAGCAGGTCTTCGCGGTGCTGGGTGAGCTCAAGGGCGGCGCCATGAAGTTCGGGCAGACGCTGTCGGTGTTCGAGGCGGCGATCCCGGACGAGCTCGCCGCGCCTTACCGGGAGGCGCTGACGAAGTTGCAGGCCGGGGCACCTCCGATGCGGCCGGCTGCAGTGCGGCGAGTGCTCGACGAGCAGCTCGGGACGGGCTGGCGGCGGCGCTTCGCGGAGTTCTCCGAGAAGCCTACTGCTGCTGCGAGTATCGGGCAGGTGCACCGAGCGGTGTGGCACGACGGCCGCGAGGTGGCGGTCAAGGTGCAGTATCCCGGCGCCGAGGAGGCGTTACGCTCGGACCTGCGGCAGCTGCAGCGGTTCAGCCCGCTGTTCCAGGCGGTGGTGCCCGGCCTCGAGGTCAAGCCGCTGCTGGCCGAGCTGCGTGACCGGATGGTCGAGGAGCTGGACTACCGGGGCGAGGCGGACAACCAGCGGGCCTTCCACGCTGCCTATCACGGGGACCCGGAGATCGCGGTGCCCGCAGTGGTCGCCAGCGCGCCCAAGGTGCTGGTCTCCGAGTGGGTCACCGGCACCCCGCTGTCCCAGATCATCCGGACCGGGTCCCGCGAGGAGCGCGACGGCATCGGGTACCTGCTGTCGGAGTTCCACTTCTCCGCTCCGGAGCGGGTGCGGCTGCTGCACGCCGATCCGCACCCGGGAAACTTCCTTCGCCTGGCGGACGGCCGGCTGTGCGTGCTCGACTTCGGGGCCGCTGCGAAGCTGCCCAACGGTGCGCCGGGCATCCTGGGCGCCGCCGCCCGGCTTGCCGTCGAGGACCGTCCGGACGAGCTGCTCGAGCTGCTGCGCTCCGCAGGGTTCGTCCGGGCGGGCATGGTGCTGCGCGCGGAGGACGTGCTGGCCTACCTCGCGCCGTTCACCGAGCCGCTGCAGTCGGAGACCTTCCACTTCACCCGGGCCTGGATGCAGTCCCAGGCGGAACGGGTCGGAGACTTCGGCAGCCCCGACTTCCGCACCGGCCGCGCCCTGAACCTGCCGCCGCAGTACCTGCTGATCCAGCGGGTGAGCTCCGGGTCGATGGGCGTCCTGTGCCAGCTCGACGCCACCGTGCCGTTCCGTGGGCTCGCCGAGCGCTGGCAGCCCGGTTTCGTGGACTGAGCCCAGCGGATGTCCGCCGCGATCCCGGCTGCCTGCGGCTGCCCACCCGGCTGCGCCCACCTCTTATGCTGACCCGAACACGCCTTGGACACCCAAGTTCGTGGTCTCGACACGGATTTCGCTGAGCTCGCCGCGCGGCGCAATCGCGCGCCACACGCAATGGTCGACCTGCCTGAGACCCAACTCGGACGCGATCTCGTGATCATCGCCGATGAAGTGCAGTACCGCTTGGTTCGGGCCGACGTCGAGCAGTTCGAAGGGTGCATCTCGCCACGTGCACAGTTGGCGGATCCGTATCACCTCGTCGAGCTGGGCATCGGTGACCACTGTGGTATGGATCCCGTCGGTGTCGTCGAAATCAGCCGGCGCCGACCGACCCGGTAGTGGGTGCAGCGTCAGCTGGCCCGCGGCCGGGCCGGGATCCGCATCGAAGTCCTCTCCGCGAAAGCGGGCGACGATCCCACGACGGACCGCTGGACGCAGCGGCGCCGGCGGCGTCCACCAGCCTGCCGGCCCGAATGCGACAGCCAGGTTCACCCAGCCCGACTGGCGGTGGAGGTAGCGAGCCACCCGCCGTTCCTCACCGGACTCCGTGATCTGCCACATCTCGGTGCCGGCGGGGAGCTCGATGAGATCGAGCAGGTACTCGGGAATGACGTGTGATCGGCTTGGCGTGTATCCCGTGCCGAGGAACGGTGGGGGCAACACGGTCGTGCTGCCCATCCGGTGAGCCCCCTCGACGGTGTTTCCTCCGTACGCCGTGCGGTAGAACGCCGGCTGGCCGGCACGGAACCGCAGGACGTGCACCGACCCGCCCAGGGGCCAACCCGGTACTCGGTCGAGACCGTAGCTCTCGGTCACATCCGCCGCGGTCCTTGCGGCAACGTCCTGGAACCGCGTGCAGAAACCAGCGGTCCGGTGCGGCTCGAATCGACCGGGCACCACCACGTTGCCGCGGTACAAGTCCGCGATCGTCGGGTGGAGCACCTTCTGAATCGGAGTGTCCGCCGCGATTCCGGCCGCCTGCGGCTGCCGACCCTGGTTTGCGCCTGTCATCCGCCGTGCCGCCTCTTCCACCGTGCGAGCAGGTCAGTGCGCTCCTCGTGGAGGTCTTCCACCTCGTCGACGCGGAAGGTGCCCTGCACCCACGCGCGATCGAGCACGTTCAGCCCGTTCTCCCTGGCCCACCGATCGTCAGCACCGAGTAGCTCGCCCAGCAACTTGCTGCCGTCCGAGCTCAGGACGACGAACTCGCGCCCCCGCCACGTGCAATACCACTTCACGGAGTACCAGGCTTCCAGGTCTGTGACGTCAACCTCTCCGAGGACACCCGGCCGAAGATCCTTCGGCGGTCTGTCTGGTTGAACCTCTCCGGGAAGAGCGTACAGGGAAACGCGGTCGGGGTCATTGAAACTCGTGTTACCGATGTATGTACGACCTCGCCACTCCACGAAGGTGCTGGAGTTCACGTCCGGGATAGCCGGCGGTTGCATCGAATTCACACTCTCCTCCAGCCGTGCGTGCGATTGTAGACACCGACGAGAGTCTCGTCCCCGAACGAGTTTATCTCCCAGATCTCTGCGCGGTCGCCGAAGGGCACACCCCGCGCCTGCCACTCAGGCACTCCGCCGCCGGTGTAGCCGGTCCCGACATAGGGGTCGTCGCCCCGAATCGGAGGGCCGTCGACAGCACCAAGATCCGACATACGGTCGGCGACGGCATCCGTTCTCCCACCATAGGCGATCGGCATGTCGGCGTTCTCGGGCGTGCGGAACCGGAGCTGCAATGCAGCCTCGGCCCCCTCGGGAACGGGAGTCCAGCCCGTACCACGGTCGTCAAGTGCGAGTGCGTCGCGAAGGCCCTGCGGTGTGTCGACATTGGCCACGTCCGTGCCGCGCGCCACGAAGCCACCGGCCGCACCCGGATTGAAGTCCCTTCCGTTGACCGAGGTGAGGTTGTCCAGGTAGGCCGCGGCCTGCTCGGGATGCAGGACCTTCGTCATGACGGTGCCTGGGTCCGCCCTGATGGCGTCACGCACCTCGATGACCTGGCGGGCTTCGGCCTCGGTCAGCTGGTCGGACGGAGTGGACCGCAGCCGGTCGTGCTCGGCGCGGTCGAGACCCCGCTCATCGAGGATTCGCTGGTACTCGTCCTCGAAGGTGTCCCGATCCCGCAGGGCTTCCCGATGGAGCTCGGGGCGAGAACCATCCGGGGACGAGCCGTCCGCGCCGTCCCCGGGGCCGTCCGGACCGTTCGGGTCTCGCGGCCCACCGCCGGCCGGCCCACCGGGGGAGGTCCCGTCCGGGGGACCGGCACCACCGGCAGCAGGTCCTTCGGCCACCGTCGAACCGCCGGAGGGCCCGACGTGGGGCGACGATGCGGACCCACTCACGGCATCCGGGGCTCCGGACAGGCCGTCGCGGATGCTGGCGAACAGCTCGTCAAGCTGGCGGATCAGTGGTGTGAGGTTGCCCAGCGAGCGGACCAGCTTGGTGATCACGTCGGCGATGCGGTCGACCCATCGCGAGATCAGCGCCACCGCGGAGGCCACCACGTGCGGTGTCGCAATACCCAGGCTGAGGCCGATCTCGGCGGTCCACTGCGGGATCCGTACGATCAGGGTGGACACGCACTCCGCGATCAGGTCGCGCACCACCTCGCGGACGACACCGACGAGGATGCCGGCGCCCTCGACGATCGAGCCGACGGTCTGCGCCCCGGTACCCGCCGCGGTGAGCTGTTCGATCTGCCGCGCGGTGTGCCCCCGGTAGCCGTCGGCGGCCTGACCCTGCCATCCGGCGGTCCCCTGCTGCACGGCGGTGCCGAAGTCAACCCCGGCCTGCTGCACCGCGGTGGCGACGTTGCGCCAGGTCGCCGCGTAGGAGGCGATCGTGTCCGGATCACCGGCCAGCCAGTCCAGCGCATCGGACAGCGGCTGGACGTGCTCCATCAGCCACGCCACCCCGTAGGACACCAGCGTGCCGATCGGGTCCAGCACCAGCCCGAGCGTCTCCAACCCCGCCCCGGCCGCACCGAGACCCCCCTCCACCCAGGATCCGGACTCGACCCCGTTGTAGAGACCCATCGCGGACTCCACGACGCCGAGACCAGTGATCGCCGTGGTGGAGTCGACGCGCTCCGCGACCAGCGGGTTCCCCGGGGCCGGGGCACTCACCGTGCACCGCCGAGGGAGCCGCGGTTGGCGTCCTCGACGCGTTGGTACTCCCGTGCCGTCGCAGCGATGCCGGACACGGTTCGCTCGAGCGCCTGCACCCCGCCGGCCAGGGCGTCCACCCCACTCGCCTGGACCGGATCGATCAACGGCGGGAAGAACTGGCAGATCACCCCGTACGCCTCAGCGGGCAGGCTCACCGTGCGCGCAGCGTCCAGCGCCTGCGCCAACGCCGAGCGCACCGCTTCCAGGCCCGCACCGTGCGCCGCCAGCCCCTGCGGTGTCACCCCGAACTGCGCGCTCACCCGCGCTCACCCCTCCCGGTCACGGGAACCGACGCAGCCGCGCCGGGCGCGGTTCCCTACCGCAGGATGCTGCCGCCTCCGAAGTCGTCGTCCTCGTCGTCCTGGACCGGTGGCCGATTACGCAACTCGCCGCCGGATCCACGACCACGCTCTTCGGTTTGCTCGGGGAATCGCTGCTGATAGGAGGTGACGACACTGCGCACGGTCTGCTCGTCGTCCCCCACGGTCGCGGCCATCACCTCCGCCACCCGAGCCGACAGCCGGCCCTGCGCCCGGCGCATCCCCGCCAGAATCTCGGCCGCCAACCGGTCCGGCTCCCGCTCACGCGCCCGCGCGGAGAGCTGCAGATCGATGAGCACACCCGTGGCGGCGACGGTCACCCGCACCACCCCGTCCGCCGAGGTGTCCGTCTCGGTGATCTCCGCGACCTGCTGCTGCATTTGCTCGTAGCGCTGCGCCTTCGCCGCAGCCTCGGCCGCCCACGCCCGCACCTGCTGCTCGGCCTGCGCCGCGCTGCCCCCGAACCCATCCGATCTCGCCGTCATGAACGCACAAGTTACCGGGGCGGCGCGGAAGGACGGGTGAACCGAACTCCGCTATCTCACGGTGATGGATGCGGCGACCTCGCCGAGGACGCCGGTGACCAGGCCGGTGCACCACTCGAGCAGCGTGCGGTCGCGCAGCGGGGCGGCGCCGAGACGTCCGGAGTCCTCCGTCGGGCGGGGCACCGACAGGGTCTGCACCGTCGGCTTGTGGACCGCCTTCGGGTGCAGCCGGCCCAGCCGCACCAGCTGCGAGTCCTGAAGCCGCACCGGGGCAAACCGCAGCGACGAGCCCTGCACGGTCACCTCGCTCACCCCGTGTGCCCGGCACACCTGCCGGAACCGCGCGACGTCCAGCAGCGTGGCCACCGGCGGCGGCGGCGCGCCGTAGCGGTCGGTGAGCTCCTCGGTCACCGCGGCCAGCCCGTCGGAGTCCACCGCTTCGGCGATCTTCCGGTACGCCTCCAGGCGCAGCCGCTCGCCCGGGATGTAGTCGTGCGGCAGGTGCGCGTCCACGGGCAGCTCCACCCGCACCGGTGCCGGCTCGGCAGTGGCGTCGGACGGCCCGGCGCCCGCCGCGCTGCGGAACGCCTCCACGGCCTCCCCGACCAGCCGCACGTACAGGTCGAACCCGACACCCGCGATGTGCCCGGACTGCTCCCCGCCGAGGATGTTGCCCGCGCCACGGATCTCCAGGTCCTTCATCGCGACGGCCATGCCCGCTCCGAGCTCCGCGTGCTGCGCGATGGTGGAGAGCCGGTCGTGCGCGGTCTCGGTCAGCGGGGTCTCCGGCGGGTACAGGAAGTAGGCGTACCCGCGCTCGCGGCCGCGCCCGACCCGCCCCCGCAGCTGGTGCAGCTGGGCCAGCCCGAGCAGGTCGCCACGCTCGACGACGAGGGTGTTGGCGTTGGAGATGTCCAGCCCGGTCTCTACGATCGTGGTGCACACCAGCACGTCGGTCTCGCGCTCCCAGAACCCGGCGACGGTGCGCTCGAGCTGCTCCTCGTTCATCTGGCCGTGCGCCACCGTCACCCGGGCCTCGGGTACCAGTTCCCGGATCCGGCGCGCGGCCTTCTCGATCGAGGCCACCCGGTTGTGCACGTAGAAGACCTGCCCGTCGCGCAGCAGCTCGCGCCGGATCGCCGCACCGACCTGCCTGTCGTCGTAGGCGCCGACGTAGGTGAGCACCGGCTGGCGCTCCTCGGGCGGGGTCAGGATGGTCGACATCTCCCGGATCCCGGCAAGGGACATCTCCAGGGTCCGCGGGATCGGGGTCGCCGACAGCGTGAGCACGTCCACGTGGGTGCGCAGCGCCTTGATGTGCTCCTTGTGCTCCACTCCGAAGCGCTGCTCCTCGTCGACGATCACCAGCCCGAGATCGCGCCACCGCACGCCGGTCTGCAGCAGCCGGTGCGTCCCGATGACGACGTCCACCTCGCCTTCCCGCAGTCCACTCAGGACACCGTCCACCTCGGACGCGGCGGTGAACCGGGAGAGTCCCCGCACCGTGACCGGGAACGGCCGCATCCGCTCGGAGAACGTCTGCAGGTGCTGCTGGGCGAGCAGCGTGGTGGGCACCAGCACGGCCACCTGCTTGCCGCCGGTGACGGCCTTGAACGCCGCCCGCACCGCGATCTCGGTCTTGCCGTAGCCGACGTCGCCGCAGACCACACGGTCCATCGGCACCCCGCGGCGCATGTCGGCCTTCACCTCGTTGACCGCCGCGAGCTGGTCCGGCGTCTCGACGTAGGGGAAGGCGTCCTCGAGCTCGGCCTGCCACGGGGTGTCCTCGCCGAACGGGTGCCCCGGCGCGGACTGGCGCGCGGCGTAGAGCTGCACCAGCTCCGCGGCGATCTCCTTGACCGCGCGTCGTGCCCGGCCCTTCGTCTTGGCCCAGTCCGACCCGCCGAGCTTGTTCAGCGTCGGCAGCTCGCCGCCGACGTAGCGGGTCACCTGGTCGAGTTGGTCGGTGGGGATGTACAGCCGGTCGCCGGGGTGACCGCGCTTCGACGGTGCGTACTCCACCAGCAGGTACTCCCGCCGCGCGCCGCCGACGGTGCGCTGCACCATCTCCAGGTACCGCCCGATGCCGTGCTGCTCGTGCACCACGTGGTCACCGGGCTGCAGCGCGAGCGGATCCACCGCGTTGCGACGCCGGACCGGCATCTTGCGCAGCTGCTGGCTGCCGGTGCCGCCGCGAGCGCCGGTGAGATCGGTCTCGGTGAGCACGACCAGACCCACCGCGGGGGCGAGCAGGCCCTCCTCCAGGGTGCCGCGCACGACGGTGACGACACCCGGCTCCGGTGGCTCGCGCAACCCGTCGGCGGCGTGCACCGCGGGCACGTCGGCGTCGCGCAGCTGCTCGCATCCGCGCTGGGCGGTGCCGTCCCCCGGCACGACCAGCACCGCGGAGCCCCCGCTCGCCGTGTGCGCGCGCAGGTGTGCGAACGCGCGGTCGAGGTCGCCGTGGTAGGGCTGCGCGGGCGCGAGGTCGAGCGCCAGCGGTCCCGCGCCGTCCGTGCCGGGATCGGTCCGCAGCGGGCTCAGCGTCCACCACGGGATGCCAGCGGCGCGGGCCTGCTCGGTGACCTCCCCGAGGCCCCGGTAGGCGGAGGCGGACAGGTCGAACGTCGCGACGTCCACCGGGGCGGCACCGCCTCCGGCGGCCACCATCCAGGACGCCTCGAGGAACTCCTCGCCGGTGCGCACCAGGTCCGCGGCGCGGGACCGGATCCGCTCTGGATCGGCGAGCAGCACGTGCGTGCCGGGCGGCATGACGTCGGTGAGCAGCTCCAGCGCCTCGCCGACGAGCACCGGGATGAGCGACTCCATGCCCTCGGCGGGCACCCCGGACGCGACCTTCTCCAGCAGCTCGGTGACCGGCCCGGGAGGCGCCTGCGCGACGAGGTCGGCGGCGCGGGTGCGGACCGCGCCGGTGAGCAGCAGCTCCCGGCACGGCGGCGCGTGCAGCTGCTCGGCGGGTTCCACCGACCGCTGGTCGGCGACGGCGAAGGAGCGGATCTCGGAGACCTCATCGCCCCAGAACTCCACCCGGAGCGGGTGGTCCGCGGTCGGCGGGAAGACGTCGACGATGCCGCCGCGCACGGCGAACTCACCGCGCCGGTCCACCATGTCGACCCGGGTGTAGGCGAGGTCCGCCAGCCGGGTGAGCAGCCCGTCGAAGTCGTGCTCGTCGCCGACCCGCAGCCGCACCGGCGCGATCTCCCCCAGCCCGCGCACCATCGGCTGGATCAGCGAGCGCACGGTGGCCACCACCACCCGCACCGGCTCCGACTCGTCCGGGTGCGCGAGCCGGCGCAGCACCGCGAGCCGTCGCCCCACGGTGTCGGCGCGCGGGGAGAGCCGCTCGTGCGGCAGCGTCTCCCACGACGGCAGCTCCGCCACCGCGGCGGTGCCCAGCAGGTCCCCCAGCTGCGCGGCGAGCTCCCCGGCCTCGCGGCCGGT
>DASQWR010000202.1:0-9473 GCA_035640155.1 Pseudonocardiaceae bacterium
GGACGGCGCAGTTCGTTCCCGCGGGACCGCAGGAGCCCAGCCCGGCGCTGCCCTGGGCGGGTACCGACCCGGTCCGGTCCGGGCCGGCGCCGGTGCTGGCCCTGCCGGCCCCGGCGCTCACCGCGCAGCCGCGTGCCGACGGCGCGGTCGAGGTGAGCGTCACCTCGCCGCGCGGCGCGCGGAACCTCGGGGTGCGCAGTGATGTCGGGATCGCCGAGGTCGAGGTGACCCTCGCCGGGCAGGCCACGGTGACCCTACCGCTCGACGGGCAGCCCGCCGACCTGCGGATTCTCGACGTGCCGACCGGCGGGGTACGGGTGCTGCTACGACCGGCCGCGGCGGGCCCGGTGCGCCTGGACGTGCGCGACGAGACCGTCGGCCTCGAACCGGTGCCGGGCTACCTCCCGCGGCCACCGGAGCTGTCCCGCTCGGCCCGTCCCGACGGGGACGCGCTGGTGGTCACCACGTCGGTGCTGCTGTGAGATCGCTCGGAGGGCTGGCTGGGGACGGGTCGGCCACCCCTGTGGACCGCGACGGCTCACCGTCGAGGGGAACGTGGTGGTGGTCACGTTGAACTACAGGCTCGGGGTGTCGGCAACTTCGGCTATCCGGGGCCGCTCCGTTGTCGGTGGAAACTGCTACTACAATCGAACACGTGTTCGACTCCATGCTCGCGGACGTGCGGCGCCCGGAAGTTGCCCCGCTTGACGAGACCTGGCTCGACGAGGCCTACCTTGATGAGATGGGGGCTGCGCCCCCGGACGTGCCGGCGCCGTGGTCGCAGTGCCGACCATCCGGGTGGTTGGCGTTGGAGTTGGACCAGAGCAGCGCCGATCCCGCTGCGCTCTCGGATGCTGATCTGATCGAGGGGATCGTGGGCTTCGAGAGGGTGACCTCGTGGGCACAGGCCCGGCAGGCGGGCCTGCTGGCGGAGTTCGCGCGGCGGCGCCCGGAGGACAGTTGGCAGGCCCGACGGTCGGATACCCCGTCCCGGTGCAGCGAGTTCGCCCCGGACGAGGTGGGGCTGGCGTTGCGGCTGTCGCGGACCACGGCGTCCAACCGGCTGGCGATGGCCGAGACGCTGGTGCAGGACCTTCCCCGCACCCACGCTGCGTGGCAGGCCGGGCTGATCGATACGCCCAAGGTGCGAGCGATCACCGAGACCAGCTGCCTGCTGACCGGGCCGCAGCGGGACATCCTGGAGGCGCGGATCCTGCCGCGTGCTCCCGAGCAGACGCTGGCGCAGCTACGGCGCGCCCTGCTCCGGGCGGTGCTGGTGATCGATCCCGACGGGGCCGAGCGGCGGTTCCGGGAGCGGCGCACCAACCGGCGGGTAGTGGTGTCCCCGGACGGGGAGGGCATGTCGAGCCTGTGGGCACTGCTGCCCGCTCCCGATGCGATCGCATCCTACGAGCGGCTGGGCCAGCTGGCCCGCGGCTTGGGCGCTGAGGATCCGAGGGGGATGGACGCCCGCCGCGCTGATCTGCTGGTCGAGCTGCTGACCGGACGACGCTGCGCGGCCAGCGGTTGCGTGACCGACTGCGACGGTGACTGCGACACGAGCTGCCGTCCGGTCGCCGACGGGAGCGACAGCGCCACCGATGGCACCGACAACAGCACCGATGGCACCGACCCGGAGCCTGGCGCCGACTCGGAGCCTGGCACCGGGTCCGGCCCTGACGGAGCTCGACACGCCCCCGGCCGGGCCGAGGGTGGTCACGGTTGTTGCCCATCCGGTTGCGGAGCACGGTTTTCCACCCGGCCGGGCAAGCCGCTGGTGCAGGTCACGGTCCCGATCACGATGCTGATGGGGCTGGACGAGCAACCCGGTGAGCTGGCCGGGTACGGGCCGATCCCGGCGCCGCTGGCCCGGGAGATCGCGGCGGGAGGCACCTGGCGGCGGCTGCTGACCGACCCGCAGTCCGGGGTGCTGCTCGATCATGGGCGCACCACCTACACCCCGCCCGCCGGGTTGGCCGACTTCGTCCGGGCCCGTGATGTGGTCTGCCGGTTCTGCACCTGCGGACAGCCTGCGGCTCGGGCCGATCTGGACCACACGGTCGCCTATGCCGACGGGGGGCCTACCAGCGACCGGAACCTCTACGCCGGGTGCCGGCACCACCACCTCGGCAAGACCCACGCGCCGGGCTGGCACGTCGAGCAGCACGACGACGGGCGGATCACCTGGACCACCCCAACCGGGCACAGCTACACCAGCCATCCCCACGACTATCGACCCGATCCCCGCTATCGCGCTGAGCCGCATGCCCCACCAGCACCGACCCCGGAAACCACCGTCCACGACCCACCGCCCTTCTAGGACCGAGCGATGGGCTGGAACAACCCGCCGGTGCGGTGGGGCGAGCTGGAGCGCGTGCTCTCCGGCCGCCCTGGGCGCGAGCTGCGGCACCGCCCCCGGGACGAGCAGCATCCCGGTGACGGTGGGGACAGCCCGGCGTGGACCCGGCACCGGGATCGCTACGAGCCGCCGCCGCGACTCACGCCGGCCCAGCTCGCGGAGACCCAGCACATCCCCTACGCCGAGCTGCACTGCCACTCCAACTTCAGCTTCCTGGACGGGGCGAGCCATCCGGAGGAGCTGGTGGAGGAGGCCGCCCGCCTCGGACTGGAGGCCATCGCGATCACCGACCACGACGGCCTGTACGGCGTGGTCCGCTTCGCCGAGGCCGCCCGGGAGCTCGACGTCAAGACGGTGTTCGGCGCGGAGCTCAACCTCGGGCTCAGCGCACCGCGCAGCGGCGTCCCCGACCCGGGGGGCGAGCACCTGCTGGTACTGGCCCGCGGTCCGGAGGGCTACCGCAGGCTGTCCCGCACCATCAGCGACGCCCACCTGCACGGCCGCGAGAAGGGCAAGCCGGTCTACGACCTGGAGCAAGTGGCGGCCGCGGCGGGCGGGCACTGGGTGGTGCTCACCGGCTGCCGAAAGGGGGCGGTGCGCCGGGCACTGGAGCGCGACGGTCCCGCCGCAGCCGCCACCCAGCTGCAGCGCCTCGTCGGGCTGTTCGGAGCGGAGCACGTGCGCGTCGAGCTCACCGACCACGGCCTGCCCACCGACACCGAGCGCAACGACGCGCTGGCCGCGCTCGCCGCCGAGGCCGGCCTGGACACCGTGGCCACCACCGCAGCGCACTACTCCGCCCCCGCCCGCCATCCGCTGGCCACCGTGCTCGCCGCGGTGCGCGCCCGGCGCAGCCTGGACGAGATGGACGGCTGGCTGCCCCCGGCCGGGACCGGTCACCTGCGCTCCGGGGCGGAGATGGCGGCCCGGTTCGCGCGCTGGCCCGGTGCGGTGGCCCGCGCCGCCGTGCTGGGTCGCGAGTGCGCCTTCCCGCTGCGGCTGGTGGCCCCGGACCTGCCCCCGTTCGACGTCCCCGACGGCCACACCGAGGCCACCCTGCTCCGGGAGCTCACCTGGTGCGGCGCGCTGCGGCGCTACGGCAGCTACGACGAGCGCCCCGGCGCCTACCACCAGATCGAGCACGAGCTCGTGGTGATCGAGGACAAGAGCTTCCCCGGCTACTTCCTCATCGTCCACGACATCGTCGAGTTCTGCTGCCGCCGGGGCATCCTCTGCCAGGGCCGGGGCTCGGCGGCCAACTCCGCGGTCTGCTACGCGCTGGGGATCACCAATGTCGACGCGGTGGCGATGGACCTGCTGTTCGAGCGGTTCCTCGCCCCGGACCGTGATGGGTATCCCGACATCGACCTCGACATCGAGTCCGACCGGCGCGAGGAGGTCATCCAGCACGTCTACCGCCGTTACCAGCGGGACCGCGCCGCGCAGGTCGCCAACGTGATCACCTACCGGGCGCGGTCCGCGGTGCGCGACGTCGCCAAGGCGCTCGGCTTCGCCCCCGGCACCCAGGACGCCTGGAGCAAGCAGATCGACCGATGGGGGCCGCTGGAGAACGCGAGCGCGGAGACCGGCGTCGACGGCTCGACCCGGCAGGCAGGTCTCGCAATCCCCGGGCACGTGCTGCGGCTGGCGGGGGAGCTGGAGGGCTTCCCCCGCCACCTCGGCATCCACTCCGGCGGGATGGTGATCTGCTCCCGCCCGGTCGCCGAGGTGGTGCCGGTGGAGTGGGCCCGGATGGCCAACCGCACGGTGGTGCAGTGGGACAAGGACGACTGTGCGGCGGTGGGTCTGGTGAAGTTCGACCTGCTGGGGCTCGGGATGCTCTCCGCGCTGCAGTACGTCATCGAGATGGTGGCCCGGCACCACGGCCACCGCGTCGACCTGGCGGAGCTGCACCCCACCGATCCCGCGGTCTACGAGATGCTCTCCCGGGCCGACTCGGTCGGGGTGTTCCAGGTGGAGTCCCGCGCGCAGATGGCCACCCTGCCCCGGCTCAGACCGCGCTGCTTCTACGACCTGGTGGTGGAGGTGGCGCTGATCCGCCCCGGCCCCATCCAGGGCGGCTCGGTGCACCCGTACATCAAGCGGCGCAACGAGAAGGTGCGCAGCTGGGACTACGATCACCCGCTGCTGGAGAACGCGCTGCGCAAGACCCTGGGGGTGCCGCTGTTCCAGGAGCAGCTCATGCAGATGGCGATCGATGTCGCCGACTTCACCCCCGCCGAGGCCGACGAGCTGCGCCGCGCGATGGGCGCCAAGCGCTCGACGGAGCGGATGGAACGGCTGCGGGAGCGCTTCTTCACCGGCGCCGCCGTCCATGGCATCACCGGTGAGCTGGCGACCCGGATCTTCGACAAGCTGCTGGCCTTCGCGAACTTCGGCTTCCCGGAGAGCCACTCGATCAGCTTCGCGTCGCTGGTCTACTACAGCGCCTGGTTCAAGCACTACTACCCGGCGGCGTTCTGCGCGGCGCTGCTGCGGGCGCAGCCGATGGGCTTCTACTCCCCGCAGTCCCTCATCGCCGACGCCCGCCGGCACGGCGTCACCGTCCGCGGCCCGGACGTCAACGCCAGCGGCGTGGCGGCCGACCTCGAACCGGCTGCCGAGGGGGCACCGGACCGGGCGGTGCGCCTCGGGCTGGCCACGGTGCGCGCGATCGGGGAGGACCTCGCGGGACGGCTGGTGGCGGAGCGGGACGCGCACGGGGCGTACCGCAGCATCGTCGACGTCGCGCACCGGGTGGGGCTAACGACCGCCCAGGCCGAGGCGCTGGCCACTGCGGGTGCGTTCGGTGAGCTGGCGCCCCAGCGGCGCCACGCGCTGTGGGCTGCGGGCGCGGTGGCCGCGGAGCGTCCCGACCGGCTGCCCGGCACCGCGGTGGGAGTCAACGCCCCGTCCCTGCCCGGGATGAGTGCCCTGGAACTCGCCGCGGCCGACGTCTGGGCTACCGGGGTCTCACCGGGTAGCTTCCCCACCCAGTTCCTGCGCGGCGGGCTCGACGATCTCGGCGTCGTCCCCGCGGCGGGGTTGCGGGAATGCGCGGACGGCACCCGGGTGCTGGTCGGCGGCGCGGTGACCCACCGGCAGCGACCGGCGACCGCCGGCGGGGTCACCTTCCTCAACCTCGAGGACGAGACCGGGATGGTGAACGTGATCTGCTCACCGGGGTTCTGGACCCGCTACCGGACGATGCTGCGGGCCTGCCCGGCGCTGCTGATCCGCGGCCTCCTGCAGAACGCCGAAGGTGTGATCAACGTGATCGCGGACCGCGCCGAACCGCTAGACCTGCGAGTGAACTCCCGGTCCCGAGACTTCCAGTGAGCGCGTAACTGCCACCAAGGTGATCGAGTCCCGCATTGGCGTCGGGATCCTCGGGCGCGTTCTTCGCCACGGTCGGCTTCGAGGTTCTCAAGGAAGCGGTGCTCTCGCCGCGGTGGCCAGGCGGCTAATGGAGCATGTGCGGGCACCGGCGGCCGAGGGGTTGAGGGGTTGAGCGCCCGCGAGCTGGAGGTGCTGAAGCTGGTCGCGGCCGGCGCCCAACCGGGAGGGCGCGCGACGATCGTTCCTCAGCGAGGCCATGAGCGCGACCCATCTGCTGCGCATCTACGCGAAGCTAGGGGTGTACGACCCCCAGCCCCGTTAGTGATGGCACGAGACGCTGCGCGTCACGGCTGATCCGGTGAAGGGGCGGTCGCGGATGGAGCGGCCGCGGCGGTATCATCCACCGGGAGTGCCAGCACCTGGTTGAACCACAAGACCGCCACCTCGCCATCCTTGCGAGTGACCTCATCAACGGTACGGCTGTGCCGGATCCCGTTGCGTAACTCAGCCAGCTGGGCAAATCGAGTATTTAGAACTTCTTTAGTGCGAAATCTGCGCTCAAACGCCGACCACAGAGGTTTAGCCGTGAGGATGTCTTGTAACTCGCGAAAGTCGCAAAACTCCAGCTTGCTGGCTACGGTTTCATATCGTTCGGTATCTATCGCGGGATTCTTACGAATCGCTGCCGCCAGGCGCTCACTGATCTTCTGTGCTACATGGGTCGGGAGCGCGTTCACGTCGCCGTTGACGCCGTTGACCACGACCTCGCGCAAGCGCAATTCGATGGACTCAATGCTTGCATCCAACTCGCGCAAACGAGGTACGAGGTCCAGACGTTCCTTCACGAGTAGGTTCTCGATCGCGTCGAGAAGCGTGCGCTGACGCTCACCGATGAAAGTGTCAAAGTCGGTTACGGTGAAAGGGTTGCGAAGAAGGATGTCGAAAGCGGCTGGAGAGATGAAGTGCGACTCAAGCGTGGAGCGTACGGCTACTTCGCCATTCTGTCGGATCAATTCGGGGAGATATGTGTTCGGCAGCCGATCACGGATGACGTTACGGTTGGTATCCGTCGACAACGGAGTCCGATTGAGGATCGTGTCGACACTTGTGGAGAGACCTGGTACAAGTGCGGAGCCGCGAGGAATGATGTGGTGATCATCAAGATCCCCGTATTGGGGCACGGTGCCAGTCATCCAGTCGCGAGCTCCTTGCCGGACGAGCAGATTAATGATGCCATTGTAAACAGACGTGCCCCGCTTTGTCTCCTTGCGCAGGTCAAGTGCGCGAAAGCGTGACTGAAACTCGGCAATAAGGTTCGGCTCGGCTTCGTCCTCGCTGAACCATTTGCGAAGATCAAGGTAATCGCGTGCAGCGGTGGATTCAACTGATCCGGAGTACCGGTTGGTGAAAACGCTGGCCCAGTACCAATGGCGAATCTTCCTTTGAGCGTCGAGCTGGGTATGCGGCTCGAGCGCGCGGGAGGCAACCTGAATCGCGGCGAAAGCAGGTAGGATTGAGACGTATGGCAGATACGCGGAGGAAATCACCCCGTACTCTTGCGGGTGCTTGAGAAGTTCGATCGCGCGCCGAAGGGCTTCGACGGCTTCACGCCACAAGGTCTCAAAGTCTTCGGTGCTTCCGATAAGGACTTCTTTTCGCAACGATCCGTCCGACTCTCGTACCGTCTTCGACGCATTTGGAAGTAAGTAATACAGGTATTTCGGAGAGCAGTACCCCTGGCGCAGGATCGACATCACTTGAAGTACATAGCGATTCATGCGGTCGGTCTCGACGAACGCAAGTTTTGGAGCAGCGAGCCGCCATAGGTGCTTCAGTTGGAGGCCCTTTGGCTTCAGCAAAGCGTTGATCAGATCAAAGACGTCGAGTTGCTTGCCTTTGCTGTTAATCTGCGTGAAGATGTCGCAGACCTTGTCCAGAGGCAGTTCTCGGTCGAGCTCGACGTAGGACACTTGATACTGCTCGGTGATGCCCTGGAGATGCGCGCCGAAGTTGTGCGCGTTGACCGCATGTTGGGTGGCGACGCGTGCCGCGGAGCCGTCACCGGTAGCCTCGGCCTCCGAGGCTCGGGTGCGCCAGTAGCGCTCGTAGCCCTGTGCCCAGTTGGGAAGAGCCCAACCGCCTTGCCCGACAACTGCGAGCGGGAAGACATGGTGCTCAAACTGGTAGTTCTCGTCCTTTCTGACGCTCAGAATGAACCGTGTCCAGTCGTATGCGAAAGCCTCGTCATGAGCCTCCTCCATAAACTTGTCGACCTTGATGTAGTAGAGGTAGCGGTTCGCGCGTCCGGGGATCGGCTTATCCGGTGCCATAAACGCGTAGTACATCGCTGTAAGTCGTTGCTGCCCGTCGAGCACGATGTGTTCAGGGCTACCCCCCTCGGCGAGGCCGTAGATGGGCTCGCAGGCGAGACTCTCAAGGGTGTCCGGCCGCGCCTTCCACAGCAATAGACTGCCTATGTAGTAATCGAGGAAGATCGAGCGCATGAGTTCGCGAATGTCTGACGGAGCCCATTCAAACTCGCGCTGGAAGTCTGGGATCACGTAGCGCCCATCCCTGAGTCGCCCCATGAGTGTCGACAGGCTGGCGTGATCCGGCTTCTGGGCGTCTTTCATCCCTGAACGGTCTCCGTGGCCGGGATGTTGCGCACGCCTGGAAGTGTACGAGGGAGGCGGCGGCGGAGCCTTGGCGGTAGGCGTTGATCAGGTCGGCGATGTTGCGCTCATCGAGGCGGTCGCGCAGGCTCCACGCGGACGCTTAGCACTCGGTCAGGGGGCGCACACCGGGCTGGTGAGAGCCACACTGCGGCAAAGCCGCAGGTCAGCGGCTTGCGTCGAATGCGAGTAAGCGTAAGCACCTCCACCCACCATCGCTTGGGGAGCCGGGTTGTCGGTACCTGTTGTCGGGGTCCCCTGACAGGGTGGGCGCCGTGGAGGACTGCATCGAGGAGGACTTCGGGGACGCCGTGGTGGGCGGCCAGGAGTGGGAGCAGCGCGCGTTCGTCCGGTGCCGCTTCGTCGACGCTGACCTGCGCGGGTTGCGGACCCGGGGCTGCCGGTTCACCGCCTGCGACTTCACCGGCGCGGACCTGGGCGCCTCGGTGCACCGCAGCACGGCGTTCCACACGTGCACGTTTCACCGCACGATGCTGGCCGAGTCCGAGCTGCACGGTTGCTCGCTGCTCGGCAGCACGGTCAGCGACTGCCGGCTGCGGCCCTGGACGCTGCGCGACGTCGACCTCACGCTCGTCGGGCTCGGTCGCGCCGACCTGCGGGACACGGTGCTCGCCGGGCTGCGGTTCCGGGAGGCGAACCTCGTGGAGTCCGACCTGCGGGGCGCGGACCTGTCCCGCGCGGACCTGTCCGGTGCGCGGCTGCTGGAGGCCCGGCTCGAGGATGCCGACCTGCGCGAGGCCCGGCTGGACGCCGACGCGCTGGTCCAGGCCCGGCTGGCCGGTGCGCGCATCGACATCGACACCGCGATCGCCTTCGCGGCCGCGCACGGCCTGCGGGTCGACGTCGGCGCGGATCAGGAACGGTGCCCGCCCGGCGGCCCCTCCGGCCGCGGGTGAGGATGGGTTCTCGTGACCGCATCCACCGTGCCGCGCCGCACTGCCACCCGGCGGCGCGTCGTCGGCCTGGTGGTCGCCCTCGTGATCGGGATGGCGGTGGCCGTCCAGGCCCGCATCAACGGCGAGCTCGCGGGCCGCATCGGGGACGGTGTCGCGGCGGCCCTGCTCTCCTTCCTCGGCGGCGAG
>DASQWR010000203.1:0-9396 GCA_035640155.1 Pseudonocardiaceae bacterium
TCTGCTCGGCGACCACCGCAAGTGACTTCGCCAGCAGGTCGCGCCGGTTCCGGGTGACGACGACGGTCACGACGGCCTCCGGACCCAGCGCTGTCATGTTCCCTCACCGGTCAGGGTGCGTCCGCCGCCGATCCGGTGCAGCGTCTCGGCGGAGAGGTGCTCGAACGGGTCCTTGCCCTTGTAGGAGGTGAGCACCGAGCGCAGGTCCCCCCGCTCGCGGATCTCACCCTTGTCCATCCAGATCCCCGAGTTGCACAGCTCGATGAGGAACTCGTCGGAATGCGACGCGAATACCAGGATTCCGGAGCGCTCCACCAGCTCGGTCAGCCGGTCGCGGGCCTTCTCCAGGAACTCCGCGTCGACCGCGCCGATGCCCTCGTCGAGCAGCAGTATCTCCGGGTCGATCGACGTGACGACTCCCAGCGCGAGCCGTACCCGCATGCCGGTGGAGTAGGTACGCAGCGGCATCGACAGGTAGTCGCCGAGCTCGGTGAACTCGGCGATCTCCTCGGTGCGGGCCTCCATCTGCTTGCGGGTCATCCCGAGGAACAGTCCCCGGATGACGATGTTCTCGTAGCCGGAGATCTCCGGGTCCATGCCGACGCCGAGATCGAACACCGGTGCGACGCGCCCCACGATCCGCGACCGGCCCCGGGTCGGCTCGTAGATCCCGGACAGCAGCCGCAGCAGCGTCGACTTGCCCGCGCCGTTGTGCCCCACCAGCCCGACCCGGTCGCCGTGGCGCAGCGACAGGGTGATCCCCCGCAGCGCCTCGATGATGGGCACCTTCGAATCGGTCCCGATCCTGCCGCCGGCCCGCCCGACGGTGCCGAGGACGGCCTTCTTCAGCGACCGCGTCTTCGCATCGAAGATCGGGAAGTCGACGCAGGCGTCGCGGACGTCGATCGAAGCCATGATCAGCTCATATCCAGTAGGACACTCGGGCCCGGTAGTTGCGCAGCGCGAGCATCGCCACGGCCCACCCGGCGACCGTGATGGCGAGTGCGACGATCCAGTGCCTGAGCACGATCGGCTCGCCGATCATCGGTGCCCGCAGGATCTCCAGGAAGTGCAGGAACGGGTTGAGCTCGGCCAGCCGGGCGCGGGGGTTGTCCCGGAAGTCGGCGTAGACCCACACGATCGGGGTCATGAAGAACATCAGCTGCACGACGGAGGCCATGACCGGCGGGATGTCGCGGAACCGCGTCGCGAAGATGCCCACGAGGAACGCCACCCACACGCCGTTGGCCACCACGACGACCAGCGCCGGGATGGCCAGCAGCGCCTCGATCCCGAGGCCCCGGCGGAAGATCAGCATCAGGACTGCCCAGACCGCCAGGTTGTGGGCGAACAGCAGCACCTGGTGCCACACCATCCGGAACACGTGCACGGACAGCGGTGAGGGCAGGTGCTTGATGAGGCCCTCGTTGCGGATGAAGACCTCGGTGCCCTGGTTGATGCAGCCCCCGATGAACGTCCAGATGATGAGGCCGGTGGCCACGTAGGGCAGGAAGAACTTGATGTCCTGCGCGAAGAGCGCCGAGTACAGGATGCCAAGCGCCAGCGCGGTCACCGCCATCGAGATGGTGATCCACAGCGGGCCGAGCACCGAGCGGCGGTAACCCTGCTTGACATCCTGCAGGCCGAGGTGGCCCCACAGCCGGCGCTGCTGCCAGCCCGCGGCGAGGTCGCCGCAGGCCCGCGCCCAGCTTCGGGAATCCGGTTCCGGCGGCAACTCGGCACGCGCCGGCATGACGGTGTCCTGCACGACAGTCGACCCTACCTTCGGGTCCGCGCGCCTCCTCAGGGTCATGGTGGTGCCGGCCGAGGCGGCTTACAAGTACTGCCCGGTGCCCCGGCCACCCTCGGCCGGCTGCACGCCGGGAGGCATCGATCCGGGGGGCAGGCTCCGCCGCAGCTGCTCGAGCTGCGCGCGGGCCGCCATCTGCTGTGCGAACAGCGTCGTCTGGATGCCGTGGAAGAGCCCCTCCAGCCAGCCCACCAGCTGCGCGTGGGCGATCCGCAGCTCCGCGTCCGAGGGCGTCGCACCTTCCGCGAAGGGCAGCGAGAGCCGCTCCAGCTCGTCTCGCAGCTCAGGCGCCAGACCCTGCTCCAGCTCGCGGACGGAGGAGGCGTGGATCTCCCGCAGCCGGTTGCGGCTCGCCTCGTCCAGCGGCGCCGCGCGGACCTCCTCGAGCAGCTGCTTGATCATGGAGCCGATCCGCATCACCTTGGCGGGCTCCTCGACCATGTCCGCCACGCTCTGGCCCTGCTGTTCGGCATCGTCGGTTGCCGGCACGGTGCCGACGGGGTCGCCGTCCGGTCCGATCACGTAGACCTGCTGCTCGTCGGAGTCGCTCATCGCTCCATCCTCGCCCCTGCACGGCGGCGGTGGCGAGTCGTGCGCCGGTGTCGCACCTCGGTTCAGCGCCTCGTCGTGAGCACGATCTTGCCGTGGATGCCGCCAGCCTCCATCATGCGATGCGCCTCGGCGGCCTCGGCCAGCGGCAGGGTGGCGTGGGTGATCGGGCGGACCCGCCCGTCCCCGATCATCGGCCACACCCGGTCGGCGACCTCGGCGCAGATCGCCGCCTTGCCGTCCGGACCCTGCACCGGGCGGCCCCGCAGCGACGTCGCGGCGACGCTGGCCCGCTTGACCAGCAGGGCGCCCAGGTCCAGCTCGGCCCTGGAGCCGCCCTGCATCCCGATCACCACCAGCCGTCCGCCCGGCCCGAGAGCGGTGACGTTGCGCTTCAGGTACTTCGCCCCCATGTTGTCCAGGATGACGTCGGCGCGACCCTTCAGCTCCTCGGCGAAGTCCTGCTCCCGGTAGTCGATCAGCGTCTGCGCACCGAGCTCGGCGCACTGCGGCAGGTTCTTCCCCGAAGCGGTGGTCGCGACGTGCGCACCCAGCGCGACACCGACCTGGATCGCGTGCGTCCCGACGCCGCCCGACCCGCCGTGCACGAGGAACAGCTCACCCCCGGTCAGCTGCGCGCCCATCGCCACGTTCGACCACACCGTGCACGCCACCTCGGGCAGCCCGCCGGCGGTGACGGGGTCGACCCCGGGCGGCAGCGGCATCAGCTGCCCGGCCGGCACCACGACCCGCTCCGCGTAGCCTCCGCCCGCGAGCAACGCGCACACCGCGTCGCCGGCGCGCGGTCCCTCGACGCCCTGGCCGAGCTCGGACACCGTCCCGGAGCACTCCAGCCCGAGGATCTCGCTGGCACCCGGAGGCGGCGGGTAGTGGCCCTGCCGTTGCAGCAGGTCGGCCCGGTTGACGGCGGTGGCGGTGACGTCGAGCAGCACCTCACCGGGGCCGGGACGGGGATCGGGTTGCTCGGTGAGCACCAGTACCTCGGGCCCGCCGGGTTCGGTGATCGTGATCGCGCGCACGGTGCGCGAGGTTAGTCGCGCGTGACCTGGCGGCGAACTACCCGGCCAGCTGCCCGCGCCGGCGCGAGAGAAAGGCCCGCTCGGCAGGGTTGTCCGTCGCCGCGATGGCGGCGTCGTACTCCGCGCGTGCCTCGGCCGACCGGCCCAGCCGGCGCAGCAGGTCGGCGCGGGTTGCGTGCCAGGCGTGGTAGCCGGTCAGCTCGAGCCGGTCCACCTCCGCCAGGCCGACGGCAGGCCCGTCGAGCTCCGCGATCGCGATGGCCCGGTTGAGGGCGACCACCGGTCCGGGGTCGACCACGGCGAGCTGGTCGTAGAGCGCCGCGATCTGGCGCCAGTCGGTGCCGGCCCACGACGCCGCGTCGGTGTGGACGGCGTTGACCGCGGCCAGCAGCTGGTAGCGGCCAGGTGGCCACCCGGTCTCCCGTGCCCGGGCCAGGCACTCGCGCACGAGGTCGTGGCCCTCGGCGATGAGCGCGCGGTCCCACCCGCCGCGGTCCTGCTCTGGCAGCGACACCAGCTCCCCGCCGGCCACCCGGCTCGCCCGACGGGCGTCGGTCAACAGCATCAGCGCGAGCAGGCCGGTCACCTCCGGCTCGTCCGGCAGGAGCGACCGCAGCACCCGCCCGAGCCGGATCGCCTCGTCGGCGAGCTGGGCACGGATCGGCTCGTCGCCGGCGCTGGCGAGGTAGCCCTCGTTGAAGACGAGGTAGACGACGGTCAGCACCCCGGCCAGCCGCTCGGCGAGGTCGTCCGCCGACGGCACCCGGTAGGGGATGTTGGCGCCCTTGATCTTGGCCTTGGCGCGGGTGACGCGCTGGGCGATCGTCGTCTCCTGGACCAGGAACGCCGCCGCGATCTCGGCGACGGTGAGCCCACCGAGCAGCCGCAGGGTCAGGGCCACCCGGGCCTCGGGCGCGAGGGCCGGGTGGCAGCAGGTGAAGATCAGCCGGAGGCGGTCGTCCTCCACCACGCCGGTCGGTTCGTGGGGTGTGTCGTCGTGGATCATCAGGGCCGCCTCGTGCTTGGCGTCCCGCTGCTGCTCTCGTCGGATCCGGTCGATGGCGCGGTTGCCCGCCGTGGTGGTCAGCCACCCACCCGGGTTGGGCGGTACGCCGTCCACCGGCCACTTGTCGAGGGCGACCAGGAGCGCCTCGCTGGCGGCATCCTCGGCGATGTCGATGTCGCCGAAGCGGCGTACCAGCGAGGCGACCACCCTGCCGAACTCCTCGCGGAAGATCCGCTCGATCGCCTCCGCAGGCTCCGTCATTCGGCCTGGAAGGGCCGCACCTCGACCTTGCCGGTGCAGGCCTTCGAGCCCTCCTTGGCCCACTGCAACGCCGCGTCGAGGTTGGGGGCCTCGATGACCCAGAAGCCGCCGAGGTACTCCTTGGACTCCGCGTACGGCCCGTCGGTCACGATCGGCTTGTCACCGGTGTTGTCGACGGTGGTTGCCTGGTCGATCGGCATCAGCCCGCCGGCGAACACCCACGCGCCCTCGTCCTGGAGCTTCTGGTTGAACCGGTCCACCGCCTCGAACACCGGCTGCATCTCCGCCACGGGCGGGAGCCCGTCCATAGCGCTGTGCACCGACAGCAGGTACTGGGTCATGTCGTCCTCCTCTGATCGGGCGGCCCCGCTGGCCGACTCTCACCCTCTCCACGAACGGGTCGGCGGCGATACGACACCTTGGCAGAAGAAAACTCTCAGAGGATCTCCAGGCGCTCATCGGAAGCGCCGGCGGGACGGCCATCTCCGAGGGGTCGCCCCCCGGAATGCACTTGCCGCCGACCGCCGGCCGCGTCACCGTCCCGTCTGTGGCACCCGAACCCTGGCCGTTGCGGCACCTGGAGATGCGCACCCCGCGGCTGAGCCTGCGCCCGGACGACGACGACGGACTGCGCGAACTCGCCGCGCTCGCGGCACGCGGCATCCACCCGCCGGAGCAGATGCCGTTCCTGCACCCATGGACCGACCAGCCCGTCGACGAGCTGGTCCGCGGCACGCTGCAGCATCACTGGTCGGTACGCGCCGCGCTCGGCCCCGACGACTGGACCATCACCTTCCTTGTACGCCAGGAGGGTGATGTCGTCGGTACCCAGGGCCTGTCCGGCAAGGACTACGGCACCACCCGAGAGGTCTCCACCGGTTCCTGGCTGGGCCGGGCTCACCAGGGCCGGGGCATCGGCTCCGAGATGCGCGCCGCGGTGCTGCTGCTCGCCTTCGACCATCTCGGCGCCGGCTCCGCGCGCTCCGGGGCGTTCACCGACAACGCCGCCTCGCTCGCCGTCAGCCGGAAGCTGGGCTACCGCGCCGACGGCACGCACGCCGTCGCGTCGCGCGGGCAGCGTGCGGTCGAGACCAGGCTGCTGCTCACCCCGGAGGCGTTCGTGAGGCCACAGTGGACGCTTCGGGTGGACGGCCTCGACGGCTGCCGTGCGCTGCTGGGCGCCTGACCGACACGCGTCGACATCGCCGCTCCGGGCCTCGGGTCACACTCCCGTCGAGATGTCTCGGATCGATCGAGAGGCGTGTTCCCTCGACCCGAGTAGCATTTTCATGCTGATCCCGGTTTGGGCTGCCGGGGGCTGCGTGGATCGGCGGGCGGTGGGACGAGACCGATGACGACGGATCGGGCAGCGGACGCGCGGCCGAAGCGCGAACCGACCAGGGCCGGCCTGTTCGGCGATGGGCCGGGCGATACGCCGTGGGACGCCGCCCCACCGTCGCAGGGCGCGCCGAACCTGCAGCCTGACACCCCCATGCAGAAGGTCGTGCTGCCGGGACTGGTGGATCTGCTGCTGGGCAACATCACGGTGCCGGGCCGATTCGACCCGCATCGCGTCGCCGGCTTCGTGACGCGGCTGGAAGACGTGCCGACCGGTTCGGCGTTCGACCTCACCCGCCGCTACGGGCTGGACCAGGTGCCAGGCTGGCCGATGAGCTCAGAGCTGCATGTACTGCGGTTCTTCGCACACCACCCGGCGCTGTTCATGTCCCCGTTCGGCCGGCACGTGTACCAGATGGATCTGCTGGAGCTGCCGGCCGGCACCGAGTTGTGGCGAATCGACTCCGGTGGCGCCGAGCAGCGGATCGCGGCCTATCTGCACCGGCAGATGGGATGGGTCGCAACGGTGCCGATCCTGCTCGGACCCGGACGGTGGAACACACCGCCGGTGCCGCTGCGGCCGACGGTGCGTCGCGGCCTCGCCGCCCGTTACCGTGGCGGGGACTTCGATGCCGACTTCGGACCTCGTCCAGGCGAGGTGACCCTGCACCCGCTGCCTGGCCGCCAGGCCCCGCCAGACTTCACCTCCCAGGGGGGCGTGCATACCCTGCCGGTGTCCGTCTCCGAGCTCGACTCACTGCTGTTGCTGCGCTGGCGGGCATCCTGGCGCGACCTGCCCGTCGAGCTCGTCGAGGCCAGCGGGGGCGAGGCGGTCGTGCACTACGTCGGCGAGGACGGCCAACGCGCCACCGACCTGGGACTCGCCGAGGTCGACTACCGGGTGTGGCGGGGACCGGCGCCACAGGCCGAACTCTCCGAGGTGCACCAGGAGTCCACGACACTGCGCGCCAGCCGCCCGTAGCAGGGGCGGACACGCTCCGCCGACACCGAGCCCCCCGCGTAGCCTCCGGCTTGGAAGCGTGGCAGAGCGGCCGAATGCACTCGCCTTGAAAGCGAGCGTCCCGCGAGGGACCGGGGGTTCGAATCCCCCCGCTTCCGCCCTCTGACCACCGGAAACAGCGAGTCGCTGGAGTCCCTGACGGTCCCTGGGCGACGTCGGGTCTCAGTTGGCCCTCCAAGTCGCTCCGCTTGGCGCGCGCGCACGCCCGGGACCCGAGGGCAGAGCACAGACGGCGACGATCAACCCGAGCACGATGGGTGCCAAAGCCAGCGATGCGAGGGGCTGCAGGAACCAGGGCTGCTGGGCCGGTGCTGCCATCAACGCTGACCACAACCCATCGCTGACGAGCTGGACGATCCCGGACGGCACTGGACCGCTGACCGGCGGGGTGCAACCGAGACGCCAACACCGCTGCACCTTGGAAAGCGAGCATCCCGCAAGGGACCGGAGTACCCATCGCCGCTTCGGCAGCGCTGACGTCGGCCCACTTGAGACCCGGGCCTGCCCTGGCGAACGCCGAGAGCGAGCGCGAGCGCTTTCTGCCGGGCATAGCTCTGCAGATCGGCTTTCGATCGTCCTGCGAAGACGAGTGACTGGGCGGGCGGGGCGAGGATCAGCTGAGGTAGGGCTGTGGCCGTTGCTGGAGTCCGTGCCGGATGCGGAGCCGGACCGACGGGTGGATGGTCAGCGTGTCCAGACGGTCGGGTTCGACCCAGTGCACGTGCCTGGACTCGCTGCTCGGCGTGAGGAGACCGCCGATGGGGCGGGCGCGGAAGCAGAGAGAGAACTCCTGGCGGACCTCGCCATCGTCGTAGGCGATCACGTGGCGGGGGTCAGAGTAGATGCCGATCAGACCGGTGACCTCGACCTCCAGCCCGGTTTCCTCGTGGACCTCACGCACGGCGGCTTCGGTGCTGGTCTCGCCGACCTCCTGAGCCCCACCCGGCACGGCCCACAGGTCGTTGTCGGTGCGCTGGATCATCAGCACCCGGCCCGCGTCGTTGAGGACGACGGCGGTGACGGCCACCACGAGACTGTTGGCCCGGGGAGCGGCAGGATTGTCGTAGTAGTCAGTCTTGGGCACGCCTCCTGACTACCACTTCGGCGGCTGGGCCGTCTCCCACACCCGGTCGAAGCTCTGCGCGTAGGTCTCGAACAAGCACCCGGCCGAGAGCCGCCGTAGGTGCAGCGCGGGGGCGTGGGGCGCTGGAATGCCGTACACGTGCGGATTGACGATCATCTCGTCGTCATAGCGGTAGATCGAGTTGTACAGCGTGGTCCCATGGCAGCGGATTTCGACGCCGGACGCACCGTCGAGCTGGCGGAAGAAGGCAAGCGCGTTGCGGATCTTCGCGGAGATGGCGGCCCGTCCGATGCCTTCATCGATGCTGCGGCGCTGGACCTCGCGACTGTCCGGATCTCCGAACAGCAGCCGGACCCGGCCGCCGTCGCCGCCCTTCGCGCGGAGCGCGGGCACGAACGCCGGGTTCTCGGTGAGGAACATACCGACGTAGACCAGCACGTCGACCCGCGCTGGCCTGGCCGAGGAGCCGGTCCCACACCCCGTGGGGGACGGCGTTGCGGTTGGGGTACACCCGCACCACCTCAGATTCAGCGACCGCCGCGCTGGTCGCGGCGTCGAGAGCATCGGGCCAAAGGTAGCTCTCGGCCTCGCGCAGCAGGGTGGCGATCTTGTGTCGATGCTTCGGATACGGAGTGCGGCCCGTGGTGATCCAGCGCTCAACGGTCTTGGGATCCACACCCGCCCGTCCAGCCGCATCCTCGGTCGTCATCCCGTTGCGCAGCAGGGCATCCCGTAGCCGCTGGTTCGCCATCTCAGTCCTCCTCGGACGACTAGGGACAACTAGGGACAACAGGGACGTCCTGAGAAGTCCGGACCTGCGGTGCAGAAGTCCACTCGTGTCGGTCGAATAGTCAATCTCGCTGGCAACCCGAGCCCCCCGACCGAACCGAGGGAGAGCTGTCGTGACGCCGTACCGATCCAACCGCCCAGTGGCCAAGGGCGATGCGGTGAGCCGCCGTATCTCTGACGTGGTGTACCTGGTGCTGCGCGTCGGATCGTTGCGCAAGTCGGAGTTCAGCCCGGCTGAGCAGCGCGTGGTGTTCCGCTTCGGGCAGCTCACCCAGGACGAGACTGTCGCCGTTGCGGTGGACCTGCTCGACCTGGACCGGCTGGTCCGGTTGTTCCACGCTGCCCAAGCCGACGCAAAGGCTCGTGGTTACGTCGCCGACGCGATCACGCGAACCGTCACCACGCCGAGCAACGCGGCCACGGACCGACCGGCCCCGCCCGGCGGGCGGAGTGCGAGGTGACACAGCCGGGCAGCTGCTGAATGAGCGCGGACTGCAC
>DASQWR010000204.1:0-2042 GCA_035640155.1 Pseudonocardiaceae bacterium
GTCCAGATGTTGGCGCGCCGCGGCGGCCTCACCGCGGTGGAAGTGGATGATCGCGGCGACCCCGTGGTCGCAGCACACCACGCTCGGATCCTTGAGATCGTCCGGGACAACGTCCACTTCGGCCAGTGCGTCGTCCCACCGGCCGGTGTCCAGCAGCAGCTGTCCGAGGGCGCTCTGGACCTGAACCAGCCGCACCACGCTGCCGGTGCGGTCGGCCAGTTGGCGCGCCCGCTCGGCGGCGGCGAGCGCCTCCGGGTAGCGATCGAGATCGCCAAGGGTGACCGCCTGGTTGATCCGCAGCAGCAGGCTGAGATCAATCAACGTGGGATCGCCCTGCGCCACGGCCATCGCGCGCTCGAACACCGGCAGCGCCTCGGTCCACTCGCCCCGCATCATCGCGACCAGGCTCAGCACGTGCAGCGCCCACCCGATCGCCCAGCGATCTTCGATCTGGCTTGCCTCAGCCAGTGCCGCGGTGGCGACCCGGCCGGCGGTGTCGACCTGGCCGAGATCCCGGTGGGTTCGCGCGGTGAGCACCAGCAGCCGGGCCCGGTGCCGGGCTTGGAGGCCCGGCTGGGTCATGGCCCGGTTCAGCGCGGCGAGGGATTCGGCGCAGCGGCCGGTCATCCCACGGCACTGGGTCAACGTCATGTGCAGGTCGACGAGCAGATCGGGGTCGCTGACCCGCTGCAGCGCGCGGCAGGCCACCCGCTCGGCCTCGGCGATGTCGCCCATCCGGTAGAGCGCATCGGCCAACCGGCACGACAGCACGCCGGTCGCGGCGTCGCCGGCCGGCGCGTCCCGCACCGCGCGGCGCAGGATCTCGACCGCGACCGCGGGCGCCTGGCCGATCAGCGGCGGGGCCGCGTCGAGCAGCCAGCGCACCACCCAGCCAGGCACCGGCTCCCGACTGTCCTTTGTGGACAACGTGGGGAGCAGCTGCCTGGCCACCCGATTGACCGGCGCGCCAGCCTCGGCCAATGCCCGCGCGGCGACCCGATGCCAGGCGACCCGCACTGCCGCCGGCATCTCGTCGTACAAGGCCGTACGAATCAATGGATGCCGGAATGCCAGGTCGTCGCCGGCCTCCACCAGCACCCCGGCGGCCCGCGCCTCGTCGAGGGCGGGCAGCAGGTCGGCCAGCCCGGAACCCACCACGATCGTCAGGTCCGCGACCGAGAAGTCGACCCCCAGCAACGCCGCCGCCCGCAGCAGGGTTCGCACCCACTCCGGCAGGAAGCCCAGCCGGTCCGCGATCGCCGCCGGCAGCGAGTCCGGCGTGGGCCCGCCGGTCAGCTCCGCGATTCCCGCGTCGTCGACGACCAGGCACGAGCTTCTGGCCAGCGCGTCGACCAACTCGGTGAGGTACAACGGGTTTCCGGCCGCTCCGTCGGCCAGCCGCAGCAAGTCCTCACCCGGCTTGCCGCCGACCAGCGTCGCCACCAGCTCGAGCACCGCCGGTTCCGCGAGCCGGCCCAACCGGAGGCGCTCGGCCGGCCCGACGATCCGGCGCAGCGCCCGCAGATCATCGCGGCGCGGCACCGGGCGTAACACGCCGATCAGGAGTAGCGGGAGTTGCCGGACCGACCGGGCGAGCCGGCTCCACACCGCCACCGTCACCCGGTCAGCCCACTGTAGCTCGTCGACCACCAGCACGGTCGGCCGGACCTGGCAGAGCTGTTCCACCAGGGCGAGCAGTTGCTCGGCGGCCACGGCGGCCAGGTCGGCGCCCTTACCGACGGCGGTCTCGCCGCGCAGCAACTCAGCGACGGCGCCGCGCCGGGAATCCGGTGCGGATGTGTTGATCTGTAAGCCATCCAGCAGGGGCAGCAACGGCAGGGCCTGCCCGAGCTCGTCACCGGCTCCCCAGTACACCTGGCATCCCGAATCGGCGGCGAAGGCGCATCCGGCCCGAACCATCGTGGACTTGCCGATGCCCGGCTCGCCCTCCACCAGCACGGCGCGACCACGACCGGCCGCCACGTCGCGCACCCATCTGACCAGCCGGGACAACTCGCCGTCCCGACCGATCAGGAGATCAG
>DASQWR010000205.1:0-2794 GCA_035640155.1 Pseudonocardiaceae bacterium
CCTGAAAGATCTTCGTCCACAGGTCTTGACTACTGCTCCTCACCGCGTCGGCGACGACGTCGTCCTGACGCAGGTGCCGTTGCCGGCCGCACGGGGCACGGAGGGCGTGGGTACCTGTCCAGTCAGCGGCTGATGTCTCTATCCCCACGATCGAGCAGCCCCACCGGGGCGGGCTCGATTGCTCAGGTCCGGCGACGGGCCTTCCTCGCTGACCTGCCCTGCGGCTTCACCGATCAGAAATCCTCCGCCATGTCGTCAGTTCTGGTAGCCCTCGCACCGGTGGAAGGATTGATGACCATGACCGACGCCAGACCGCTGGGCGCCGATGAGGCCACGTTCATCGCGGCGGCCCGCTCAGGTGACACGGCGCGGTTCGCGCTCATCACGGAGCGCCACCGGCGTGAGCTGCAGGTGCACTGCTACCGGATGCTCGCGAACTACGAGGACGCCCAGGACGTGACGCAGGAGACGTTCCTGCGAGCGTGGAACAAGCGGGAGTCGTTCAAGGGCCACGCCGCGCTGCGGACCTGGCTGTACCGGATCGCGACGAACGCCTGCCTCGACTTCCTGGAGAAGCGCAACGACCGGACACCCGTACCGTCCGGGCTGTCGGACCCCGGCTCCGAAGTGCTGTACCTGCAGCCGTACCCCGACCGGATGCTCCCCGAGGACCCGCAGGAATCGGTGGTGGCGCGGGAGACGATCGAGCTGGCGTTCATCGTCGCCGTCCAGCACCTGCCGCCGCGGCAGCGGGCGGTGTTCATCCTGCGCGACGTCCTCGGCTGGCCGGCCTCGAAGGCCGCCGACGCCCTCGAGCTGACCGTCGCATCGGTGACCAGCGCACTGCAGCGGGCGCGCGTGACGATGCGCGAGCAGCTGCCCGACCGCCGCCTCGACTGGCGGAGCCCTGCCACTCACGAGCTGTCGGATGACGAGCGCGGCGTGGTGAAGTCCTACATCGACGCCCATGAGCGCAACGACCTCGACGGGTTGATGTCCCTGCTGCGCGACGACCTGCGCTTCGCGATGCTGCCCGATCCGGGCACCTTGATCATGGGGGCCAAGGACGCGGTGGACGGCTGGGTCTCCGGTGGGCTCTTCCAGCCCGGCTACGACGACTGGCGCTGTATCACCACGACAGTCAATCGCATGCCTGCCGCCGCGCTGTACCTCCGCACCCCCGACGACCCGGAGTACCGCCTGTTGAACATCGCGGTCCTGCACATCGCCGATGGGAAGATCGCCGAGCTCACCGGATTCGACGCCCCGACAAACCATGGCTGGGCCTGCCTGCCCCCGACACTGTGATCACAAAAGTCCGGCTCGTCGACGAGTCCAGCGCACGGGCTGGCGTCACCGAAATCACCGTGGAACGACCCGACCAGCAGAACCCAACGCGACAACGAGAACACCATCGCCCCCCGGCGTTGCCGACGGGGCGTCTTCACGCCCCGAAGAATTCGTCACGATCGACGACGCCGTCGTCCTCATCTCCAGCGAGTCGGTCAACACCTCACTCGGAACGCGACGAAGGGGCCGGGGGAAGGTTGCCTCGAAGCCGAGGGTCACGGTGAGCACGTCAGGAAGGATTTCGACCTGGCCTCACGAGCCGAGCATCTGGCCCGTGCTCATCGCCTCGTCTCGTATCGGGTCAGCACCACACCGCCGGGAAACGTCCGCGTCTCCACCAGGTTCAGGTTCGCCCAGCTGTCCAGCGCCGTGAAGAACGGCGTGCCGCCGCCCACCAGGACCGGGTAGGTGGCCAGGGCGTACTCGTCGATCAGTCCGGCCCGCATGGCAGTCCCGGCGAGCGTTGCGCCGCCGATGCCCATCGGGCCGCCGTCTTCGGCCTTGAGCCGGGTGATCTCGGCGACCGCGTCGCCGGTGACCAGGCGGGTGTTCCAGTCGACCTTGTCGATCGTCGAGGAGAACACCACCTTCGGCGTGTCCCGCCAGTTCCGCGCGAACCCGATCTCCGCCGGGGTGGCGTCGGGCTGCTGGTCGCCGGTGGGCCAGTAGGAGCTCATCGTCTCCCACAGCTTGCGCCCGTACAGCGACAGGTCGCTCGCCCGCTCCTGGTCGAGCCACCACTGGAACAGCTCGTCGCTCGGCGGCCCGCTCCAGCCGATGTCGTCGCCGGGCGCGGCGATGTAGCCGTCCAGGGTCACGTTCATGCCGAAGATCAATTTCCGCATCGTGCCAGCCTCCCGTGAGTCGATCTCACACGTACAGACGGGCGCGGCGGAAACCTAATCTGTGCTCGATCTGCGTCCGCAGGTAGTGCTCGCGTGCCGGACTCAGCACGGCGCACTCCGCTGGGCTCGAGCACCACCCCACCGGATCTCGACTTCACCCTCGGATGGGCAGCGGCACACCCCATGGCCAGCTCTTCCCGACCGCTGCTGGCGTCTGTCCGGACGGGGAATGCCATCCACGGCCACCTGCGACCTGCGGCGGGACGGATCTGGTCGGGTGTAGTGGGTCACCGGTCCCGGTTGGCCGGCGCCGCCGCTTCCGAGGATGGTGAACTCGAAGCGGTCAAGTCCGCTGGCGTGGAGTGGGTCCTTCGAGAAGCACTCCTCGCGCTCGTCCGCGCCGGCGCCACGTTCGAGGCCGGCAAGCTCGCCGAACGACCCGACGAACACCCCCAACCCGAAGCCGCCTAAAAAGATCTTCATCCACAGGTCTTGACTATTGCTCTGCGACGACGCCCCCGTGGCCCTGATGCTGACATGTCTGTGTTGGTGGGTTCAACCTCTACTACGGCTGCCTCAAGGGCACGCCGTACAAGTGG
>DASQWR010000206.1:0-3964 GCA_035640155.1 Pseudonocardiaceae bacterium
CAACTACACCCGGGTCTCCGGCAGTGGCGACTCGGTGGTCTACCGCTCACCGAACTCGCCGCGCACGGTCTACGACGACATCCGCACGCGGCACCGCCCCGCCGACACGCTCGTGCGGCCCAGCGGGTACTACCTGCGCTACCCCGACGACATCGTGGCCGTCACCCCCGCCGGGGGCGGGTCGCGGATCTATCTCGACGACGAGGACCGCGGCCACGCCCGCTGGTTCCCGATCGTCGGCGGGTTCTGGGGCACCTCCCGCGGCCCCGGTGAGGGGTTCCGGGGCGGCGGGCCGGGGTCGGGCAAGTGACGTACCACCACCACACCGCTGAGCTGGCCCGCTAGGGCCTTGAGGAGGAATCAGACCCCCATGCTGTCCTCGACCTCGATCATCGCCGAAGTCGGCATCGCCGCCGCCTACGGTGTCGTCGGGCTGGCGCTGATGGCGCTCGGATTCGTCCTGGTCGACGTGCTGACGCCGGGCAACCTGCGCGAGCAGATCTGGTTGCAGCGCAACCGCAACGCCGCGGCGCTGCTGGCGAGCAACCTGATCGGCGTGGGCATCGTCGTCACCACGGCCATCGTGGCCAGCGCGGACGCCTTCGTGGCTGGACTGGTGTCCGCCGCGGCCTACGGGGTGCTCGGCCTGGTGCTGATGGGCCTGTCGTTCCTGGTGCTCGACGCGGTGACCCCTGGCAAGCTTGGTGCGACGCTGATGGAGGACGCTCCGCACCCGGCGACCTGGGTGAGCAGCGCTTCCCACGTTGCGGTGTCGGTGATCGTGGCCGCCGCGATCTACTGACGCCGCGCCCGTGACGTCACCGGTCGCAGTCCCGCTGCCCGGATCTGCCCCGGTCGCGGAGCCGGGCCGGTCCCGGGCGGCGCGCGCCACCCTGCTGTTCGCCACCTTCGTCTGCGCGGCGTGCGGGCTGGTCTACGAGCTCGCGTTGGTGGCGCAGGGCTCCTACCTGCTGGGTGACTCGGTCACCCAGACCTCGGTGGTGCTCGCGGTGATGGTGTTCGCGATGGGGCTGGGTTCGCTGGCCGCGAAACCGCTGCAGCGCCACGCCGCGCTGTCCTTCGCGCGCGTCGAGGCGCTGCTCGCGCTCACCGGCGGGCTCTCCGTGTTGGGCCTGCACGCCGCGTTCGCCTGGTGGGACCTGTACTGGCCGGCACTGATCACGATCTCGCTGGCCGTCGGCGCCCTCATCGGTGCGGAGATCCCGCTGCTGATGACGCTGCTGCAGCGGATCCGCCGCCAGGACGCCGGCTCCGCCACAGCCGACCTCTTCGCCGCCGACTACGTGGGCGCGCTGATCGGCGGGCTGGCGTTCCCGTTCCTGCTGCTGCCGGTGCTCGGGCTGACCCGGGGCGCGCTGGCGGTCGGGGTGGTCAACGTACTGGCCGGCGCGGCCGTCGTGTTCGGGCTCTTCGGCCGGGAGCTTTCCCGGCGGGACCGGCTCGCCGGAGGCGCGGCCACCCTCGCGGTGCTCGCGGTGCTGGGCGTCGCGGCGGCGGGAAGCGCGACGTTCCAACGGGTCGCGCGCGCGCAGCTCTACGCCGACCCGGTGGTGCACGCGCAGACCAGCCGGTACCAGGAGATCGTGCTGACCCGTTCCGCCCCCTTCGCCGGCCCGGCCGACACCCGGCTGTTCCTCGACGGGGACCTGCAGTTCTCCTCGCTCGACGAGTACCGCTATCACGAGGCGCTGGTGCACCCGGTGATGGCTGGCGAGCACCAGCGGGTGCTGGTGCTCGGCGGGGGCGACGGGCTCGCGCTGCGGGAGGTGCTGCGCTACCCGGACCTGGCCGAGGTCGTCGAGGTGGAGCTCGACCCCGCCGTGCTGGCCCTGGCCCGGACCCGGCTCGCCGGCCTCAACGGCGGCTCGCTGGACGACCCGCGGGTGCAGGTGGTGGTCGCCGACGCCTTCCGCTGGCTGCGGGAGTCCGAAGCGGGACGGTTCGACGCGGTGATCGTCGACATGCCGGACCCGGACGCGACGGCCACCGCCAAGCTGTACTCGACCGAGTTCTACGCGCTGGTGCGCCGGGTCCTCACGCCGGACGGGCGGATGGTGGTGCAGGCCGGCTCGCCGTACTTCGCGCCACGCACGTTCTCCTGCATCCTCGCCACGATCCGCTCCGCCGGGCTCGGGGCGGTGCCCTACCACGTGGACGTGCCGAGCATGGGTGACTGGGGTTTCGTGCTCACCGGCCTCGGCACCGCTCCCCCGCTCCGGGCCGACACGCCGGAACCACTGCGGTTCCTCAGCGACGACGTGCTGCAGGCTGCCGCGGTGTTCCCGGCCGACCGTGTTCCCACCGCTTCCCTGCCGTCCACCCTGGACGACCCGCGGGTGATCCGCGTCGCCAACTCGGAGTGGCGCCGCTACTAGCGACCAGGGTCGCTAGCTGGCCAGCTGACGTTGGGCCAGTGGGTCAACGGGACTTGTGATGTCCTGCTGGCCGTCAAGGACCGGGCGCGGCGGGAACGTCGTAGCGTCGGCGCGGTCCTGTCCGAGCTGGCCCGGCAGGCGTTGACGGCACGGCAGCCGGAGCAGCCCGGTGAGGAGCTCCACGGCTTCCGGCCGCTGCCGCCGCGCGGTGGGCCGGTGTCCAACGCGATGATCGACCTGTTGCGAGAGGACGAGTCGAAGTGAGCCGCGCGCTTCTCGACATCGACGTGCCCCTGGCGCTGCTGGACAGCGACCATCTCGCGATCATCGTGACGGCTCCTCGATAACGGCGTAGGCTGGACCGTGGCGAAGCCGACAGCCTCACGCAGCCTCACCCCCGATCCGGGGGAAGGTCAGCCGCGCAGCATCTCGGCGACCAGGAATGCCAGCTCCAGGGACTGCTGGGTGTTCAGCCGCGGGTCGCAGGCCGTCTCGTAACGGCCGCAGAGGTCTGAATCGGAGATGTCCTGCGCGCCGCCGAGGCACTCCGTGACGTCCTCACCGGTGATCTCGACGTGGATCCCGCCGGGATGGGTGCCCAGCGCGTGGTGCACCTCGAAGAAGCCCTGCACCTCGTCCACGATCCGGTCGAAGTGCCGGGTCTTGTAGCCACTGAGGGACTCGACCGTGTTGCCGTGCATCGGGTCGCACTGCCAGATCACCTGGTGTCCCGAGGCGGTGACCTTCTCCACGATGGGGGGCAGCACCTCCCGCACCCGCCCCGAGCCCATCCGCGAGATCAGGGTGAGCCGCCCGGGCGTGCCCTGCGGGTCGAGCCGCTCGACGTACTCGACGGCCTGCTCGGGCGTGGTGCTCGGCCCGAGCTTGAGGCCGATCGGGTTCGCCAGCAGCTCAGCGAACGCGATGTGCGCGCCGTCCAGCGCCCGGGTGCGCTCCCCCACCCACACGAAGTGCGCGGAGAGGTCGTAGAGCTTGGGCACCTCGCCGGAGGTGTCCAGCCGCAGCATCGCCCGCTCGTAGTCCAGCACCAGCGCCTCGTGGCTGGCGTAGATGTCGGTGCCCCGCAACGAGCTGTCGTCCACCCCGCAGGCGGACATGAAGCGCAGCCCCCGGTCGATCTCCCCCGCCAGGGCCTCGTACCGCGCACCGGCGGGCGAGCGCAGCACGAAGTCCTTGTTCCAGTCGTGCACCCGGTGCAGGTCGGCCATGCCCGCGCGGGTGAGTGCGCGCACCAGGTTCATCGCGGCACCGGCATTGGCGTAGGCGCGGATCAGCCGGCCCGGGTCGTGTACCCGAGCCTCCGGCGTGGCCACCAGCGAGTTGATCATGTCACCGCGGTAGGCGGGCAGGCCCAGCGCGTCGGTCGGCGCCGATCGGGGCTTCGCGTACTGCCCGGCGATGCGTCCCACCTTCACCACCGGCATGCTCGATCCGTAGGTGAGCACCACGGCCATCTGCAGCAGGGTCCGGATGCTGGCACGGATGTGTGGCTCGGTGTTGTCGACGTAGGTCTCTGCGCAGTCCCCGCCTTGCAGCAGGAACGCCTC
>DASQWR010000207.1:0-6900 GCA_035640155.1 Pseudonocardiaceae bacterium
CTGCACCGCACGTTCTAATTGACAACTCTGCGTCGAGTACACCGCTCCAAACCCAAGCCAAAGAGCTGCTCGCGACCATGCTCGGCGGGGATGCAAGCTAGTGCGTGGGGTCATCCTCTACGGCGCACCTGCCACCGGCAAAGACACCATCACCCATGCGCTGCACAAACTTGATGCAAGATACGTCCTGTTCCCTCGCCTCAAAGTCGGCGGTGGCAGAACTGCCGGCTATCGGATCACCTCCGACGCAACACTCCGGACGCTCCGGGCGCACGGCGACATTATCTGGGAAAACCATCGGTACGGCGCCACCTACGTCATTGACCGACCGACACTATTAGCCCAGCTCAACGACCACATTCCGGTCGTCCATCTCGGTCAGCACACCGCTATCGGCGCTGTCGTAAGGGCAACGCCAGCCGCGCGCTGGCTCATCGTGTCCGTATGGTGCCCGCGACACGTAGCCAAAGAGCGCCTCTCCGCGCGAGGCACCAACGACACAGCCACCCGGTTATGCGCATGGGACGATACCCCGCCGCTCCCCGACACCGACGTCACGATCGACACTGCCACGCAGTCGCCCGAATGCGCAGCCCGCCGGATTCAGCGCCATATCGCAGCACTAGCGGACTAGCTCGACCGTGCCTCAGTAGCTCGCAGCGTGCCTGGTCCCGCCTGGTGCTTGACGTTCTGCCTAGGAAACGTAGATCCCTCGGGTGCGCGCCGTCTGTGATGAGCTGAGGACTTTCTGTACGTTTCAAACCGGGCCGTGAACGGCCCTGGTGCCGGTGCTGCTGGTGCCGCTGCCGCTGGTGGCTGTGTCGGGTCGGGAGGCGGGATCACGGGGGGATTACGGGTTCAGGTGAGTCTGGCAGAAACGTGTACTGCCCGTCACCGATCGTGGCCTCCCCGCGAATAACATCCGACAGTGTAAATGCACTGATCGTGAGGATTACCGCGGCCACGGCGAACCCCAACGCACTAATCCATCTTGGCTGGCGAGGGTGGCCCGGCAAGGAAAAATTCGCTAAGCAGCGACGCCACGACGGTGCCGATCAACATACCAAGTTCTCCTGCACCCATGAGCCCAGGTACTGTGGCGCCCAATATGGCTGCGGGGGTGGTTAACACGAGCCGCTGCCACGAATACCACTTGGTCCCACATTGACTCGTTGCGCTCATAGCCTCAGTGTCCTGCACGCCCCTACCCCATTCTGATCCGTTGTCCTGCTTCTACCTAAAGTCGTGATCCGAGCAAGATTGCAGGGGGGCCAAAGCTGGTCCAGCTCGTGCGGCATGTCACCGCTCGGCTCAGGCTCCTCCACCTCCCCAGGAGCAGCCCCCAAAAGATCATGTGGTACCACGCGCTACAAGTGTCGCTTCGCCCTAGGGCATCGTTACAAGTCGGCATCCCGCGAGGCCAACGCTCTCGTTCGCTCGATGCGCCACCCTCATCCGAGGCCGAGCGCACGGCCGATCTGCTCCCGTGCGACGTCGCCCTGACCGGCGATGCACTTGGCGTAGACGCGCAGCAGGACGGCGACGCTGTGGCCGGCCCACTCGGCGACCTGGGTGGCCGGGACACCGCCGTTCAGCCACGTGGACACTGCGGCGTGCCGAAGGTCATATGGCCGCCGTGCGAGTGGTGAGGCTGCTTCCTCGGGGGTGAGTGCGAGCTCTCTTGCCTTTTTCCAGGCCCGGCCATAGGTGCTGTCCGACAGGTCGTTCCCGCGCACTCCGCGCACCAGCCGGCCGTCCGCAGCAGCACCGAACTCGGCGAGGTGTGCCTGCAGTAGCTCGGTCAGCGGCGGCGGCCGGCGACCGCCCACCGGACCTTGAAGCTGTTGCCCCGAGCGCCCCGCACGGTCTCGGTCTTCCACACGCGCACGTCGTATGAGCTGCTCAACCGGCGGAGTCCTCCAACGAGCTGAGCCAGCGCTCGTACTCGGCGCGGTTCACCCGAATGTCACCGTTCGGAAGCTTCAGGCAGCGGGGTCCGCGGCTTGGCGCGCCACTCGTAGAAGGTTGAGCGGGAGACGCCGAGGTCGGCGCAGATGTCGGCGATGGTTAGCCGTCGTCGTGTATTGGAGTTGCTGCCCGATGTGCTGATGCGAGTGGTACTCACGGGCGAGCTCCCTCCGGGCGCGCGGGGGGTTGATCGACGCCGCCCGCTCGACGGCCACGAATCACACTTACTGGCCGTTGGCACATTTCAGGAGATGTGTGGGACGTCGGGTTCGGTGACGGCGTGAATGATGCGGAGTCGCATGCTCGGGTGAATGGGTAGCCGGTCAGGGTGGATGGGGTCGATCCAGGCGGCTTCGCAGGTTTCGTCGTGGTCGGGGTGTGGTTGCCCGTCGACGGGGAGGGCATGGAAGCACACGGCGAACTGTTGGCGGGCTTCGCCGGTACTCGGGTAGACCATGATGTGTCCAGGGTCGGTGTACACGCCGGCCAGCCGTATCACCTTGATCGCGACGCCGCTCTCCTCGGAGACCTCGCGTTTTACCGCAGTGATCGCGGTCTCGCCCAGTTCAACGCGGCCGCCGGGCAGCTCCCAGTTGCCGCTGTCGTTGCGACGGACCAGCAGGACTCGTCCTTGGTCGTCGCGGACGGCGGCGAACACGGTGGGGGTCATCGAGTTCGCCGGGGGCGCGGCGTCGTCGTGGTAGTACTCCCGTCTCGCCACCGGTCCAGGATGGTGGGGTGTGGCCCGAGGTGCCCGCAGTTCGGGCAGCCGGCCAGTGTTGTTCACCTTAACGTCACCTCGCGTTCTTGGCCGGTTGGGGGTAGGTGTAGGTCGTGGCGACGACGGTGCGCGAGACGGAGCGGAAGTACGAGGCGGTCGACGGGGTCGAGCTGCCCGGGTGGGCGGGGCTGGCCGGGGTGGAGGGGCTCGTGGGGCCTGAGGATCACACGTTGGAGGCGGTGTACTACGACACCGAGGATCTGCGGTTGGCGCGGGCCGGGGTGACGTTGCGCCGCCGGCGTGGTGGGGACGACGCAGGCTGGCATCTGAAGCTGCCGGTGGGCGGGGACAGCCGTGACGAGGTCCGGGTGAGCGACGCGCGGGGAGGCCGCCGCCGTACGCCTCCGGCCGAATTGATGGGGTTGACGCGGGCCGTGAGCCGTGGCGCACCACTCGCGCCGGTGGCCGAGCTGACGACGGCGCGGCGTCGGTGGCAGTTGACCGACGACGACAGCCGGGTGCTGGTCGAGGTCGTCGACGACCACGTGTCCGCCCATACGTTGGGCGCGTCCACGTCGGGGATGTCGTGGCGGGAGGTCGAGGTCGAGCTGGGTGGCCACGGCGACCCGGACCTGCTGGACCGGGTGGAGGAGCGGCTGTTCAAGGCCGGGGTGCGCCGATCGGACGCGGGGTCGAAGCTGGCGCGGCTGCTGGCCGAGCGGTTGCCCGGACGGGCGCCGGCTCCGCGGCTGGGCCGCCAGGCCACGGTGGGCGAGGTGGTGCTGGCGTACCTGCGGGAGCAGGCCGACGCCATCCAGTGGGGCGACCCGGCGGTCCGCCAGGACATACCCGACGCGGTACACAAGATGCGGGTGGCGACCCGCCGGATGCGCAGCGCCCTGCAGGCCTACGGGAAGGTCATCGACCGGTCGGCGACCCGCGAGCTGACCGACGAGCTGAAGTGGCTGGCGGGGGTGCTCGGCGACGCCCGCGATCTCGAGGTCCTGCAGGCCCGGTTCACCCATGCCGTGGCCGAGTTGCCCGACGAGTTGGTCGTCGGCCCGGTCCAGGCCCGGTTGACCCGGTTTTTCGCCGGCCGGGAAGCCGACGCCCGCTCGGCGCTGATCGCCGCGCTGGACTCCGATCGCTACCTCGCGCTGCTCGCCGCGATCGACCGGCTGTTGGCCGACCCGCCACTGACTCCCCGTGCCCGTAGCAAGGCACCGCGGGAGCTGCCCGCGTTGGTCGGCCGGGCACACCGACGCGTCGCGGCACATGTGAAGGTGGCCGACCGGCTCCCGCCGGGGAACAGGCGCGACGTCGAGTGGCACGAGGCCCGAAAGGCCTCCAAGCGGTTGCGGTACGCCGCCGAGGCTGCCGCCCCGGCGCTGGGAAAGCCGGCGAACCGGCTGGTCAAGCAGGTCAAGCACGTGCAAGAACTGCTCGGCGATCACCAGGACGCCGTTGTCGCCCGCCCTGTCCTGCGCGAGATCGGTATCGCGGCGCACCTCGACGGCGAGAACGGGTTCACCTACGGCCTCCTGCACCAGCAGCAGACCGAGGCCGGGCGGCTCCACGAAGGCGACATCACCACCGCCTGGCGGGACCTGCGGCGCAGCGTGGGCAAACTCGCCGCGTGAGCCTCGGCCATGACGAACCGTCGGCAGCCCCTGCGACGTGACAGTGCGACGATGCCCCCGGACGTTCCGACGGGACTGTCCGTGTTCGACCGCTTCGCCACCCGGGTCAGCTCCTTCGTGTCCTGGGCCTGGTTCTTCGTGCTCTGCGTGCTGCTCGTGCTGCTCTGGGCACCGTTGTTCTTGCTGCTACCGGACATCGACACCTGGCAGCTGATCATCAACACCGTCACCACGATCGTCACTTTCTTCTGGTGGCGCTGCTGCAAAACACCCAGAAGCGGGCTGACGAGGCAGTCCAGCACAAGCTCACGCCGTGGCCGACGGACTCGCCGACCTGATGGAAGCGCTTGCCGAAGAACACCCCCGGCTAGGCATCGACGGCACCGAGCTGCGTCACGCCGTCGGGCTCGAAGAACGAGAAAGCTCCGCCTGAGATGAGCCGTGAGCGGGCGGCTTTCACGAGGTGAAGGGCGTGCACGGGTCGAAGCTGGGGACAGGCGGGCGCGGGTGGCAACGAGCCGGCGGGCGATCTCGCCGCCGGCGGACTGACCAGATGGACTGCCGCACGGGTCGGGGTGTCGCGGCCGACCATGACCGGTTGGCGGGCGCCTGTTAGCGCAGCGGGGTCGGCAGCCTGTCGGATGAGGTTCGGTCGGGTCGGCCGCGCACGATCGGCCACCGGCGGATCGTGACGGCGACGTTAGGAAAGGGGAAGCGGTTCGACTTCGGTCGGGCCGCTTTCTCGCGTCTAAGCTCGACGTCGCTCGATAGACCAGCGGCCGACGTCACTTGCCTCATAAGCAAGAAATCCCCGGTTCGAATCCGGGTCGAGCAACTACAGCGACCGTTTGACACAATGCGTCGAAACACGTAGGAGGAGTTCGCTGAAGCGAGAGGATGCGACCGGACGGACCGTGTAGTCATGTCGCTGACTGCCCCCGTCCAGCCTCTCGTCTGCCGCCGGTCACAGCTCGTCCACCGGCTCCGACGCCCGGTGCTCGGCTTACCGTCCGTCGGTGGTACCCCCGAAGCTCGCTCGCGTGACCTACCCGGTACAGCCGGTGAAGCCCACGACCTCGACCGAGCTGCCGGTAGGCAAGCTAGGAGAGTGGAGCTACGAGCCCAAATTTGACGGCTTCAGGTGTGTCGCCTTCGCCTGTGGTGGACGGGTGCGGTTGCAGTCGCGCCAGCAGCGAGGTCTCACCCGGTACTTCCCCGAGGTCGCAGCGGCGGTGGGTGCGCTGGACGTCGATGTCGTGCTCGACGGCGAGCTCGTGGTGTGGCGTCACGGCCGGCTCGACTTCGTAGCCCTCCAGCAGCGGATCCACCCCGCCGAATCCCGAGCTGATGCGCTGGCCCGGTCCATGCCGGCGTCGTACGTCGTCTTCGACCTGCTCGAAGTCACCGGCACGGACCTACGACGACGGCCGTACCTCGAGCGCCGGACCTGCCTCGAATACCTCGTTAGCCGCCAGCTGCCTCACGGACTCGTAATGATGCCTGCGTCGGACGATCCGGCAGTCGCCGAGCAGTGGCTGATCAACCACGGTGCAGCGGGCATCGAGGGCGTGGTAGCCAAGCGCTGCCGCCAGTCGTACCGGCCCGGCAAGACGAAGTGGCACAAGGTCGCACGAGGGTCACGGCCGAAGCCGTCGTCGGCGGCATCCTCGGCTCGCTCAGGCAGCCCGAGGCGCTCGTGGTCGGCCTACCGGACAAGTCGGGCCGGTTGCGGATCGCTGGGCGCACCACGCCGCTGCCGCTGCCGATGCGTCACGAGCTGCCCGAACTTCTTGTCGCCGCAGGCGGGTCGCACCCATGGCCCAAGGTGATCCCGTCGAGCCGCTTCGGGCAACGGCCGAGCAAGCCGGTCGACTACACCCGTGTCGAGCCCTCTCTTGTTGTGGAACTAGATGTCGACACGGCATTTGAGCAGCAGTGGCGTGACCTGCGTTCGAGACGTCGCGCGAGTGCCGGAGCGCCCTCGAGGCGGTCGGGTCGCCTGCCGATCGGGCCAGGTTGGAAAAGGCTCAGTGCCTGATGTGATTCATCCGACTGGTCGCCTCTTCTCGTAGCTGGCGACCGTCCACCACCCCTGGACTGTGAGGCCGTCATGACCACAATCAGGAACGGCGGGGTGCGGGTGCCGTGCTCCACGCCCGTAGGGCCGCTCGCGGCCGCGATCCACCGCGACTTGTGGGCCCGGATCCCACGGAATCGCCGCGGAGCTGCACCTCCTGGAGAGTGAGCTCGGCGCCGGGCCAGGTGTAGACGATGCTTCCTCAGCGGAACATCTACCCGAACCGCCACCGAGGCGTTCGCCGTCGCCGCGCACTTCGTCGCATCGCAGGCAGGCGGGCCACAGCGGATCGTGACCGAGCATCGTGAGTCGTGGAACGCGAGGTTCGCCGTGTGCTCCGCCGGCCGGAAGCCCGGGTGGTGGTGGCCGGCCTCCTCGACGGCTATGAGCACCGCCTCGGCCAGCACGGGCTCGCCGGCGTCGGCGACCGCCTCGGCCAGCTGCGCCGGCTCCGGTGCCCGCGGGGCGAACACGCCGGCGCCGGCGAGCAGGCC
>DASQWR010000208.1:0-12420 GCA_035640155.1 Pseudonocardiaceae bacterium
ACCCTCGCGGCGCGGAGCTCGTCGGCCAGCGCGGCCACCGCAGCAACCTCACGACCGCGGGCGCCGAACAGCGTGACCAGCTCGACCTCGCCGGGCTGCTGGCCGTCGCGCACCCCGTCGAGCACCTCGGCCACCGCGCCGGTGGCCCGCGGGACACCGGGCAGCAACACCGGCGGTGTGCCGCCCGCGCCCCGATCCGAGGCGCCCCCGTCCGAGGCGCCCGAGTACCAGGCGGTCGAGCGCCGCCCCACCTGGATGACTTCCGCCCCGGTGCCCACGTTCTGCGCGTCGGCGTAGCGCTCCGGGAACACCGCGCCGGGGTCGTCCCGGGCCAGGCCCTCGGCGTCGGAGCGGTCCTGTACGGCGAAGTGCAGGTCCTCGTCGATCCAGCGCGCCGGCTCCAGCACGTAGGACGGGTGGAGCGTAAGGCGCGGGGCGAGCGCCAGGCCGCGGGACTCGGTGACGGCCCGCAGCTGCTCTAGCGCCGGCCACGGCCGCTCCGGGTTCACGTGGTCGGCGGTCACCGGTGACACCCCGCCCCAGTCGTCGAGGCCGGCGTCGAGCAGCGCGCCGACGTCGTCGGACAGGTTGGGCGGCGCCTGCACGTGCACCTCGGGCGGCAGCAGCAGCCGGGCCAGCGCGATCGCCTGCCGGTGCTCCTCGGGAGGGCACGGCTGGGCGTGGCGCATCGTGGTGCCGGGCTTGGGCAGGAAGTTCTGCACGATCACCTCCTGCACGTGACCGTGCCGCCGGTGCGCCTCGGCGATCGCCTCCAGCGCGGTCACCCGGTCGGCGGGTGTCTCGCCGATGCCGACCAGGATCCCGGTGGTGAACGGGATCGCCAGCTCACCGGCTGCCTCCAGGGTGGCCAGCCGCCGCGCCGGGTCCTTGTCCGGGGCTCCGCGATGCGCCGCGAGCGCGGGACTCAGCGACTCGATCATCATCCCCTGGCTGGGCGAGACGGCCCGCAGCACCGACAGCTCGTCGCGGGACAGGGCACCGGCGTTGGCGTGCGGCAGCAGCCCGGTCTCCGCCAGCACCGACCGGCACATCGCGGCCAGGTACGCGACAGTGGACTCGTACCCGCGGTCACGCAACCAGCTCCCCGCCTGCGGGTAGCGGTCCTCCGGCTGCTCACCCAGGGTGAACAGCGCCTCGTGACAGCCCGCCTCGGCGCCGCGGGTGGCGATCGTCAGCACCTCGTCGGGCTCCAGGTACGGGCTGTGCAGCCGGGCGGGCGCGGTGGCAAAGGCGCAGTAGCCGCACCGGTCCCGGCACAGCCGGGTGAGCGGGATGAACACCTTGGGCGAGAAGGTGACCCGGGTGCCATGCGCGGCGGCGCGCACCACCCGGGCCCGGCCGGTCAGCTCGTCCAGGGGCAGCGCCAGCAGCGGGTGCATCGAGCTCACCGATCCTCGGGTGTCGTGACGGGCGTGCGGAGCCGACGGGAAGATCCTCGCTCCGGCAAGCGTCGCTGCGTCAGCCGGTGTCCGCATCCCAGCGGCCGGCCGCTGGGTCAGTGCCGGATCAGTAGGGCCGCGGGGTAGCGGGACAGCAGCCGGGAGAGCTCCTGTGCTCCGTACACGCGGGTGCCGGTGAGGGCGTCGGTCCACGACCCGTCCGGCAGCGGCAGGTTGGTGTCGCCCCAGCCGCCGCGGGCGGCCAGGCGCACCGGCAGCCGGGTGGCCACCGCGATGACACCGCGGCGTTCGAAGGCGACGGCGTGCTGCCCGGCCTCGCCGGAGGCGAGCACCGGTGCGTAATCGGTGAACCGCTCCGGGTGCTCCCGCCGGGTCCGCAGCGCCCGGGACACCACGAGCAGCTTCGCGGCGCCCGTGGGGTCCACCTCCGGCAACCAGCCCGCGTCCAGCCGTTCCAGCAGCTCGCGGCGGGGGGTGAAGTCGACCGGGCGGCGGTTGTCCGGGTCGACCAGCGAGTAGTCCCACACCTCGCAGCCCTGGTAGGTGTCGGGCACCCCGGGCATCGCGAGCTGCAGCAGCGTCGCGGACAGCGAGTTGGACCAGCCGGGCGGCGTGATCTCCTCGCCCAGCCCGGTGACTGCGGCGCGCAGCGCCGGATCGTCGTAGCAGGCATCCGCGACGAGATGCATCGCGGTTTCGAACGCCTCGTCGGGCTCGGTCCAGCTGGTGCGGGTGCTCGCCTCCCGCATCGCCTTGTCGAGGTAGCCGTGCAGCCGCTCGCGCTCCAGCGGCCAGGCGCCGGCCACGCTCTGCCAGAGCAGGTGGCCCAGCGCGGGGTCGGGCACCGGCGCCCCCGCCTTGCCGGCGAGCGAGGCGAACTCCGCGACCGCCGCGGCCCACCGGGACGGCAGCTCGGCGAGCACCGCGAGCCGGGCGCGCACGTCGACCGCGCGCTTCGTGTCGTGGGTGGACAGCGTGGTCATGCCCCGGGGGGCGATCTCCTCCCGGCGGGCGAGTGCCAGGTGGAAGGCGTCGAGATCCAGCCCGAACCGCGCGGGGTCCCCGCCGACCTCGTTCAGCGCGACGAAGCGGGTCCACCGGTAGTACGCGGTGTCCTCCACGCCCTTGGCCATCACCGCACCGGAGCTCTGCTGCAGCCGCACCGCCAGCTCGTCGGACGGGTCGTGCAGCCGCGGGGACAGCGCGTCCAGCGCGGCGTCCAGGTCCGGGCGGCGGGAGCGGGCGGCGTCCAGCGCCTCGTCGAGGTGCGCCACGCCGGAACTCGGGAAGTCGGCGTGCAGGTAGGAGCGGTACACCGGGAAGCAGGCCAGCACCTCAGCCAGTGCATCGGTCGCGTTCGGGACCTCGGGTGCCAGCGCGGCGAGCTGGCGCAGCTCGGAGCTGAGCATGTCAGTGGCGACGTCGAGCTTGCAGTCGTGCACCAGCGCGGGCCACGACGTGTGGACCCCGGTGAGCGACTCGTCGAGCGCGGTGAACGCCTCCGCACCCGCCGGGTCGACCAGCACCCCGTCCACCTCGGCGAGCGCGTCGTAGCCGGTGGTGCCTCCCACCGGCCAGGAGGTGGGCAGCTCCTCACCCGGCTCAAGGATCTTCTCCACCACGATCCAGGCGTCCGGGGCGTGCTCGCGCAGCCGGTGGGCGTAGCCGGTGGGGTCGGTCAGCCCGTCGGGGTGGTCGACGCGCAGCCCGTCGACGTCGCCCTCGGCGACCCAGCGAAGCACCTCGCCGTGCGTGGCGGCGAACACCTCGGGGTCCTCCACCTTGACCGCGGCGAGGTCGCTCACCGCGAAGAAACGCCGGTAGCCCAGGTCGCCGCGCCAGGACACCAGGCGGTAGTGCTGCGCCTCGTGCACCTGCTGGGCCGAGCCCGCGTCGCCGGTGCCGGCGGCGATCGGGAACGCGCGGGAGTGGTAGCGCAACACCGGGTCGTCGCCGGAGTCGTCGACCTGCAGGTCCTCGAGGGCGGCCGGGTTGTCCGCGAGCACCGGCAGCCGCAGCGGCCAGCCGGTGACGTCGAACCAGGAGGTGTAGCGAGAGCCCGGACCGCGGCGCAGCAGGTCCCACCACGCCGGGTTCGCCTGCGGATCGGCCACGCCGAGGTGGTTGGGGACGATGTCCACCACGAGCTGCATGCCGTGCTCCCGCAGCGCCGTCACCAGCGCCCGGCGTCCCTCCTCGCCGCCGAGCACGTCGGAGACCCGGGTGGGGTCCGCCACGTCGTAGCCATGTTCGGATCCGGGCATCGCGGTCAGCAGCGGCGAGGTGTAGAGCGCCCCGGCGCCGAGCGATGCCAGGTAGGGAACCACGGCGACAGCGTCGCGGAAGGTGCAGCGGTGGGAGAGCTGCAGCCGGTAGGTCGAGGTCGGGACGCTCATCCGGTGCGTTCCAGCACGACCAGCGAGCGGGCGGCGACCGGGATGCGTTCGTCACCCTTGTGCTGCCGCGACCCGTCGCCGACCTCGCCGGTCGTGGTGTCCAGCACCACCGTCCACTGCTCGCCGTAGCCGTTGCCCGGCAGGGTCACCGCCACGTCCTCGTAGTAGGCGTTGAAGCACAGCAGGAACGAGTTGTCGGTCACCCGGGCGCCCCGGGAATCGTGGTCGGTGATGGCGTCGCCATTGAGGAACACGGTGAGGCAGGGGCCGAAGCCGGCCTCCCAGTCCTGCCCGGTCATCTCCTCGCCTGACGGGGCGAACCACGCGATGTCCCGCAGCTCGTCGCCACGGCGGATGGGGCGGCCGGCGAAGAACCGGCGCCTGCGGAACACCGGGTGGCCGCGGCGCAGTGCGGTCAGCGCCGCGACGAACGCGACCAGGTCGGCGTCGGCGCCGGTCCCGTCGACACCAGACCCGTCGGCACCGGTCCCGGCAACGCCGACCCCGTCGGCGCCGGTCCCGTACAACCCGGTCCAGTCCATCCAGGACAGCTCGTTGTCCTGGCAGTAGACGTTGTTGTTGCCCTGCTGGGTGCGGCCGAGCTCGTCGCCGTGCAGGAGCATGGGGACACCCTGGGACAGGAACAGGGTGGCCAGCATGTTGCGCCGCTGCCGCGCGCGCAGCGCCAGCACCTCCGGGTCGTCCGTCGGACCCTCCGTGCCGCAGTTCCAGGACCGGTTGTCGTCGGCCCCGTCGTTGCCACCCTCGCCGTTGGCCTCGTTGTGCTTCTCGTTGTAGGACACCAGGTCGGTGAGCGTGAAGCCGTCGTGCGCGGTGACGAAGTTGATCGACGCGTACGGCCGGCGGCCGTCCTGCTGGTACAGGTCCGACGATCCGGTGAGCCGGGAGGCGAACTCGCCCAGCGTGCCGGGCTCGCCCCGCCAGAAGTCCCGCACCGTGTCGCGGTACTTACCGTTCCACTCCGTCCACAATGGGGGGAAGTTGCCCACCTGGTAGCCACCGGGCCCGACGTCCCACGGCTCGGCGATCAGCTTCGCCTGACTGATCACGGGATCCTGCTGCACCAGGTCGAAGAACGCCGACAACCGGTCGACGTCGTAGAACTCCCGGGCCAGGGTGGACGCCAGGTCGAACCGGAACCCGTCGACGTGCATCTCGGTGACCCAGTACCGCAGTGAATCCATGATCAGCTGCAGGATGTGCGGGTGGCGCACGTTGAGGGAGTTCCCGGTGCCGGTGTAGTCCATGTAGTACCGCGGGTCGTCCGCGACGAGCCGGTAGTAGGCGGCGTTGTCGATGCCGCGCATCGAGAGCGTGGGGCCCAGGTGGTTGCCCTCCGCGGTGTGGTTGTAAACCACGTCGAGGATCACCTCGATGCCTGCGGTGTGCAGCTCCCGCACCATCGCCTTGAACTGGCTGACCACCTCGTGCGCCCGCAGCCCGCGGGTGCCGCTGGCTGCGTAGCCGTTGTGCGGCGCGAGGAACGCGATCGTGTTGTAACCCCAGTAGTTGGTCAGCCCCGCCTTGACGAGGTGGTGGTCGACGACGAACTGGTGCACCGGCATCAGCTCGACCGCGGTGACGCCGAGCCTCGTCAGATGGTCGATCATCACCGGGTGCGCGAGGCCCGCGTAGGTGCCGCGCATCTCCTCCGGGATCTCCGGGTGCGTGACGGTGAGGCCCCGCACGTGCGCCTCGTAGATCACCGTCTCGTTGTACGGGGTGCGGGGGTGGCGGTCCTCGGCCCAGTCGAAGAACGGGCTGACCACCACCGACTTCGGCACGTGTGATGCGGAGTCGTCGTCGCCCCGCTGCTCCGGGTCGTCGAAGCGGTAACCGAACACCGCCTCGTCCCAGTCGACGAGGGTGCCCTCCCCGGCGGAGGAGACGGCCTTGGCGTAGGGGTCGATGAGCAGCTTGGCCGGGTTGCAGCGCAGCCCCGCGTGCGGGTCGTGCGGTCCGTGCACCCGGTAGCCGTAGTGCTGGCCGGGACTGACCGTGGGCAGGTACCCGTGCCACACGAAGCCGTCACGCTCCGGCAGCGCGACGCGCGTCTCGGCCTGCCCCTCGGCGGTGTCGTCGAACAGGCACAGCTCGACCCGGTCGGCGACTTCGGAGAACAGGGCGAAGTTCGTCCCGGCTCCGTCGAAGGTGGCACCGAGCGGGTAGGCCGAGCCTGGCCACGGTTGCCGGAGGGCGGCGGTCATTGGTCTCCTTGCAGGACGAGACGGCTACGGGGAGCTGGCCGCCCGGAGCGACCCCGCTGGAGGCTCAGACGTCATCCCGGAGTTGGGAGCGCAGCCCCACGAGCGTGCGGGACAGCAGGCGGGACACGTGCATCTGGGACAGCCCGACCCGCTCGGCGATCTGGCTCTGGGTCATCCCGCCGAAGAACCTCAGCTTGAGGATCGTACGTTCCCGGTCGGGGAGCTGTTCCAGCAGCGGCGCGAGGGCGGTGCGGTACTCGACCCGGTCCAGCTCCGCATCGGCCTTCCCGATCACGCTCTCCAGCGCGGGGCCCGTGTCGTCCCCGGTGAGCATGTCGTCCAGGGACGTGCTGCGGTACGCGCCGGCCGCCTCCAGTCCTTCGAGCACCTCCTCCCGCGGCATGTCGAGGTGGCGGGCGAGCTCGCTCGCAGTCGGCGCCCGGCCAATCCGCTGGGACAGCTCGGAGATGGCGGTGCCGAGCGCGACGTGCAGGTCCTTCAGGCGCCGCGGTACCCGCATCGACCACGCGTGGTCACGGAAGTGCCGGCGCACCTCGCCGGTGATCGTCGGCACCGCGAACGAGAGGAAGTCGGTGCCCCGTTCGGGCTGGAAGCGGTCGACGGCGTGGATCAGGCCGAGGATCGCCACTTGCTCGAGGTCGTCCTGGGGCTCGCCGCGGTTCGCGAAGCGCCGTGCGATGTTGCGCGCCACGGGGAGGTGCCCGGCCACCAGGTCGTCGCGCAGCTCCGTCCGGCGGGGATGATCCGCCGGGAGCTCCGCCAGCTCGACGAACAGCGAGGTGAGATGCTCATAGCCGGACTGGCCCGTTCCCGAAGTCCTCTCCCACCCGTCGGGCCGACCGGGCGAGGTCACCGCCGCGACGTCCCGTCCCCCGAGTTCCCGCCCCGCGTCTTGGTCAGTGCGATGCCGACCACCGGTTGGCCCCCGTCGGAGTGGTCCAGCAGGTGTACCTGGTCCACCAGGGTGGCGAGCACGCGCCAGCCGAAGGAGTCCGTGCGCAGCGTGGTGGCGTGCTCCACAGGCACCGTGACGGTGGCCTCCACCCCCTCGTCGCCGACGAGGAACGTGCAGGTGATCGACGCATCGGGAGCGGCGACGGCGACCAGTTCGGCGGCGGCCTCGTCGACCGCGAGGCGCAGGTCGGCCACCGCATCGAGGTCGAAGTCGGCGCGGGCGGCCAGGTCACCGGCCACCACCCGCAGCGGGGGCAGCTGCGCTGCGGTGGCACCGACGCGCACCAGCACGCTGCGCTGCGCGGGCGCTCCCCGAGCCGCGTCGTCCTCAGCTCCCAGCACGCTCAGCCGACCAGCGGCTGCCGGTGACCGGTCCAGAGCTCGCGGCGCTCCTCCTCGGTGAGCCCACCCCAGACCCCGTACGGCTCCCGGGCTGACAGCGCGTGCCGGCGGCACGGCACGAGCACCGGGCAGCGTTCGCAGATGGCCTTGGCCCTCCCGGCGCGCCGCGAGCGGGCCGAACCACGTTCACCGTCGGGATGGAAGAACATGCTGCTGTTCAGGCCTTGACAGGCGCCCTCCAGCTGCCACTCCCACTCCTGCGCCACCGGCTTCGGGAGCCGTCGGGTGTCCGTCATCGTTGCTCCATCCCTCGCTGGCCGGAGGCCCCACAACCGGGCCGACGCACGGCCGGTATACCCACCCGTGCGATGCGCCAATCGTCGGCTGCGAACCTCGCTCCTGAGCCGGGATGCGGGGAACCGCAGCCTGTCACAGGATGACCGTATCCGTTTCCACCACCGTCCGGGAGTCACCACTATGGGCAGTCCAGCGAGCAGCGACGTCATCGAGCTGATCCTCACCGACCATCGACGCTTCGAGGACCTGTTCCGCGGCCTGCGCGACCGCTCGTCCGACCGGCCCGCCCTGCTGCGCGAGCTCTCCGCCGTGCTGGTCGCGCACGCCGTCGCGGAGGAGCGGGAGGTCTACCCCGCGCTCGAGCGATTCAAGAAGGTGGACAACGACGAGGTCGAGCACGGTGCCGAGGAGCACGCCGAAGGCCATCAGGCGTTGCTCGGGCTGCTCGACGTCTCCGACTCAGGTTCCGACGAATGGGAGGGCAAGCTCGAGGAGCTGGTGGAGACCATCAACCACCACCTGGACGAGGAGGAGCGCACCATCCTCAACGACGCCCGCGACGCGGTTCCCGACACCCGCCGCATCGAGCTCGGGGAGGCTTTCTCCTCGGCGCGCGCCGAGCAGCTCGACTCCGGGTGCGGCGAGATCGACAATGTGCGCCGGCTGGCGAAGGAGACCGAGGGCCGGATCGACTGAGACGCCCGGACGCGACGAGCTCGGCGACCCCGACCACCGCGATCACCTCGGCGGCGAGCAGCGCGACCAGCACCAGCAGCTGCACCGAGCCCGCCTCCACCGCGGACGCGCCACCGAGCAGCATCCCGACGAACGCGCCCGGCAGCGTCACCAACCCGACGGTCCGGGTCTGGTCCAGCGCGGGCAACGTCGCGTCGGCCGCGGCGGGCCGGGCCACCTCGCGGCGCGCCTCGGTGTCGGTGAGGCCCAGTGCCATCCCGGCCTCCACCTCCCCGTGGCGGTCCGCGACCGCGTCCAGGGCGCGCCGCGCCGCCAGCGTGGTGGCCGTCATCGCGCCGCCGATCACGATGCCCCCGATCGGCACCACGGCCACCCCGCGCAATGGCACCACCCCCGAGGCCAGGATCAGCACCAGCACCGGCACCGCACCCCCGGCGAGCGCCACCCCGACCCACCAGCCGGAGCGCCCGGCCGACGCCCGGCGGGCGCTGGTCGCCACCGCCACGGTGAGCATCAGCGCCACGAAGGCGGCTGAGGTTCCCAGCCGCATCAGCACCGCGGTGACCAGCGCGGACACCGCAGCCAGCTGCACGGCCGCCCGCAGCGCCGCCCGGAGCACGCCGCCGGCATGCCCGAGGCGACCGGCGGCGCTCACGGCCACCGCGACGGCGACGAGCGCGGCGACCACCAGCGCCAGCCGGATCCCGGGCTCGGCGATCGTGGCGTTCATGGAGTGGAAGTCTGCCGGGACCCGGTCCGGTCCGGGTGCGGCCAGGGCACGCACCCGGGTGCGGCCAGCAAGCGGCTAGCGTGCGCGCGATGGCCGTGCCGCTGCTCCCGACGCTCGCCGACCCGGATGGCTCGCCCGCCGTGGGATTCCCCGAGGGCCAGCTGACCCGCGCGGAGCTCGCCGGGGCGGCGGCCGCGGTGGCCGCCCGGATCATCGGGCTGAGCAGGGTGGTGGTGTGGGCCACCCCGTCGCTACAGACCGCCGTCGCGGTGATCGGCACGCTGGCGGCCGGGGTGCCGGCGGTGCCGGTGAACCCACGCTCCGGGCGGCGGGAGCTCGGCCACATCGTCGCCGACAGCGCACCCGGTGCCGTGCTGGCCGCGCCCGGAGTGGAGCTGCCCGGGCCGCTGGCCGCACTGCCCCGGGTGGACGTCGATCCGGGCGTCCGCGGCGGGTCCCTGCCGGCCGAACCCGACCCCGAGGTCCCCGCACTGGTCGTCTACACCTCGGGCACCACCGGGCCGCCCAAGGGGGTGGAGCTGTCGCGGCGGGCGGTGGCCGCGGGTATCGATGCGTTGGCCGCGGCGTGGGGGTGGACCGGTGCCGACGTCGTGGTGCACGCGCTGCCGCTGTTCCACGTGCACGGCCTGGTGCAGGGGGTGCTGGGCCCGGTGCGGCTCGGCGGTGCGCTGCATCACCCGGGCCGTTTCGACCCGGTGACCGTGGCCAGCGAACTGGCTGGCGGGGCGACCATGCTGTTCGGGGTTCCCACCATGTACTCCCGGCTGGCCGAGGCCGCCGAGGGTGACCCCGCCATCGCCTGGGCGCTGGGTCGCGCGCGGCTGCTGGTGTCCGGGTCCGCCGCGCTGCCCGCCGTGCTGCACGAGCGGATCCTGATGCTGACCGGGCAGCGGGTGCTGGAGCGCTACGGGATGACCGAGACCCTGCTGACGTGCAGCAACCCCGCCGACGGGGAGCGGCGGGCTGGCACGGTGGGGCTGCCGGTGCCGGGGGTCGAGGTGCGGCTGGTGGACGAGGCCGGCCGGACCCTCGACGCGGGGGACGACGTCACGTTCGGCGAGATCGAGGTCCGCGGCGCGACGCTGTTCTCCGGTTACCTCAACCGCCCGGAGGCGACGGCCGAGACGATGCGCGGGGGCTGGTTCCGCACCGGCGACCTGGCCACCCGCTCCGCCGACGGGTATCTCCGCCTCGTTGGGCGCAAGGCCACCGACCTGATCGAGAGCGGCGGCTACAAGATCGGTGCCGGGGAGATCGAGAATGCGCTGCTCGAGCATCCTGGCGTCGCCGAGGTCGCGGTGGCCGGTCGGCCCGACGACGATCTGGGGGAGCGGGTGGTCGCGTGGGTGGTGCCCGCGCCCGGAGCGCGGCCCGGCGCCGAGGAGCTCGCCGAGCACGTCACCAGCCTGCTCGCCCCGCACAAGCGTCCCCGCACCGTGCATCTGGTGGACGAACTGCCCCGCAACGACATGGGCAAGGTCCTCAAGCGGGAACTGGCGTGACGCACGGCACCCCGGCCCCCCTCCAACCGGCCGATCATGTAGGGCATACTGGGAAGTGAGGTCAGCGCCGCTACGGTGCGACCGAGGTCGAGTGCGGCGCGCTCCAGTCGTTCGGAATGCAGAGCGCAGGGTTTTCCGTTCGAGGTGAGGGCGGGTGGCCACGCATCAACGGCCATCCCGATCACCACCGAAAGGACCTCGTGCCCAGCAACACCTCTGTGTCCCACTCTGTCCGCGCCCGCTCCGGCAGCTTCGCCGAGCTCGGCGTACCCGCCCCCATCGTGGCCGCGCTCGCGCGGGGCGGCATCACCACCCCGTTCCCCATCCAGAACGCCACCCTGCCCGACTCGCTGGCCGGGCGCGACGTCCTCGGCCGGGGCCGCACCGGCAGCGGCAAGACCGTCGCCTTCGCCGTCCCCACCGTGGCCGCGCTGGCCGGCTCCGGGAAGCCACGCATCCCGAACCGCCCCCGCGCACTGATCCTGGTCCCGACCCGCGAGCTGGCCAACCAGGTCGCCGACGCCATCGCGCCGCTCGCCGCCGCGATGGGCCAGCGGGTCATCACCGTCTTCGGCGGAGTCGGCCAGGGCCGGCAGGTCAGCGCGTTGCGCGGCGGGATCGACGTCCTCGTCGCCTGCCCCGGCCGGCTGGAGGACCTCATCAACCAGCGGCTGGTCGATCTCGACGCGGTCGAGGTCACCGTGCTCGACGAGGCCGACCACATGGCCGACCTCGGGTTCCTCCCCGCGGTGAAGCGGCTGCTCGACCGCACCCCGTCCGGCATCCAGCGGCTGCTGTTCTCCGCGACGCTGGACAACGGCGTCGACGTGCTGGTCCGGCGCTACCTGCACGAGCCGGTGGTGCACTCGGTGGACCCGCCCGCCTCGGTAGTGACCACCATGCAGCACCACGTGCTCACCCTCGCAGCCGGCGACAAGACCGCCGTGGTCCGCGAGCTCGCCTCCGGGCTGGGCCGGACGCTGCTGTTCACCCGCACCAAGCACGCCGCGAAGAAGCTCGCGAAGCAGCTCACCGCGGCCGGGGTGCCGGCGGTCGAGCTGCACGGCAACCTGTCCCAGCAGGCCCGGGAGCGCAACCTCGCCGCCTTCGGTACCGGGTCGGCGCGGGTGCTGGTGGCGACCGACATCGCCGCCCGCGGCATCCACGTGGACGACATTGCCCTCGTCGTGCACGTCGACCCGCCAGCCGAGCACAAGGCGTACCTGCACCGCTCGGGTCGCACCGCGCGGGCCGGTGCCGACGGGGTGGTCGTCACGCTGTCCACCCCCGACCAGTCCCGCGACGTGCGCACGCTGACCCGCCAGGCGGGCATCTCGCCGGAGGTCGCGTCGGTGCGGCCCGGCTCGGCGGACATCGTTGCGCTCACCGGACCGCCGGCGGCGTACGTGACGCCCGCCGCTCCCACCATGCAGCAGCACCAACCGCGTCGGAGTGCGCCGCGCAGCAGCACCCCGCGCAGCAGCACCCCACGCACGTCGGCAGTCGAGCTGTCTCGGCGCGGTGGTGCCCGCCGGCCCACTCGTCGCGGTTCCCCCCGCCGCGCCGCCTGAGCTTGCAGGGTTGCGAACCAGCACGGAAGTCGCCACGCTACGCGCGTGTCGCTCTCGCCTGCGTTCATCGCCGTCACCGATGCCCGCACCCGTCGCGCCCACCTGGTCAGCGACGCTGCGTCCGTCGCCGGTCGCTCGTCCGGGCGCTATGAGGCCGCGTGCGGGGTCACCGTGCTCGCCGCGTCGCTGCACGAGCCCGACACCGGCCGGTGTGACGCCTGCGCCCGCGAGGCCGCCCGAC
>DASQWR010000209.1:0-2648 GCA_035640155.1 Pseudonocardiaceae bacterium
CCTGCCGGCAGCCGGCGCACCGGCCGGTGGCCGCCGTCAGGTCCACGGCGAACACCTCCCGCAGCGGGCCGGCCAGTGCGTTACCGTCCACAAAGGTCATCGCTCGCCTCCGAATCGTTCGGTCTTGATCCGGCGCGGGTCGTGGCCGAGCGCCACCAGGATGTCGGCGACGGTCTCCACGAACCCGGTCGGGCCGCACACGAAGCAGGCCGGCAGGAACTCCGGCGGCCAGCCGTGGGTGTTGAGCATGGCGGCGCCGAGCCGGCCGGGCGGCTCGGGCCATCCGTCAGGGGCCCGCCGGGTGTAGACCACACGCAGGTCCAGGCCGGCCTCGTCGCGGACCCGGCGGCGCAGCTCGTCGGCGTAGTAGGTGTCTTCGGGCGTACGCACTGAGTAGACCAGCCGCAACAGCGTCCGGCTGCCGGCCGCGGCGCGGGTGCGCACCATCGCCATCAGCGGCACGATCCCGGAACCGCCGGCGACCAGCAGCACCGGGGTCGGGTCGGCGGCCCGCCAGACGAACCAGCCGCCGACCGGGCCACGCAGCTCCAGCGGGTCGCCCGGCGCAGGCACCTCGGTCAGGTACGACGACACCTCCCCGTCGACGATCCGCTGCACGGTCAGCTCGATCCGGTCCGAGCCCTCAGCCGCCGACGCGATCGAGTAGCTGCGCTGGGCGCTGTACCCGGCCGGGGCGGTCAACCGCACGTCGACGTGCTGACCGGGCAGGTGCCCCGGCCAGTCGGGGACGTCAAGGACCAGGGTGCGCGCGGTCGGCGTCTCCGCGCGGGCGGCCACGAGCCGGCCGACCCGCCAGGTCAGTCGCCTTGATACCGCTGCTCGCGCCATGGGTCCCCGTAGTTGTGGTAGCCGACGCTCTCCCAGAACCCCGGCTCGTCCTCGACCAGCAACTGCACGCCACGCACCCACTTGGCGGACTTCCAGAAGTACAGGTGGGGCACCAACAACCGGGCTGGCCCGCCGTGCTCGGGAGCCAGGTCGGCCCCGTCGTAGCGGTAGGCCACCCAGGCCTTGCCGTCGAGCAGGTCTTCGAGGGGAAGGTTGGTTGTGTACCCGCCGTACGAGTGCACCAGCGTGAAGTCCGCCGCGGTCTCGACGTCCTCGAGCAGGGTGTCGAGCGCGACCCCGGTCCAGGTCGTGCCGAGCTTGGACCACTTGGTGACACAGTGGACGTCGACTGTGACGGTCTCGGCGGGCAGGGCGAGCAGCTGCTCCCACGACCAGGAGCGCCGACCGCCGACTTCGGTGACGACGGTGAACTCCCAGCGGTCGAGGGGAATGCGCGGGGTGGGTCCGGCCGACAGCACCGGAAAGTCCTCGGTCAGATACTGCCCAGGCGGCAGCTTCACGTCCGTCGATCGCCGCCGCCCACTGAACCCCGGCGAAACGATTCCCATGGCCTCTTCGTACACCTCGGGCGAGACTCGTGCCTCCGCAGCACGGCAGATGTCCGGCACCGCCGAGCCCTGCGCGAGCGTGGTACCAGCTGACAGGGGCGGCGACCTGTCATGCCGTCGTGCTGCGCCCACCCTCGAAGCACCACGTACCCACGGACGGCCGGCGCTCATGGGGCGGAGTACCAGCGGAAGCCTTTGGCAGGCGAACAGGAGCAGCCACGACCTCTGCTGCGAGAACCGAACGCCCGCACATCGGCATGAGCGTGCATCGCCCGGCTGCGCCAGGCCGTCCGACTCGCGGAAATAGCGGACGTCGGCACGTATCTGGTTGTGCCGGGCGGGGCACTGGCGTTCCGGGACGGGGTCATCGTTTTGGATGGAGTGCCTGCAGCCCGCGCACGGCCGGTTGCCGCAGGCGTGTCACCGGCATTTCTGGGCGCGGTCGACTACAGCCGGGTCTGTACCCGGGGATCGAGTATCGGCGGGCACCTCGGGCAGGGATAGGCTCATGCCCGTGGTGGAGAGCGAGCGAGTCCTGGGAGTGGACGCCTGCCGGGCAGGGTGGATCGGTATCGCCCTGACGGGACAGAACTGCCGAGCCTACGTTGCGGGTGCGATCAGCGAGCTGGTCGCGAAGGCCGAGACCGACGGCCCACTCGCGGTCGTGGCCATCGATATGCCGATCGGGCTGCCCGAGCGAGGACACCGGCAAGCCGATGTGCTGGCGAAGAAGGTCATCGGCGTCTTGCGATCCTCGGTGTTCATGACGCCGACTCGCGACGCGATGGAGGCCCCTGATCACCGGACGGCCAGTGCGCGCAATCGCGCGCTGACCGGGGAGGGGATCTCCGTTCAGGCGTTTAGCCTCAAGCCCAAACTGCACCAGGTGCAGCAGTGGGTGCGCCAGACTCACCATCGCGTCGTCGAAGTGCACCCCGAGGTCAGCTTCGCCCAGCTGGCCGGGGCTGCGCTCACGGTACGCAAGAGCACCTGGGCCGGTGCCGAATGCCGTCGGCGGCTGCTCGCCGATGCCGGCGTGCTGCTGGCGGGTGAGCTGGACGAGGCGGGTCGTCTGTCGGCGGTCGATGACGTCCTGGACGCGGCCGTGGCCGCCTGGACAGCCCGGCGTGTCCTGCTCGGCCAAGCCCACCCCCGACCGGACCCACCCGAGATATTCAGCGACGGACTACCGTGCGCGATCTGGAGCTAACACGACTCCCTCTCACCTGC
>DASQWR010000210.1:0-2701 GCA_035640155.1 Pseudonocardiaceae bacterium
GCGCGGTGGGCGGTGATGAACACGCTCACCACGGCAATCGCGGGTCGAGCTCCCGCGCGAAGAAACTCGAGGCCGCCAGCAGGATCTCGTTGGCGCGCTTGAGCTCCCGGACCTCGGCCCGCAACTCCTTGATCGTCTTCGTGTCGTTGGTTGTCATTCCCGGTGCCTGTCCGGAATCGATCCGGGCCTGCTTGATCCAGCCGCGCAAGGTGTCGGGCACGATCCCCACCCGCGGCCCGACCCGCTTGACCGCTGCGTTAAGCGAGAGCGACGGGGTCCTCGGCCATCGCCTCCGCGACGAGGCGACGCGCACGCTCACCCAGCTCGTCGGGGTACTTCCTGGGTGCCGCCATGACTCCACCTTCCCGTGGAATCAGGCCCTGCACGAGACCCGGGGCGGTTCACCGCGAGATCGACCGCGGCCACACCCCGAGTCACCACCCGTACCATCCAAACCCTGTCCGCCCCACCCGATCTGCCGTTCCCGCACGTCAACCAGGTCTGGCTGGTCGAACGCTACACCCCGACCCCGCCGGCACACCACGCTCCGCGGTCGCCGCGCTGAACTTGATCTTCAACTTTCGGTGCGTGGTTGCTGGCCGGTCAAGATCTGGGTGTGAGGGCGTGTGGGGTTCCAGAAGTCGGCCTGTGCCGCTGACCAGGGAGATCAGCCGGGTTTGGCGGGTAGGGCATGATCGCCGGCCGTGTCATTGCGTCTGCTCTACCTGATCTTCCTGCCAACGAATACGAACGGGCAGCGTAAAGCTGCTGCTCAGGGCAAGTGACCGACTTTTGGAACCCCACAGGCTCGGCGCCCGTCGATGACGGCGGCCAGCAGCAAGTCGTGTCGACTTCTGAGTTCGTCATCGATGGCTCCCCGACGATCGACCCGCGCGGCACGGCCGACCGTCGGGCCTGCTCGTCACGCTCGCTCGCTAGGAGCGCATCGGCTCCATCTCAGCAATCGGGTTGGCACCGGGAACGGTGAGGGCAGGGATAGCGTCCGGGGCGGCGAGCAGCAACACGCCGAGCGTGAGCAGCACAACCGCCGTCCCGTAGGTCGCCACTCGGCGCCACGGCAGGGTCTTCTCGACGGCGATCAGTCCGGCCACGAACGCCATCCAGGTCAGACTCATGACCCCCAGCGCGAACAGCGAGGCCATCAGCGCCCAGCAGCACCCGACGCACCAGGCGCCGTGCTTCGCGCCCATCCGCAGCGCACCCCAACGGCCATCGCGCCAGGAGCCGAGCAGGAAGCCGAGCGGGCTGCGGCACTTGCTCAGGCAGACGTTCTTGAGGGGGGTCAGCTCGTAGACCGCCGCGACGACAAGCGTGGCGCTCGCGACCCACCTCCCCGAGCGGTCCCACGCGAGCACGTCGCCCGGGATCCGGCCGAGGAGCGCTGCGAGAGTGAAGGCACCGAGACCCGCGCCGGTCCACGTGACTAGGTAACCTGCCGCGAACAGCAGCGGTGACAGAGGAGACCTCTGCTTGGTCAGGCGGGAGTACAGCGCGACCGTCGGCGCGACCGACGGAAACATCATCGCCGCCATCATCACGAGCCAGACCCCGAGGAACCAGCCCAGCCCGCCCAGCCCGGACCACGGCCCCTGGTCCATGCCCCGCATCTGGCGGGCCGTCCACCACCAGCCGACGCCAGCGAGGGCGAACAGCGCGGCAACCAGCCCTAGCCGGACGCGCACGGTGGTGAACGCAGGCGCGAGACCGCCGGCTCCGCTGGGGCGTTCCTGCGCCGGAGCGCTCATCGCATCAGGCGGCCCAGGAGAACTCAGAGGTGGAGAGGCCGGTCTTGCCCTCGTACTGGATGCCGAAGGCGTTGATCCGCGAACGCCGCGCCTCGGCCATCGTCAGGTTTGACCCGACCGGGTGGAACATGCCGTCGAACCGGACCGGCCGACCGTTCTCGACCCCGAACGGCACGATGTCCTCGACCTCGAACTCGATGGCATCCCCGACGCGGACGCTGTGCAGCAGCCCGTCGTCGCGGACCTCGATCGCCGCCCTCTCCACCCCGACGACCTTGCCGACGAGGGGAGCGAGCGCCGCCATCGGGCCCCCGAGCTGTCCGCCGAAGACCTTGACCAGCTTGTCGAACTGCTCATCCGTGGCCTGGTCATCGACGAACATCCCGAGCCGCCAGTTGCCCTCGGTCATGACCTTGGGCGTGTCGATGATCGTCACCACCCTGCGGCCCCGGACGTCCGTGCCGTCGATCTCACCGTCGCGGATGCTGAAGGCCAGGGTCGCGCGACAGAAGTCGTAGGTGGCGCCGTGGTCGAACGAGAGGTTGCACGGGCACATCAACTCGCACGAGCAGGTCTCGGCGTAGCTGCCCTGGAGATTCCACGACATCGCCAACTCCCTCTGCAGGTGCGGCCAGTGTCCATCTCATGGATGATCAGGTCAACCGCCTCCTCGTCAAGGCGGATCGCGAAACCGAGTCGTTCGCGCGGAGCAGTCGTCGGCGGGTTGCGGGGAGCGGCGGACGCGCAGAGTCTCCGCGTGGTGCGTCCTGCAAGCTGTCTCAGGCCAGCAGGTGAGAGTCCTGTCCGGGTAAGTACCGGAGCGCCCGGTAGCAGGCCCCGGTTCGTCGTGGAGACGCGATGGGCTGAGCGGGGTGTCGAGAGCCTCTTCGGAGGGAGCAAGATCGCGGGCCGTAGCGTTATGCGAACTCTGCAGC
>DASQWR010000211.1:0-43803 GCA_035640155.1 Pseudonocardiaceae bacterium
TAGGCGTCGTCGGTGACCAGGTGGCAGCGCCCGTCGATGCCGCTGGTGACCGGAATCGTGCGAGGTGCGGCCGGGGCGGTCACCGTGCCCCCTCCCCGGGGTGAGGGCAGCGGCGGGCGCCGTGCAGGACGGAGTGCCGCACGGCGAGCAGCGCCACCGCAGCCAGCGCGATCAGGCAGGCGGGCACGGCGAGCAGGAGGGCGAGGTCAGCGATCACGACGGTGACCGTATGAACGCTGACAGCGACCAGCCCCAAGGAAACGTTGGGTCATCGGCCGCACCCCAACGAAGCCTTGGGGATGCGCTCCCCGGTGACACCTTGTGGGTGCTCCGTAGACTTCGGTGGTGTGGCAGTGATCGACGAGGCGACCGTCGGCGAGCGGGTGGCCTTCTACCGGCGCCGCCGGGGCATCACGCAGGAAGTGCTGGCCGGGCTGCTGGGCCGCAGCGTCGAGTGGCTGGCCCAGTTCGAGCGCGGTGCCAAGGAGCTGGACCGGCTGTCCACCGTCGTCGCCATCGCCCACGCACTGGGCATCGAGCCGGTCAAGTTGCTGCCCACTGCGTTCTTTGCCCAGCGTCGGGAGCTGCACGACACCGTGCTTGGCACCGCACCAGACTCCGTGCCCGCGATCAAGTCCGCGATGTTCCGCTACAACGGGACGGCCCGGCTACTGGGCGTGCCCGATCGGGCCCCAGTCGACCAGAATGGGCTGCGTCGTCGCATCGACGAGGCATTCGGCCACACCCAGACCGAGCGGTGGTCGGCGCTGGGCCCGCTGCTCCCGGACCTGATCGCCGACGCCTGGCACGCCGCGCACACCACCACCGGCGAGAAGGTCACCCGTGGGTTCGGCCTGCTCTCCCAGGTCCACCACGTCACCTCCGGGATGCTTGATCGCATCGGAGAGCCGGCGCTGTCCTCGATCGCCGCCGAGCGCGCGCTGACCACGGCGGAGCGCAGCGAGAACAACCTGTTGATGGCCGTGGCGGCGTGGCGCCTGGCGGTGGTGCTGCGCCACGACGGGCAGCTCCAAGAGGCCGCCGATGTGCCGGCGGCGGCAGCCGACGCACTCCGGGGACGCCTGGCTGAGTCCCCGCAGCACGCCTCGGTGTACGGGGCGCTGATGCTCAAAAGCGCGGTCGGTGCGGCCACGCTCCAGGACCACACCGCGGTGCGTGACTACCTCGGCGAGTGTGACCAGGCCGCACAGCGAATCGGGGACCGCAACGACTACTGGCTTGCGTTCGGCCCCACCAACGTCGCCATCCACCGGGTGTGGCTGGCCACCGAGAGGGGCGACCCGACCGACGCGCTCACCCAAGCTCAGCACGTCGACGAGACGGCACTGCCGCCCAATCTGGCCGAGCGCCGTGCCTCGCACCTGATCACCGTGGGCTGGTCGCACTACCTGCGCCGCCACGACGACGAAGCGCTCGCCGCGCTGACCGCCGCTCAGGAGGCCGCGCCCGAGCAGCTGATCTTCACCCACCGCGTGCATGACATGCTGCGACAGATGCTGCGCCGCGACCGGCGCGGCCGCCGGGGGCTGCGCGAGCTTGCCGACTTCGTCGGGGTTGGCTAACCGCGGCTGCATCGCACAACACCGTCCGCGCACGATGGCTATCTGGGAGCTCTGCACTCACCCGCCGGGCTCAGCGTTCGACTCCCTATTCGCGGTCCATGGGGCAGCTCCCGCTAGTTCGCCTTCCGGTCGCAGGTGTCGCGCTGGTGGATTAGCCTGCTCGAACGCCTGTTCGCACTACGTTCTGTTGTTGGAGGGAGCGACATATGACCACTCAGGATCGCGAGCCGGTCGGCACGCCCGAGAAGGACCCCGCCGACTGGACGACCGGTGACGAACCGGTGACCGGTCCACAGGCCTCCTACCTGCAGACGCTCGCACACCAGGCTGGTCGTGAGGTGCCCGAGGGGCTGACCAAGGCGCAGGCCTCGGAACTCATCGACGAGCTGCAGCAGGAGACCGGACGCGGCACGCGATGAGCCGGCGGGTCGCGATGGCCCATGACTGCCGCGATCCCGAGGCGCTCGCCGCGTTCTGGTGCACCCTGCTCGGCTACCGGGTGCGTGAGCAGTGGTTTGATGCGATGGGCCAGCTACGTCGAGGACGGGGATGGGATCGGATGACCATCGCCCGGGACCGCGACGACTACTGGCTTGCGTTCGGTCCCACCAACGTCGCCATCCACCGGGTGTGGTTGGTCACAGAGATCGGCAACCCGTCCAACGCGCTCACCCACGCCGAGCACGGGCAGCGGCGCGGACGGCCCTCGCGCAGCGCTGAGCGCGGCACGGCGAGCAGCACCACCACGGCCAGCGCGATCAGGTAGACGGGCACTGCGAGCAGAACGTCGGCGATCCCGACGGGGACCGTAGGACCGTTGACAGCGGCCAGCCCCAAGGAAATGTTGGGCGGTCGGCCGCATCCTCCACGAAGCGGTAGCCCCCAATCCTTCAGCCGACTAAGAACCCTGCCCGCCAGCAGGTGCGAGGGCTTTGTGGCATCATGCTGGTCTCTTCAGCAGCCGGACTTCCGGGGCTTGGTGCTGGGTGCTGCGCCCGCAGCGACCGCAGATGTCGTGGGCTTGGTGATGCCAGGTGGCCCCGCCGCAGCGGGCGCAGCGGCCAGTCGCCGCGACCGGCCGCGGATCCACCGGAAAGTCCCGCTGCGCAGTGCCCGCCATACCGACACCGGACAGCAGGTTCAGCTCAGCGGTTCCGACCGTCTCTCGCGGCAGGTCAGTGCCAATGTCGCGGCGGTAACTCGAGCTCGAGCGGTCGGTGAGGCGGGGCGGCTTGACGTACGAGGTGTGGGTCTTAGACATGGTTGGGCTCCTGACCGGCTCCGTGGTCGATGCGTCGGCGGCGGCGTAGAACTCCTCGGCGAGGGCGGTGAGGAGGTCGCGCTGGCTACGGGCGGTGCTGGGTAACTCACGCAGGTGGGTGAGCAGCCGGCGGGCCCAGTAGCGGCGGTCGGCGGCGAGGGCGGCTTCCACACCGGCGGTGACGGCGGCGGTGTCGGAGACGGCGCGGGCCGGGCCGGCCGCAGCGTGGGCGGCTTCTGCGATGGCCAGGGGAACGCTCACCGGACACCTCCGCGGCAGCCAGGTAGCAGGAGCATTCGATTGCCGCCTGCGCAGCAGTCATCCTGAGGAGATGTTTCGCATGTTCGGTGATACGTCGGTGCGTGAGGGTGGGTGCGGTTGGCCGATCCCGACGACGTCGCCCATCACCCCGACGAGACCGGTAGAAGGCCACCAGCTCACGAAGACGAGGCGGCACCTCTCCCACCACAAGGAGGTGCCGCCTTGTCCTTTAGAGGAGCTGCGGCAGGGCTGGATTGATACACGGGTGAGCAGCGCGACGTGCACCCCGACGAGCTCACCGCATACACCAGGCGTACGGTGAGCTGCGAATGAACGCCCGCGAGGCCCGGTTGCGGCGCGGCGCACCGATGGGTGGCGTGCAGGTCCGGCCGGAGGCGATGCGCCACGTGGTGAGCTACGTGCAGCGCGGCGAGCGCATGACCGTCGGGCAGCAGCGCGCCTGGGAGCGGATGTGGCCCCGCCTCGGCAAGCACGTCGCCGACCTTCCCGACGGCCCGCTGGACACCGCGACATGGTTCGGCCGCGACCACCCCGTCGTGCTGGAGATCGGCTCCGGGATGGGGGAGTCCACCGCGGCGCTCGCCGTGGCCCGGCCGGATCTGGATCATCTCGCCGTCGAGGTCTACAAACCCGGGCTCGCCCAGCTCCTCCGCCGCATCGAGGAGGGTGAGCTGGACAACGTGCGGCTGCTGCGCGGCGACGCCCTGGACCTGCTGACCGGGCACATCGCCCCGGGCACCCTGCACGGCGTGCGGGTGTTCTTCCCCGACCCGTGGCCGAAACGCAAGCACCACAAGCGCCGGTTGGTCACTCCCGCGTTCGTGGCGCTGGTGGCCTCGCGGCTGGAGCCGGGCGGCACGCTGCACCTCGCCACCGACTGGGCGGACTACGCGGAGCAGATGCTCACGGTGTGCACGGCCGAACCGACCCTGCACGGCGGCATGACGCCACGGCCGCCCTGGCGGCCGGTGTCGAAGTTCGAGCAGCGGGCCCGAGAGCACGGTCGCATCGTGTGTGACCTGCTCTTCGTCCACTTCGGGTGATTCACCCGGGCGGCAGGACACCCCCCGGGTGCGGCAGTATCCCGGGCATGAACCAGGCGCAGGCCCCCACCGATCCGACCACGCTGCTCGTCTGGGACGCCCCGAACATCGACATGAGCCTGGGCTCGATCCTGGGCGGGCGGCCGAGCTCGGCCTCCCGCCCCCGGTTCGACGTGCTGGGCCGGTGGCTGCTCGGGCTCGCCGGGGAGGACACCGCACCGGAGGCCACGGTGTTCACCAACGTCGCCTCGACCAGCACCGACTTCATCCGGCCCTGGGTGGAGGCGCTGCGCAACACCGGGTTCGCGGTCTTCGCCAAGCCGAAGATCGACGACTCCGACATCGACGACGACATGCTCGGGCACATCGGGCTCCGGCATGCCCAAGGCGTGCTGCGCCGGGTCGTGGTGGCCTCCGGGGACAGCCGGGCGTTCCGCGAGCCGCTCGAGGACCTGGTCGCCGCGGGTGTCGGCGTCACGGTGGTGGGGTTCCGCGAGTACGCCTCGTTCGCCGTCAACTCCGATGTCCTCGACTTCGTCGATCTCGAGGACATCGACGGGCTGTTCCTGCAGCCACTGCCGCGCGTCACCCTCGAGACGCTGCCACCCGAGGGTGCGTGGCTCGCGCCGCTGCGCCCGCTGGCCTCGCTGCTGCGCCACCAGCCGGTGCCCGCGCCGCTGGAGCCGTCCGCATGACCCTGCGGCTGGTCGCACCGGTGGTGCTGCCCTGCGACGCGCCGTGCTCGGTGCTGCGCGACGGGGTGGTCGACGTGGGTGACGACGGCCGCATCACCCACGTCGGACCTGCCGCGGGTGCGCCGCCCGCGGCACGCATCCGGCAGCTGGACGGGATCCTGCTGCCCGGCCTGGTCAACGCCCACGCGCACACCGCGATGACCGTCCTGCGCGGGCTGGGGGGCGATCTGCCGCTGATGCGCTGGCTCACCGAGGTGATGTGGCCAGCCGAGGCGCGGCTGGAGGCTCCCGACGTCCACGCCGGCACGCTCGCGGGGTGCCTGGAGATGCTGCGGGCCGGGGTGACCACCAGCGTCGAGATGTACTTCTTCACCGACGCGGTGGTCACCGCCGTGCTCGCGGCCGGCAGCAGAGCGCTCGTGACACCGGGCATCATCGCGGCGCCGGGGTGGGACCGGCTCGGGAGCTGGCAGCAGATGCTCGCCGAGATCAGTGCTCGGATCGACTCCGACGGGCTGCGCTCGGGTCCTGGGGAGCGGATCGAGATCGGGTACGGGCCGCACGCGGCGTACACGCTGCCGCCCGAAGCGCTGGCCGACGCCGGCGCCGCGGCCCGCGAGCGCGGTGCGCTGCTGCACACCCACGTCGCGGAGTCGGCCGGGGAGGACGCCGCGATCCGTGACGTGCACGGTTCCGTGCCGCTGCTGCTGGAGCGGCTCGGGGTGCTCGGGGACGGCGCTCGGGTGCTCGCCGCGCACGCCGTGCACCTCTCCGATGCCGACATCGCCGTGCTGGCCCGCCACGGCGCGGGGGTGGCGCACTGCCCGGTATCCAACGCGAAGCTCGCCTCGGGCACCGCGCGGCTGCTGCCGGTGCGTGCCGCAGGCATCCCGATCGGGCTCGGCACCGACGGCCCGGCCTCGCACGACGACCTCGACCTGTGGTCCGACGTCCGGCTCGCCGCTCAGCTCGCCCGGCTGGGCTCCGCCGACGCCACCGCGCTGACCGCAGCGCAGGCCTTGTTGCTCGCCACCCGGGGCGGCGCGGCGGCGATCGGGCGCGACGACCTCGGCACTCTGCGGCCGGGTGCCTGGGCGGACGTGGTGCACGTCGGCGCCGACGGTCCCGCCTTCGCCGCCGGGCTCGACACCGGCGACGGCCAGCTGCTGGCGAACCTGGTGTGGGGCGGCGGGAGCCGCGAGGTGCGCGACGTGTGGGTGGCCGGGGAGCAGGTGCTGGACGCCGGGGTGCCGATCCGGGTCGATCCCGCCGAGGCGCACGCGGCGCTGCGTGCCACCGCACGTCGCCTCGCCACCTGAGCACGCTAGGCGTGCGGCTCCACCGGTGCGACGAGCCGGGCGTAGCGGGTGCACGCCGCCAGCAGCACGAGCCCCGCCCCGAGGAAGGCCGCCACCCGGGCCACCCCGTCCAGCGCCGCGAGGTCGAAGAGCACCAGCTTAGCGACGGCCGCCCCGACCAGGCTCATCCCCGCAGTTCGCAGTGACACCGAGGTCAGCCCGCCGGCCAGCAGCACCAGCGCGGCGACGGTCCAGGACACCGTGACCACGACGTGCCCGGTGAGGAATCCGGTGCGGTCGGGCAGCGCCAGCAGCACCAGGGCCAGGGTGGCGGCGGCTGCGCCGTAGAGCACCCCGAGCCCGCCGAGGATCCCGAGCGCGATCCGGCTGCCCCGGTCCGGCACCGTCCCGAGCCGCAGCACCGCCCACGGCACGGCCAGCGACAGCCCGGCGAGCAGCAGTCCCACCCCCACCGCCACCACGAGTGCGGAGACGTCCGGCTCGCCCGCAGCCAGGAACGGCTGCGCCGGGAAGGTGACCACCGCGCTCGGCGGCACCACGTCGACCAACGCGACGAGCACCCCGACCACACCGAAGCCCGCTGCGACGCCGAGCATGCCGCGCCGGCGCACCCGCTCGGAGGCCACGGCGAGCGCGATCGCCTCACCGAGCATGGTGGCCGCGAACACCGGGCCGTCGAGGGCGAGCGCGGTGGCTTCGAAGGCAGCCAACGCCCCAAGGCCCCCGGCCAGCGCGCCGAACGACCCGGGCAGCACCGCACGACCGGATCGGGTACCGGTCCACAGCGCGAGGAGCACTCCGGCCAGCACGCCCACGACGGCGACACCTGGGGCGCGGGGCATCGACGGTGCGAGCAGCAGCACCGGGACCGGTGACCCCGCCAGCACGGCGAGCGCGGCGCGATCCACCGTCCCGCGAGCGTGCGCTCGCGCCGCGCCCGAGACGGCGACGGCAAGCGCCACCACCGTCACGGCCGGCACGCTCAGCGCGATCCGCAGGCTCAGCCCGTCCACCACCGCGACGACGTCCAGCAGCACACCGGCCAGCAGCGGCGGCACCGCGGCGGTGATGGTGAGCCCGGGCCACCGGTGCCGCAGCTGCACCGGCGCGGCGACGATCTGCAACACCAGCAGGAAACCGACCAGCGGTACCGGGTCCACCCCGGTGAGCACGGGCGCGAACACCGCAGCACCGACCACCGCCGCGACGGCCAGCGGCTGTGCCCCCCAGACGTGTGCGAGCAGCAGCCCGCCGCAGGCCACCAGTACTCCGGTGGCGAGGCCCACCGCGGTGGGCAGGTACGCGTAGAACGCGGTCGCGGCGATGACGTCGAGATAGAGGGCAGCGACGCCCGTGGCGGCCAACGTGATCCCACCCGCGCGGCCGCCGGCGGTGCGGTGCACCCGCAGCGCCACGCCGACCAGCGCGAGCCCCAGCACCGCTCCGCCGAGTACCCGCGACTGCGGACCCAGCCAGCCCCGTTGCACGGCCAGCACCAGCATCAGCAGGACACCGAGCAGCGTCACCGAGCCGCCGACCCAGGCCAGCAGTCGGCTGCCCGCACCGTCCCGCTGGAGCAGGCCGAGGCGTGTCTGCGGCGCTGGCTGCGGGACCGGTGCCGCCGGATCTGGAACCGGCTCCGGCTGCGGGACCGGTGGCGCGGGCTCCGGGGCCGGCTCCGGCTGCCGGATCCGGTCCAGTTGGATCATGCGCAGCTCCGACCCGATGCTCGCGAGCCGCTCGCCGAGTGTGGCGAGCTCGCCGGCGAGCCGGTCCAGTGACGGTCCGGGCGTCTCCATGCCGAGATCGTGCCCGCGCGCGACGTCCTCGTCATCGGTAACGCTACTCAATCCGACCAGGACATGGCCGCCGCGCGCGTATCCTCCGGGTTCGAGGGAATCGGGGTGGCATCGATGACGGGGCACGCGGCGTGCGGGCACCGGGGGTGCACCTCGGTGCCCGACGAGAGCTGGCGGACCGGCCCCAACCTGGTCACCGGGCTGCGCACCCTCGGCACCGTCGTGTTGTGGGGGATGGCGCTGGTGCAGGGTGACGAGCGGCTGCTCCTCGCAGCGCTGCTCTGCTACTGGATGGGGGACATCGCGGACGGGCTGCTCGCCCGGCTCACCGGCACCGAGACCCGCACCGGCGCCGTGCTCGATGTGCTCGCCGACCGGCTGTGCGTTTGCCTGGTGGTGGTGAGCTACGTGACCGCGCACCCGGCCGTGGTGCTACCGGCCGCGGTGTTCCTGCTGCAATTCGTGGTGCTCGACGCGTACCTCACGCTCGCGTTCCAGAACTTCTCGCTGCTCTCGCCGAACTACTTCGGGCTGGTCGACGCGACGGTGTTCCGGCTCAACTGGTCGCCACCGGCGAAGGCCACCAACACCGCAGCGGTGGTGCTCGTCGTGCTGCTGACCGGGTCGACGGCCGCCGCGACGCTGCTGGCCCTCGCGGTGCTGGCGGTGAAGGCATACAGCGCCGTCCGGCTGGTCCGGCTCCCGGTGCCCCGCACGCTGTCGGGCTGCGCCGTTCGCGACGCGCACCTCGCCGCGGTGCCGGCGACCGGCTGAGTCGTGCAGTGGATCGGGCTCACCTTGGCTACTCCGTGGTCTCAGCGCTGGTGCCGGTGGTCAACGCCGAGCTCTACCTGGTCGGCGCCATCGCCGCCTCACCGGGCCTGGTCAGCACCTGGTGGTTCTAGCGGTGGCGGACCTCCCAACCCGGTCAGTGCCCGAGCGCCTGCTTCCGCCGCTCGATCAGCCGCCAGATCATCGGCGTGAAGATGAGCTGCATCGCGAGATCCATCTTGCCGCCGGGACAGACGATGCTGTTCGCGCGCGACATGAACGAGTCGTGCAGCATCGAGAGGAGATAGGGGAAGTCGACGCCGCGCGGATCGGCAAAGCGGATGATGAGCATCGACTCGTCCAGCGTTGGGATGGCCCGGGCGATGAACGGGTTGGATGTGTCGACCACCGGCACGCGCTGGAAGTTGACGTGTGTGCGCGAGAACTGTGGGCAGATGTAGTTCACGTAGTCGGGCATGCGACGCAGAATCGTGTCGGTCACCGCCTCGGTGGAGTAGCCCCGCGTCGCCTTGTCGCGTTCCAGCTTCTGGATCCACTCCAGATTGATCACCGGAACAACGCCGATCAGCAGATCCACATGCTGGGCGGCGTCAGCCTTGTCGGTCGCAACCGCTCCGTGTAGCCCCTCGTAGAACAGCAGATCCGTGTCGGCGGACAGTTCCTCCCAGGGAGTGAACGTACCGGTGGGCTGTCCGTAAGGCTCCGCCTCCTCCTCGTCGTGCAGGTACCTGCGCACGCGGCCGCGCCCGTTCTCTCCGTACTGCCGAAACAGCTCCTCAAGCTCCTCGAACAGGTTCGCCTCGGGGCCGAAATGGCTGAGCATAGGGTCATCGGCCATCTTGGCCTTCATCTCGGTGCGGTCGTAACGGTGGAAGCTGTCGCCCTCGATGAACGCCGCGTTCACGTGTTCGCGCCGGAAGATCTGCTCGAAAGTACGCATTACCGAGGACGTCCCGGCGCCCGAAGAACCGGTGATGGCGATGATCGGATACTTGGCCGACATGGCCTCCTCCCCTTTCACTCAAAGCGTTGGCGCGGAAGAGGCCCGCGTGCCGTAGAGCGACGCGTCACGCTCGACCACGTTGTAGGCGCGGTGGTACTCGATGTGGTCAGGGTAGACGGCAGCGGTCACACGCGGGCAACACCCTGCCGATCAGGCCCAGGCCCCGGCCGTCAGCTGGAGTGCCGCCGGGTTGGGTCCGCCGGGTTGGGTCCGCCGGACGGTCAGCCTCTCAGCCGCATCGACATCACCAGGTAGCGGTAGGTGTTCTCCCCGCTGTCGGACTCCCCGTCGGCGGTCTCGAGGCCGGGAACCGGGGTGATCACGGTGGGCTTGGTGGGGGTGGTGAACGAGAGGCTCGCCCGCGGCGCCTTCACTGCCGTGAGGCCGTCGAGCAGGTAGCCGGCGTTGAATCCGATGGTCAGCGGCTCTCCGGTGAGCCCGACCTCGAGCTCCTCCTCCGCGCTGGACTCGTCCTCCGCCTCTGCGGAGAGCTGCACCCGGCCCTCATCGAAGATCATTCGCACCGGCGCGAACCGTTGCGCGATGAGTGAGACCCGCTTGACCGCCTCGACGAACGGGCCCACCTCGACCTCGGCGGTGGTGGTGGCCTCCGTCGGCCACAACGACGCGAACTTGACGAACTCGCCATCGAGCAGGCGGGTCAAGGTCTGTCGGCCGTTCGCAGAGAAGCCGATGAAGCCCGCCGCGTCGCCGGCCCCCCCGATCGAGAGCACCACGTCGCTCGCCGAGCCCAGCGCCTTGGCCGCCTCGGCGAGCGTCCTGGCCGGGATGATCACCGGGCCGGTGGGCACCTGCCCCGACGGCCGCCACGGCACGTGACGCTCGGCCAGCCGGTAGCGGTCGGTAGCGGCGAAGATCAGCTCGTCTGGCGTGATCTCCATCCGCACGCCGGTGAGCATCGGCAGCGTCTCGTCCCGGCTCGCCGCGGTCGTGACCTGGGCGACGGCGGTGGCGAACACCTCGCCGCGCGTGGTGCCCGACGTCGCGGGGAGCACTGGGACCACCGGGTAGTCCTCCACCTGCATCAACGGCAGGTTGAAGCGGGCGGACCCGCAGCGCACCCCCAGCCGGTTGCCGTCGACCGCCACCCGGACGTCCTTGGGCGGCAACGCTCGGGCGATCTCGGAGAGCAACCGGCCCGAGACCAGCACCCGCCCGCCGGCCTTGTCGGTGACCGGCACCTCGATGCGGTTGAGCACCTCGAAGTCGAACCCGGAGACGATCAGTGCGCCGTCGGTGACCTCCAACATCACCCCTGCGGTGACCGCCACCACCGGACGGGTGGGGAGCCCCCGGGCGATCCACGCCACCGCGTCGGCGAACGTGTCGCGCTCGAGCTCGAACTCCACGGCGTCCAACCCTCCCTGTCCAGCACTGGGGGTCTCAGCGTACCGGCCGCCGTCAGGTGATCCGGAACGGACGGTGCGGTGAGGTGCCCCAGCCGCCACGAGCTCGGGAGCGGGCCACGTCCTACTGTGCACCGGTGAGATCCGTGCCCTGGTGGGTTCTGCTCTCCTCGGCGGCTGCCCCGGTGCTGCTCATCGCCGGTTGGGAGCTGGGCGCGGCCCGTCAGCCGTCCGGTTTCGACCCGGTGACCGAGACGATCAGCGCGCTGGCCGCGTACGGGGCCAGCGACCGCTGGATCATGACTGCCGGGCTCGCCGGGCTCGGCGGGTGCCATGTGGTCACCGCGCTCGGGCTGCGGCCCGCCGCCCTGCCCGGGCGCCTGCTGCTGGCCACCGGTGGAGCAGCCACCGTGCTCGTCGCCGCCTTCCCCCAGCCTGCCGATGGCAGCTCACCGGCGCACGCCTTGGCGGCCGGCGTCGCGTTTTCCGCACTGTCGCTGTGGCCAGCGCTCGGGTGGCGCCGCGAAGGGCGGGCGCCGCTGCGTCCGGCCATCTCGATCGGTGCGGCGGTGGCGCTGCTCGGGCTGCTGGGATGGTTCGCCACCGAGCTCTACGGCGGTGGCGGGCTGATCGGCCTGAGCGAGCGGGTGCTCGCCGGGTCCCAGGCGCTGTGGCCACTCGCGGTGGTGCTGCTGGCCCGCCGCTAAGGGTGGGGTCAGCCGGCGGTGGACGAATCGGCCACCGGCGGGTCAGTCGACGCGGAAAGCGTCATGCCTAGCCGTCTGTCCCCCGTCATCTGCGTCGGTCGAGGTGGTCTGCTCGTCAGTCCGGCTCGATGTCGAGACCGTGTTCGATGGCGTAACGGGCGAGCTCGACACGGTTGTGCAGCTGCAGCTTGCGCAGCGTGGACTGCACGTGGTTCTCCACGGTGCGGTGGCTGATCACGAGCCGGTCGGCGATCTGCCGGGCGGTGCGACCCGTGGCGACCAGGCGCAGCACCTCGGTCTCGCGCTCGGTGAGCTGCGGGGTGTCCGGCTCGGGTGCGGCGGCCATCCGGCGGTACTCGCCGAGCACCAGCCCGGCCAGTCCGGGTGTGAACACCGTGTCGCCCGCAGCCGTGCGGCGCACCGCGTCGGCGAGCTCGTCGACCGAGGCGGACTTGACCAGGTAGCCCGACGCGCCTGCCTTCACCGCCTCGAGCACGTCGACGTGCTCGCCGGAGGCGGAGAGCACCAGTACCCGGGTGTCCGGGAGCGCGGTGACGATCTCGCGGGTGGCGACCGCACCGGAGGGTGCCCGGTCGTCCCCTGGCGTCGCGGCGAAGTGCAGGTCCATCAGCACCACGTCGGGCCGGACGGCCGGTGCGATGCGGATCGCGCTCGCCCCGTCGGCGGCGGTGGCCACCACCTGGAACCCGCGCTCGGCGAGGTCGCGGGCCACCCCGTCACGCCAGATGGGGTGGTCGTCCACGATCATCACGGTCGCGCTCACCGCGGTGCCCTCTTGCGGGTGCGAGCCAGCCGAACCTCCCACTCGGTGCCCCGGCCGGGTCCGGTGTCCAGGCTCAGCGTGCCACCGAGGTCGGCGACGCGCCCACGGATCGAGCGGGCCACTCCCATCCGGCCCTGCGTCTCGGCCTGCACCAGGTGCCCGTCACGGATTCCGGCGCCGTCGTCGCGCACCGAGAGCACCACCTCCTCGCCGAGGTCCTCGACGAGCACCCACGCCTTGGCATCCGGGCCGGCGTGCCGCTCGGTGTTGGACAGCGCCTCCCGCGTCACGGCGACCAGCTCCTCCACGTCCCCGGCCGGCAGCGGGACCGGGGTCGCCGGGACGGACACGTCCACCCGGGGGGTCGCCAGCAGTTGCAACGCGGATCCGAGGTCGACGTCGCCGCCGGTGGCCACCGAGTCCGGTGGCGTGGTGGTGATCAGGGTGCGCAGGGCGATCTCCTGCTCGCCGGCCAGGCGCGCGAGCTCCGCCGCCTCACCGTCGAGCTGGCCGCTGCGGGCCCGGACCCGGGCGAGCACCTGCAGCACGCTGTCGTGGATGGAGCGGGCGAGCCGCTCCCGCTCGGCAGTGGCCGCCTCGGCGCGGGCCGCGCGGCGCAGCTGCTCGGCCGCCTGCCGCGCGGTGGTGGCGGCGAGGCCCAGCACGAACCCGGTGCCGACGAGCAGCACGGTGTCCCGGGCGATGTCGGTGGAGAAGAACCCGCGCACCCACCAGTTCACCAACGAGACGGCGACACCGGCGACCACCCCACCGATCCGCCCCGCGTGCACCGCCGCGGCCACCACCGGCCCGCTCGCCCAGACCGTGGTCAGCAACGGGGTGCGCTGGGTGACCTCGGCGATCTGTCCGGAGGAGAGCACCCACGCCGAGGAGGCCATGAGCACGAGCGTGACGGCGAGGTCCGCCCCGATCACCGCGGTCCGGCGTCCCGCGTCGCGGCTGTACGCGAACGTCATGACGACGGTCCAGGCGAGCATGACCCCCAGCACGGGCCACCCCAGGTTCGGGCGGGCATAGCCCTCGGAGTGCACGATGATCGCCGAGGCGGCGAACGCCGCCGTCACCAGCCGCATCAGCACCACGCCCCGCCACAGCGGTGCCATGGTGTCGGTGCCGTCGGGCATGTTCCTCAGCTCCCCGGCTCCGCAGCCAACCGGAGGCGGGTGAACTCCGCCACCATCGCGGGCAGCGACCAGTGGGCGTTCAACCCGCTGGGGTTCGGCAGCGCCCACACGCGGGTCTGGCCGAGCACCAGCGCCTGCCGGCCGACCACTGCACGCGGCTCGGCAAACGCCACCCGGTAGGCGGTGATACCGACGACCGCGAGCCATCGCGGCCGGACCTCGCCCACCAGCGAACGCAGCCGCTGACCCCCCGCGACCAGCTCGGCGCCGGACAGCTCGTCGGCCCGTGCCGTGGCGCGGGACACGACGTTGGTGATGCCGAGGCCCAGCTCGGGCAGCAGCGTTTGCTGGTCGGGCCGCAGCTGCTGAGGGGCGAAGCCCGATCGGTGCAGCGCGGGCCAGAACCGGTTGCCGGGACGGGCGAAGTGGCATCCTGTAGCCGCGGAGAGCAGGCCAGGATTGATCCCGCAGAACAGCACCCGCAATGGCGGATGACCCGGGCCGGGCAGCACGTCCGGGATGACCCGGCCACGGGCCGTGGCAAGGTCGGCGGGCGAGCCGGTTCCCACGGCGAGGACACTAGACGACCGCGTCCTCGTGCCCGCTTGCAGCCACCGGCAAGGAGAGGACCATGTCAGCAACAGGAACGAACCGACACCACCAGGAGGGGCGATGAACACCACCTGGTGTTGCTCCTGCGGCGAGAACGGCACCGCAGAGGGCGGCATACGAGCTGCCTCGAAGGCACTGACCGAGCACATGACGGCCAGCGGGCACTCCAAAGGCGAGTATTCCTACGGCACCGAGCGACGCACCACCGTCGAGGTGGTTCTCGATGACGGAACTCCCGTTCAGCGGATCGCCGATCAGTAACTCAGACCTCAGCCCTGCCCTGAGCTCCGGTTGGGCTCCGGTTGCTTGGCGTCTTCGCCGTCCTGGGCGTCCATGCCGTCCTTCTCTTTCTCGGCAGGCGCAGCGTCCCTCTTGGCGGTCGCAGCGTCCTCGGCTGCCTCGACGGATCCCGGCTCCCCGGCGGGGATGGCCGCCTGCGGGTTGTCCTGGTCCACCGCCCGGGGATCGATGGTGTCGTCGTCGCGGGTGAGCGAGCGGACCGCGGCGTTCAGCACCGCGAGCAGTGGGACCGCGAGCAGCGCGCCGGCAATGCCTGCCAGCACGGTGCCGACGGTCACGGCAAGCACCACCGAGAGGGCGTCCAGCGCCACCGCCCGACCCATGATCAGGGGTTGCAGGACGTTGCCCTCGAGCTGCTGCACGCCGAGCACCACAGCCAGGATGATCAGGGCCGGGCCCGGCCCGTTGGCGACCAGCACCACGAGCACCGCGAGGATCCCGGAGAGCACCGCACCGACGATCGGGATGAAGGCGGAGAGGAAGACCAGTGCGGTCAGTGGCACGACCAGCGGTGCGTCGACCGCGTGCAGGCCGATGCCGATTCCGATCGCGTCGATCACCGCGACCAGCACCGTGGCGCGCACGTAGCCGACCAGCGAGGCATAGCCGCGCTGTCCGGCAAGGTCGACGCGGCGGCGGCTGTGTCGCGGCACGACCTTGAGCAGGAACTGCCAGCTGACCTCGCCCCGGTACATGAAGATGATCAACACGAAGATCACGAGGACCGCGCCGGTGAGGAAGTCCAGGACGGTATACGCGGTAGCCACCACCCCCGAGGTGAGCCCGGAGCGGTTCTGTGCCAGCGCGGTACGCGCCTGCTCCACCAGGGAGCTGAGCTCGACCGGGGGCAGACCGAACGGCGGGTCCTGCAGGTACCTCTGCAACCCCGCGACGGTCTCACTCACCTGGACGCGGAGGTCGGGCAGCCCGGCCACGAACGCCTGGACCACGAATGCCAGCAGTCCCCCGAGCCCGGCGAGACCCACCACCATCACGACCATCGTGGCGAGGCCCCGCGGCACCCGGTGCCGGGCCAGCCAGTTCACCACCGGGCCGAGCAGCGCGGTCAGCAGCAGGCCCAGCGCGAGCGGGATGAACACCACCGTGAGGTTTATGATCACGTAGCCCAGCACCGTCAGAGCACCCGCCACCACGAGGATGCGCCACGACACCGCCGAGGCGACCCGCAGGGGGTACGGCACGGCGGCGGTCGGATCCCGCCGCTCGGGCTGCTGGTCCACGCCGGTAACGCTATCGGCCGCTGCCTTGTCGAGGTGCCGCGACATCCGGTTGGCCCCACCGCACCCGCCCCACCCGTAACGGGCGATGGCAGTAAGATGACTGCCGCCGCGTACGACGCGTCGTCGGCATCCCACCCGCGGCGCGAATTCCCCGTGTCGGGCTCGTCACCGCAGATCCATCGCCGAGACGTGCCTACAGTCCCGGAAGGTCTGCATTGACCGGTCAGCTGACCATGCCCGCCCGCTTCTCCGACATCGCCCTCCCCCCACAGCTGCTCGCCGTCCTGGACGGACGCGGGTTCACCGACCCGTTCCCCATCCAGGCGGCCACGCTGCCCGACGCACTCGGTGGACGCGACGTGCTCGGCCGCGGCCAGACCGGATCGGGCAAGACCCTCGCCTTCGGACTGCCGATGCTCACCCGGCTCGCCGGAACGCGCTCCGAGCCGAGCCGGCCCCGCGGGCTGGTGCTGGTGCCCACCCGGGAGCTCGCCCTCCAGGTCACCGACGCGCTCGCCCCGTTCGCCGACGCGCTCTCGCTGGTCGTGCGGCCGGTGGTCGGCGGTGCCCCGATGGGGCGCCAGATCCAGGCGTTGCGCCGCGGGGTCGACGTCCTGGTCGCCACCCCTGGCCGGCTCGCCGACCACGTCCGGCAGGGCACCTGTCGACTGGACAGCGTGACGATCACCGCGCTGGACGAGGCCGACCAGATGGTCGACATGGGGTTCCTGCCCCAGGTCACCGAGCTGCTGGAGCTGGTTGCCCCGCACGGTCAGCGACTGCTGTTCTCCGCCACCCTCGACTCGGCGGTACGCACCCTGATCCGGCGTTTCCTGACCGATCCCGTCGAGCACTCCACCGAGCCGGCGACGGCCGGGGTCACGACGATGAACCACCACCTGCTGCTGGTCGATCGCCGGGACAAGGACGCGGTGGTCACCGAGATCGCCGCCCGTGCGGGGCGCACCATCCTCTTCGCCCGCACCCAGCTGGGTGTCGACCGGTTGGCCGAGCAGCTGCGCGCGGTGGGGGTGCATGCCGCCGGACTGCACGGCGGCAAGGCCCAGGCTGCCCGCACCCGGGTGATGAACCGCTTCAAGGAGGGCAAGCTGCCGGTGCTGGTGGCCACCGATGTCGCCGCCCGTGGCATTCACGTCGACCAGGTGAGCCTCGTGGTGCACGTCGACCCCCCCGCCGACGCCAAGGACTACCTGCACCGTGCCGGGCGCACCGCCCGCGCCGGGCACGACGGCACCGTCGTGACGATCGTGCTGCACCCGCAGCGCCGCGCCGTGCAGGGCATCACCAATCGGGCGGGTGTAGCGGCCCGGGCCACCGCGGTCCGCCCGGGCGACGAGGCGCTGGCGGCACTGACCGGCGCGCGCCGGCCGACCGGTGAGCCAGTGACCGAGCGTCCCGAGCCGACCGGGCGTGGCCGTTACGACGCGAGACGTCCGCAGGGCCGGCGCGGCGCCGCGGACTACGCTCGGGGTCGCACGCCGCACCGGGTGCAGGGCCGTCCCGGGGGAACGCGGCCGCAACGCCGGGCCAGCTGAGCGTGCCCGCCACGAGTGGACCGGTAGCAGTAGACGGCAGGACGGACGCGCTACTCGAAGAGTTCCCCCGCCTCGGCCCTGGCCACCAGGGACCGCGGCGGCGTGAAGCGCTCACCGTAGCGCTCGGCGAGCTCACGGGCGCGTGCGACGAACCCGGCCAGGCCATCGGGGTAGCCGTTCATGTACTGCACCACGCCTCCGGTCCACGGCGGGAACCCGATGCCCATGATCGAGCCGATGTTGGCGTCGGGCACCGTGGTGAGCACACCCTCGTCGAAGCACTTCACCGTCTCGAGGGCTTCGGCGAACAGCATCCGCTCGATCATGTCCTCGAACGGCACCGCGTCCGGCCGGGACGGCCCGAAGTGCTCGGCCAGCCCCGGCCAGAGCCGGGCGCGCCTGCCGTCGTCGTACTCGTAGAACCCGGCGCCGCCGGACCGACCGGGCCGGGAGAACTCCAGCACCATCCGGTCGACGATCTCCTCGGCCGGATGCGCCACCCACTCCCCACCGGCCGCCTCGACCCCACGTCGGGTCTCTTCGCGGATCGTGCGCATCAGCGTCAGCGTCAGCTCGTCCATCAGCTGCAGCACCGGTGCGGGGTAGCCGGCCTGCGACGACGCCTGCTCGATCGAGGACGGCGCGGCACCCTCGGCGAGCATCGCGATGCCCTCGTCGAGGAAGGTGCCGATCACCCGGCTGGTGAAGAAGCCCCGGCTGTCGTTCACCACGATCGGCGTCTTCTTGATCGCCTCCACGACGTCGATCGCCGCCGCGAGGGCCGCATCCGACGTCTGCTCCCCGCGGATGATCTCGACCAGGGGCATCCTGTCCACCGGGGAGAAGAAGTGCAGCCCGATGAAGTCGGCAGGCCGCGACACGCTGGAGGCCAGGTCGGTGATCGGCAGCGTCGAGGTGTTCGAGCACAGCAGCGCGTCGGGCGCCACCAGGTCCTCGATCTCGGCGTAGACCTTCTTCTTCAAGGCCGGGTCCTCGAAGACGGCCTCGATCACGAGGTCGCAGCCGGCGAGGTCAGCCGGCTTCTCGGTCGGCGTGATCCGGGCGAGCAGCTGGTCACGCTGCTCCCGGGTGCTCTTCCCGCGCGCGATGGCCTTGTCCAGCACCCCGGCGGAGTACGCCTTGCCCCGCTCCGCCGCTTCGAGCGCCACGTCCTTGAGGACGACCTCCAGCCCGACCCGGGCGCAGGAGTAGGCGATGCCGGCGCCCATCATCCCGGCACCGAGCACGCCGACCTTGCGGAAGCTGCGCTTCTGGTGACCGTCGGGCCGGCTACCGCCCTTGTTGATCGACTGCAGGTCGAAGAAGAACGCCTTGATCATGTTCTTCGCGACCTGGCCGGTGGCGAGGTCCACGAAGTAACGGCCCTCGATCTGCAGCGCGGTGTCGAAGTCCACCTGCGTGCCCTCGACTGCGGCACACAGGATGTGGTGCGGCGCGGGCATCGGCGCGCCCTTGAGCTGCTTGCGCAGCGTCGCGGGGAACGCCGGCAGGATCGCGGCGAGCTTCGGGTTCGACGGGGTGCCGCCGGGGATTTTGTGCCCATCGGAGTCCCACGGTTGCTGCGCTGACGGGTTGCCGGCGATCCACGCCCGAGCCGCCGCGAACATCTCCTCGGGCGTCGCGACGACCTCGTCGACGATCCCGATCTCCTTCGCCTGCGCGGGGCGCACCTGCTGGCCCTGCAGCAGCAGCTTCATCAGCGCGTCGGCGATCCCGAGCATCCGGACGCTGCGGACCACTCCCCCGGCGCCGGGCAGCAGCCCGAGGGTGACCTCCGGGAAGCCCAGCTTCGACCCCGGCGCGTCCAGCGCGATGCGGCGGTGACAGGCCAGCGCGATCTCCAGCCCGCCACCGAGCGCGGCACCGTTGATCGCGGCGACCACGGGCTTGCCGAGCTTCTCCAGCCGCCGCAGCTGGCTCTGCACCAGCGCCACGTGCGCCCCGAACTCGCCGGCCCGCTCCGGCCTGGCCGTGATCAGGTAGTTCAGGTCACCCCCGGCGAAGAACGTCCTCTTCGCCGAGGTGAGGATGACGCCGGTGACCGACTCGCGCTCGGCCTCCAGGCGGTCCACCGTCACGCCCATCGAGGCGACGTAGCGCTCGTTCATCGTGTTCGCCGAGCTGCTCGGGTCGTCGAGCGTAAGGGTGACGATGCCGTCCCCGTCCTGCTCCCAGCGAATCGCGCCGTGCTCGTCCTGCCCGCTCCGCGAGCTCTGGTCAGCCATCAGTGGATCCCTTGTTCGTCCTGCGAGCAGGTCTCACAGCCGCTCGATGATGGTCGCGATGCCCATCCCGCCGCCGACGCACAGCGTCGCGAGGCCGAAGCGCAGGTCGCGGCGCTCCAGCTCGTCGACCAGCGTGCCGAGGATCATGGCGCCGGTGGCGCCCAGCGGGTGACCCATCGCGATTGCCCCGCCGTTGACGTTGAGCTTCTGGTGCGGCACGTCCATCTCCCTCATGAACCGCAGCACGACCGCCGCGAACGCCTCGTTGAGCTCGACCAGGTCGATCTGGTCCATGGTCATGCCGGCCTTGGCGAGGGCCTTGCGGGTGGCCGGCGCTGGGCCGGTCAGCATGATCGTCGGCTCCTCACCGGTGACGGCGGTGGAGACGATGCGGGCCCGCGGGGTGAGCTCCAGATCGCGGCCGATCTGCTCGGAACCGATCGCGACGAGCGCGGCGCCGTCCACGATGCCGGACGAGTTGCCGGCGTGGTGCACATGGTTGATCCGCTCGACCCAGTGGTAGCGCTGCAGCGCCACGGCGTCGAACCCGGCCTGCTCGCCGACGTCGGCGAACGACGGCTTGAGCGAGGCGAGACCCTGCATGTCGGCGTCGGGGCGCATGTGCTCGTCGCGGTCGAGGATCGTGAGGCCGTTGCGGTCGGTCACCGGCACCACCGAGCGGGAGAAGTACCCGTTGCTCCACGCCTTCGCGGCACGGTGCTGCGACTCGAGGGCGTAGGAGTCGACGTCCTCGCGGGAGAAGCCCTCGACCGTGGCGATGAGGTCGGCGCTGATGCCTTGGGGCACGAACCGGGTGTGGTACGCGGTCTCCGGGTCCATCGCCCACGCGCCGCCGTCCGACCCCATCGGGACCCGCGACATCGACTCGACGCCGCCGGTGAGCACCAGGTCCTCCCAGCCGGAGCGGACCTTCATCGCACCGAGGTTCACCGCCTCCAGCCCGGAGGCGCAGAACCGGTCGATCTGCAGGCCCGCGACCGTGTCGGGCAGGCCGGAGGCGAGCGCCGCGGCCCGGGGAAGCACGCCACCCTGGTCGCCGAGCGGGGACACCACGCCGAGCACGACGTCGTCGATGCGGGCGGGATCGAGGTTCGGGTGGCGGCGACGCAGCTCGTCGATCAGCCCGGTGACGAGCGAGATCGGCTTGACGCCGTGCAGCGCGCCGCTCGGCTTGCCCTTGCCCCGCGGGGTACGCACGGCGTCGTAGAGGAAGGCCTGCTGGCCGGGCACAGTCATGACGGGCTCCCTGTCTGCACTGCTCTGGCTGGCTGCACTGCTTCGGGCATCGAGGCGCCCTCGGGCACCGACTCACGGATCGCCCGGTTGACGGCGAGCCGGAAGTGGGTGACGACGCCCTGCACGGTGAGCGGCTTGATCTGCTCCGTGAGGGCGATGAGCTGGTCGCGCTGGTCGGGTGGGCGGCCCGCGTCGCGGTAGTCGCGGAGCACGGAGTTCCGGAACAGCGCGACGAGGTCGGCGGCCAGAGCGCTGGTGTGCTGCTCGATGATCTCCTTGGAGGCCAGCTGGACGTCGAAGCCCATGCCCGCGTCGACCAGGCCCATGCCGTAGGTGAGCATGTCAGAGCTGGTCAACTGAAGCTGGCCGTCGGGCAACCGATGGACGACCCCCAGCGCGACGAGCCGATCGAGCTCGTGGTCGGTGACGGCGCGGCCGGCCCGGGTGTCGAGCTCGGCGCGGTCGATCGGCTCGGGGTCCTCGGGCAGCCACGGGGCGAGCAGCGCGCGGTGCAGCGCGAGGTCCTCGGGGGTGCAGCCCATCGGGATCCGCGCCAGGTAGCCCTCGATCGCGGACAGGGTGAAGCCGAGGCCCTGCAGGTCCCGGACCAGCTCCAGGCGGGCGACGTGCCGGTCGTCGTAGAGGCCGAGGCGCCCGCGCACCTCCGGCGGAGGGATCAGTCCCATGCCGGCGTAGAAGCGGATGGTGCGCACGCTGATGCCGGTCTGTGCGGCGAGCTCGGCGATGGTCAGCTGCATCGGGCCCTTCCTGACGTGCCCTTCCTGGCGGGACAGGACGATATAACAGCGACACTGTACTGTTCAGTATCACTGTAACGCCAGGGGTCGCGAGGAGGAACCGGTGGAACGCAACATCTTCGGCGACGAGCATCGCGCTTTCCGGGAGATGGTCCGGGACTTCATCGCCCACGAGGTGACGCCGCACCACGAGCAGTGGGAGCGGGACGGCATCGTCGGCCGGGACCTGTGGCTCGCCGCCGGAAAGGCTGGCCTGCTCGGCATCGACGTGCCCGAGGAGCACGGCGGTGGAGCCACCGCGGACTTCCGCTTCAACGCGATCCTGGCCGAGGAGCTCGCCCGGGCCGGCGCCTCCGGGGTCGGCTTCCCGCTGCACAACGACATCCTCGCGCCCTACCTGCTGCGGTTGTGCACGCCGGAGCAGCGCCGGCGTTGGCTGCCGGGGTTCTGCAGCGGCGAGATCATCACCGCGATCGCGATGACCGAGCCGGGCACCGGCAGCGATCTGCAGGGGATCCGGTCGGCCGCGGTGCGCGACGGCGGGGACTGGGTGCTCAACGGCGCGAAGACGTTCATCTCGAACGGCATCCTCGCCGACCTGGTGATCGTGGTGGCGCGCACCGATCCCGAGGCGGGCGCGAAGGGGTTCACGCTGCTGGCCGTGGAGCGGGACATGCCCGGATTCGAGCGGGGTCGCAACCTGGACAAGATCGGGATGCACGCGCAGGACACCGCGGAGCTGTCGTTCACCGACGTGCGGGTGCCCGCGGAGAACGTGCTGGGCGAGCCCGGACAGGGGTTCGTCTACCTGATGCAGAACCTGCCGCAGGAGCGGATGTCGATCGCAGTGGGCGCGGTCGCGGGTGCGGAGGCGGTGATCGACAGGACAGTGCGCTACTGCGCGGAGCGCACGGCATTCGGCCAGCCGATCGGCGCGTTTCAGCACACCCGGTTCACCCTGGCCGAGATGGCCACCGAAGCGGCGGTGACCCGGGAGTTCGTCGACCGGTGCATCACCGAGCTGAGCGCCGGCAGGCTGTCGACCCAGGACGCCGCGATGGCCAAGTGGTGGTCGACCGAGATGCTCAAGCGCACCGTCGACCGGTGCCTGCAGCTGCACGGCGGGTACGGCTACATGACCGAGCACCCCATCGCCAAGGCCTACCTGGACGCGCGGGTGCAGACGATCTACGGCGGCACCACCGAGATCATGAAGGAGATCATCGGCCGGGCACTCCTCGGCTGATCAACGGCGGCTCATACCGCCTCTGACGCCTTGCGCGCGGCGACCAGCACCGGGTCCCAGACCGGGGCGAACGGCGGGGCGTAGCCGAGGTCGAGGTTGATCATCTCCTCGACGGTCATCCCGTTCCACAGGGCCGCCGCGCACACGTCGACCCGCTTGCCGGTGCCCTCCCGGCCGACGAGCTGGGCGCCGAGCAGCCGCCCGGTGCGCCGCTCGGCGATCACCTTGACGGTGATCGGGCTGGCACCGGGGAAGTAGCCGGCGCGGGTGGTCGAGTCCACCGTGGCGCTGACCGTCGCGAACCCCGCGGCGCCTGCCTCGGCCTCTAGCAGGCCGGTGCGGCCGATCTCCAGGTCGCACACCTTGGACACCGCGGTGCCGACCACGCCGGGGAAGGTGGCGTAGCCGCCGCCCAGGTTCACCCCGATCACCCGGCCGTGCTTGTTGGCGTGGGTGCCCAGCGGGATGTGCACCAGCCGCCCGGACACCCGGTGGAACACCTCGACGCAGTCGCCGCCAGCCCAGACCCCGTCGTGGCCCGGAACCCGCATCCGCATGTCGGTCAGGACGCCACCTGACTCCCCCAGGGGAAGCCCGGCCTTCCTGGCGAGCTCGGTGTTCGGTCGCACGCCGATGCCCAGCACGACGATGTCGGCGGGCAGCTCACCCCCCTCGGTGGCCACCGCGGTCACACGACCGTCGCGGCCGGTCTCGAATCCCGAGACCGGCGTGCCGGCGCGCACCTGGATGCCCATTCCCTCCATCGCCTCGCGCACCAGGGCACCCATGTCCGGGTCGAGCGTGGTCATCGGCTCCGGCGCCTGGTCCACCAGCGTGACCTCCAGGCCGCGGCGCACCATGGCTTCGGCCATCTCGACGCCGATGTAGCCCCCACCGACCACCACCGCCCGCCGCGGTCGCTCGGCCAGCCCGTCCAGCACGTCCGCGCCGTCGTCCAGCGTCTGGACGCCGTAGATCCCGGGGGCGTCGGCCCCGGGCAGGGGCGGGCGCACCGGGACCGCCCCGGTCGCGACGACGAGCTCGTCGAAACCCTCCGTGCTGCTCGCGTCGCTGTCGAGCTCGCGCACCCGCACCGTGCGGGCGTCCAGGTCGATTCCGGTGACCTCGGTGCGCAGGCGCAGGTCGATCCCGTTGTCCCGGTGGGCTGCGGCGCCGCGGGCGATCAGTGCATCCGGGCCGTCGACGTCGCCGGCCACCCAGTACGGGATGCCGCACGCCGAGTAGGACACGTGGTGGCTGCGCTCGAACGCCACCACCTCGAGCGCGTCCCGCCCGGCAGCACGCAGCGTCTGCGAGGCGGCGCTCATCCCGACCGCATCCCCACCGATGACCACCACGCGCCTCGTCACGAGCTCACCCCACCGCCTGCCGGCGCACCGGTCAAGCGCAGCCGCTCGACAGCACCTACGCTGCGCACCCGTGCACGAGTCCGGGACGGAGGCCGCCGCTGCTCCACATCCGAGCGCTGTATGGCGGGGTGCCCCACCACCGGCACGGACCACGACGGCGGAGGGTGGCACAGGCGTGCAGGTGGCAGCGAGGACCGAGGTCGGGTTGGTCCGTGGGCGAAACGAGGACGACCTGCTCGTCGACGTGCAGCGTCGGGTCTTCATGGTGGCCGACGGCCTGGGCGGCCACCCGAGCGGGGACGTCGCCAGCGGGCTCGCGGTGCGGACGGCGCAGGCCGCGGTGACGGACGAGCCCCCGCGGGACGAGGCGGAGCCGGGAGCAGCGCTCGGTGCGGTCCTGCACGCTGCGCACGACGCGGTGCTCGGCGGTGCCGCTCAGGACATCAGCCGGCGGGGCATGGGCACGACCGCCGTGCTCGCCTACCTCTCCGAGGACGACCAACGGCTGTGGGTGGCCCACGTGGGCGACAGCCGCGCCTACCTGTTCCATGCGGGTGAGCTCCGTCAGCTCACCGTCGACCACACGATCGGTGGCCGGGGTGGGGGCCTCGCCCAGGCCCTGGGCACCTCCGGCGCGGTGGCACCCGACATCGTCGATGTCGACCTCGAACCCGGGGACCGGATCCTGCTGTGTACCGACGGCCTGACCGACATGGTCGACGACGACGGCATCGCTGCGCGCCTGGGCTCCGGCGAGCCGCCCCAGCGCATCACCGATCTCCTGGTCGAGGATGCCCTCAGGAACGGCGGAGTCGACAACGTCACCGTCGTCGTGATCGAAGCGGGTCGCTGACCCGGTGCGCTACCTTTCCCCCCGCTCGCCGCGGAGGAAGCGCTCGATCTCGGCGGCGAGATCGTCCCCCGACGGAAGGCCCGAGAAGTCGGCCGGCGTGGGCACCTCGCCGTCGAAGGCAGCCTCGAGACGGCGCACCAGCTCGCGGTACTCCTCGCTGTTGGCCACGATCTCGTCGATCTGGGTCAGCGTGCTGTCGGCGACCGCGCGCAGCTCCCCGGCATCGAGCTCCAGCTCGGTCACCGCGGCCAGCGTCTCCACGAGCGCGGCACTGGCCGCTGGGTAGGGCATGGCCGCCAGGTAGTGCGGCACTCGCGCCCAGATCCCGATGGCGGGGATGTCCGCGGCGGCGAAGCCCTCCTGCAGAGCGGTCTGGATCCCGGCCGGGACCTCGGTGGTGCCAGGCACCATGCCCACCTGTGCCGCGAGCTCGGCGACGGTGGCGATCCCCGTCAGGCGAACCGGGCGGGTGTGGGGAACGGGAGCGGCGTAGGCGCCGACGCCGACCACGAGCCGCACCCCCAGCTGCTCGGCCAGGCCCACGACGTCCCGCACGAAGGCGTGCCACGACATGTCAGGCTCGGGCCCGACCAGGACGAGGACGTGGCGGCCGGCGGCGTCCTGACCGGCCCGCAGCTCGATTTCGGGCCAGTTCAAGCCCGCGACGACTCCGTCGGAGATCCGCGCGATGGGACGACGAGCCCGGAAGTCGATGAGCTCGTCCGCGCTGAACGTGGCCAGCACATCGGTCGGGATCGTCTCGAGGAACTGGGCGATCGCTGCCCGGGCGCCGAAGCCTGCGTCGGCCCAGCTCTCGGTGGCGAGGAGCAGCACCGGCGACTCCAGCGAACGGTGCGAGTGCAGCTGGTACAGGGACATCATCGGGCGCCAACGTGGACCATGGACCAACCCTAGACCCGGCAGTGGGTCTGGTGTACCGGGTGAGAGGCTCGAGCGGAGCTCAGGAGCGCGTTCGACTGAGCGCCCCTGCCCGAAGCCGCAGCGCTCAGCGGCCGACCCTCAGCCGCGCGCCATGTCGACGAAGCGGCTGTAGTGCAGCTGGTGGGCGACGGTGATCGTGGCGGTCGGCCCGTTGCGGTGCTTGGCCAGTATCAGGTCCGCTTCACCGGCGCGGGGGTCGTCACGCTCGAACGCGTCCGGCCGGTGCAATAGCACAACCATATCAGCATCCTGCTCGATTGAGTTATGCGCAGCTATTCCATTCGCAATGAAGTTATGGGTTCCGAGCACAGTTGCGTCGTAAACCTCTTGCTCACCAATGCTCTCCACAGAAACAGCCTTGTCCCAAAATACGTCGTTGTTTGCGAGCATTTCCAGCTCGGCGTCATGCAGCACGGTGGCACTCCTACGGAGCTTTGCACGGCCGGGTGCGTGCTCCCAGGTTCTTGAGCCGTAGTATTTTGATCCCGTCGTGGCGGCAAGTTCTCGGCCCGTCATCTGCTGTTCGATGAGCAGCGCCTGGACCTTAACCCAAACCTCTCGTGGAATGGTATCCGGATTCGCCCTTCCAACAATGTTCCGTAGCCGATCGGTGACGTCTTGCGCAGCAGTACCTCGCTGGCCGTGTACCCCGATCTCTCGCAGAAAGGTCAGCTGGTTCTCGGCGCCATAGATATAGAGGTGCCAGCCGTCACGGTAGTCCGGCTTCTGGGTCCGCTTCAGACGGCTGAGCACACCGAACCGCAGCAGCAGGCGCGAGACGTCCTCGACGAGATGGCAACTTGTCGAGGCGTAGTAGATCTTTCCCATCGAGGCCCATTTGTCCCAGCTGACCGACCCGTCCGTAGCCCAGAGGTGCCGCAGGAACAGCGCGATCTGCGCGTTGGGCAGGCTGAAAATCCCGTCCGGCACGAACTTCTCGTGGCTCCGACAGCCGAACAGGCCCATTCCGTCCAGCCACGCCGCGATCGGATTGCGCTTGCCGTGGGTGAGGTGAAACGGCGCCGGCAGTCTCAGCGAGGTGCACCGCGCGGCCTCGTACTCGTCGCGTACAGCGGTGATGCCGAACTCCCGCGCTGCCTCGGTGACCGCGCGCAAGTTCTCCTCGTCGACACTGGCGTAACGGATTGGCTGGCGGCGGACGAACGAGCCGTCTCCGAGGAGGTGCGCCAGCAGCACGACGTGCTGCTCCGGCCACGGCTGGACGGTTGCCGGTTCGGGAAGTCGGCGCGGCACGGCCAGCCGAGACCCGGGGGCAAGCTCATCGAGCCGACACCACCCGTCAAGGGTGAGGAAGGGGTGGTTGGCGGTCGCCTCCACGACCCGACCGGACGCCGTCCGCAGCCGAAAGACCTCCTTGATCCCGCTCGGGAAGGCGTGGGTCATGGGGCGAGCGACGAGCCGGAGCCGCTCATCGAGTGACCACACCGGGACGTCCCGCTCGCCGGAGCGCAGCAGGTCCCCCAGCGTCACCTCAGCGCCGGTGTCGGCGCGGAGGACCCGGGTCCCCGCCGTCAGGCAGCCGGACTCGCGCAGGTCGGCAAGCATCGGTTTCCGGTCGGTGCGTTGCTCGGGGCCGCGGTTCAGCTGGCTGATCGCGACCAGCGGCACCTCGAGCTCCTTGGCCAGCAGCTTGAGCTGCCGGGAGAACTCGCTGACCTCCTGCTGGCGGGACTCGACCCGCTTGCCCGAGGTCATCAGCTGCAGGTAGTCGAGCACGATCAGCTTGAGGTCGTTGCGTTGCTTGAGCCGCCGGGCCTTGGCCCGGATCTCCATCATCGTCATGTTCGGCGAGTCGTCGATGAACAGCGGGGCCTCGCTGATCTCGCCCATCCGCCGGGCCAGCCGGGTCCAGTCGTCGTCGCTCATCCGACCGGAGCGCATGGCGGAGAGCTGGATGCGTGCCTCCGCGGAGAGCAGCCGCATCACGATCTCGGTGCGGCTCATCTCCAACGAGAAGACGACGCTGGACATCCCGTGCTTCACCGAGCACGAACGCGCCCAGTCCAGCCCCAGTGTCGAGTTGTGCGTCGGGATCATCGACCGACCGGCGAGGTAGAGGTGCTCGGCGTTATCGACCTGCACGCAGCGCACCGGGACACTGCACACCGGGCGGACGCCGGTGATGTACCGGTGACCGGACCGGGTGCGCACCGAGTGGCTCAGCCGGCGGCCGGCTGCGGTGCAGCGCAGCGTCGCAGCGAGCTCCTCGGTGGTGCGGATCTCGGGACCGGCCCACGGGGAGCGGTGGGACCTGCGGGTATCGGTGAGCCACTGGTGCTGGGCATCAGCGACGATCACCGAGCCGTCCGAGAACTCGACCTGGAAACATGGTCGGTCGACCATCACCGCGGTGGCTGCCACCACCGTCGTGGGACAGCCCGACGCGTCGAGCAGCTGATCGCCCACGGCGACCTGGCCCATTGTGGTCCACCCGTCCGGGGTGGGTAACGCCGTGTCCAGGGCCAGCGCCTTGCCCAACCCCGGCCGCGCCGCGACGACCACCATCTGTCCCGGGTGCAAGCCGTTGGTGACAGCGTCGAGGTCGGCGAACCCGGTGGGGACGCCGGACGCCGCGCCACCGTGCGATGCGATCGCGTCGATCTCGTCCATCGTGGGCTGGAGCAGCTCCTCGAGCGCGACGTAGTCCTCGCTCATCCGCCGCTCGGTGACGTCGTAGATCGCCATCTGGGCCCGGTCGACCACGGTGTCGACCTCCGCGCCCTCCGCCCCGTGATAGCCGAGCTGCACGATGCGGGTGCCCGCCTCGACCAGCCGCCGCAGCACCGCCTTCTCCGCGACGATCTCGGCGTAGTAGCCGGCGTTCGCCGCAGTGGGCACGGTGGCGATCAGGGTGTGCAGGTAGGGCGCCCCTCCGACCCGACCCAGCTCGCCGCGCCGTTCGAGCTCAGCTGAGACGGTGACCGGGTCGGCCGGCTCGCCGCGCCCGTAGAGGTCCAGCACGCAGTCGTACACCGCCTGGTGCGCCGGCCGGTAGAAGTCACCGGGGCGGAGCACCTCCACGACATCGGCGATGGCGTCCTTGGACAACAGCATCCCGCCGAGGACCGACTGCTCCGCGGTGATGTCCTGCGGCGGCTGCCGGTCGAACTGACCTCCGACCTGGGTCCCGCGGTCGTCCACCAGTGCCACTGCACCGCCACCTGCCCCTCTCGACCCGGTCCCCGAACGGCCAATGAAACTCGAACTCCTGTTCTATCCGAGACCTCCGACACTCCAGTCCTGACACAACGGCCGACGCGACCCGAGACGGCGCGAGGGCGGAGGTTAGGCCGCCTTAAGTACCCCGGGCAAGCACTCCAGTCTTCAGCCTGGGGACAGGCTGGGGACCGCCGGCCAAGCGGCGCTCCCGGGGTCCCCACGATCCCCTGTACAGGTGGGGACAACCTGGGGGCAACTCGCCGATCGCAGCCATTACCGCAGCGCAGCGCTGGTGTCTGGGCTGTGGACAGAATCAGTGCCAGCGGCTCGGCGTGTCCCGTCCATGAGCCACCCCCGGCGTGTCGCACACCGCCACCCGTTTGGCCGCTTCAAGCCCGCCGCCGCCGCCGAGCGTTCAGGGGTGACGAGCACGTTGTCGTCTGCCTAGTGTCGCTTCAGCGGGTTACCCACCACGCCCCTGAGGGTCGCCCGGAGACGCACGGGAGGACACGTGGAGCCACGACGCCAGCACCCGCGCGGCCGAGCCGGTGTGGTCGCCGCCGCTGCGATGGCACTGATCTGCCTCGTCCCCGGCACCGGCATCGCGCACCCGGACCACGGGGGTGGCGGCACAGAGCTCTTCCCGGGCGAGGGGGTGGTCAGCGAGGCCAAGCAGCACGAGGGCGACGAGGGCCACCTGCCCGCTCGTCACGACGGCGACATCGAGCTCGTCGGCAAGGGTGAGGTGACCAACCCGTCCGGCGCGGGCAACACCGGCCGCGTCGCCGACGTCACCGGCTACGGCGACTACGCCTACCTCAACGCGTTCAACGCCCCGACCTGCCAGGCCGGCGGGGTGCACGTGATGGACATCTCCGACCCGGTGAACCCGACCGAGGTGACTGACGCGTTCATCCCCACCAGCCCGGGCAGCTACGCCGGCGAGGGCATTCAGGTGGTGCCGATGGCCAACTCGTTCTTCCGCGGTGACCTGCTGGTGCACCAGAACGAGACCTGCGACCCGGCGCAGATCGTCGACCCCACCAAGGCCGGGGGCATCTCGCTGTGGGACGTCTCGAACCCCAGGGCCCCCCAGCCGCTGACCCTGCACACCGGCGACTTCACCAACGCCGACGGTGGTACCGACCCCGCCCCGAACACCACCCATTCCATGCGGGTGTGGACCAGCGACCTCGACGGCCGGACCTACGTGGTGCTCGTGGACAACGAGGAGAGCACCAACGTCGACATCATGGACATCACCAACCCCCGCCACCCGGTGTTGGTGAACGACACGCTGGACCTCGTCGCCCTGTTCGGCGTCGACCAGCAGAGCCCGGACACCCTGACCCAGGTCTTCAGCCACGATATGGACGTGTACCAGGTCGGCAAGCGCTACGTGATGAACATGAACTACTGGGACGGCGGCTACGTCCTGCTCGACGTCACCGACCCGCGAGCCGTCTCGCTGGTTGCCGAGAGCGACTTTGCCGAGTTCGACGAGGAGCAGTTAGAACGCGGCCGGGGGATCTCGCCCGAGGGTAACGCGCACCAGTCGGAGCTTTCCCCGAACCACAAGTTCATTATCGGCACCGACGAGGACTTCGCCCCGTTCCGCATCAGGGCCACGATCGACTCAGGGCCGCACCAGGGCACCGAGTACGCCGCGCTGCGGGCCGGGGGCACACCGCCGATCACGGAGGATGCAGCCGTGAGCGGGCCCACCACGTTCGTCGGACAGGGCTGCGGACCATTGCCGGCCGGTTCTGGCACCGCACTGATCGAACGCGGGGTCTGCCCGTTCCAGGTGAAGCTGGACAACGCCGCCGCCGCGGGTTACGCCGCTGGGCTGGTCTTCGGCGCGGCCGCACCGGACTGCGATGCCCTGATCAGCATGGCCTCGGTGGGCAGCATCCCGTTCCTCTATGTCGGGCGGACCACCGGGCTGCAACTGCTCGGCGTCGAGGGCGCTGCCCCGGAGACCGCCTGCACCACCCCGACGCCAGCGACCAGCACCAGCGCGGCGACCACCATCGTGGGGACCTTCGACGGCTGGGGCTATGTGCGGCTGTTCGAGACCAAGATCCCGAAGCAGGTGGGTCGAGAGGGCTCCATCAAGCAGCTCGACACCTACGCGATCGAGGAATCACAGGACCCGACGTACGCGTTGGGCTCCGGTGACCTCTCCGTGCACGAGGTGGCCATGGACCCCGACACCGAGGTCGCCTACCTCTCCTACTACGCAGGCGGATTGCGGGTCGTGGAGTACGGACGGAACGGGCTGACCGAGGTCAGTGCCTTCATCGACGAGGGCGGCAACAACTTCTGGGGCGTCGAGGTCTGGCACGATGAGCACGGGACCAAGTACGTGCTCGCCAGCGATCGTGACTTCGGGCTCTACGTGTTCCGCTACCCGCCGGCTGACGCGACGTGCCTGCAACTGACGCCGGCACTACTCACAGGGCGCAGCGGCGGCTCAACCTGCGGGCTGCACCTCGACCGGGACGGTCACCGAGACCTCGGGGTGCAGCCGCACGGTGACGTCGTAGGTGCCGGTGGACTTGATCGGCGCGCCGATATCGACGGTGCGCCTGTCCAGCACCGGGCCGCCGGCTGAGCGGACGGCGGCGGCCACGTCGGCTGGGGTGACCGATCCGAACAGCTTTCCGCCGCTCGGCGCCGTCGGTTGGGTCGCCGTCAGTTGGGTTGCCGTCTGCTGGGCACCCTTCTTCTGGGCGCCCTTCTTCTGGCCGGCCCTGGCCGTCAAGACCACCGTGCCGAGCCCGGTCAGTGACGCTGCCACCTCCCGGGCGTGGGCGAGATCCCGAATCTGGCGCGTCTCCTGGGCGCGGCGGATAGACGCGACCTGCTTCTCGGCACCGCGGGTGGCCACGATGGCCATGCCGTGGGGGACCAGATAGTTGCGGCCGTAGCCGTCCTTCACCTCGACCAGGTCGCCCGGGCCACCGAGATTCGGCACGTCGGCGGTGAGAATGATCTTCACGTGACGACTCCTCTCCGGTTTCAGCGGGCGGTCGAGGTGTAGGGCAGCAGGGCTACCTCGCGGGAGTTCTTGACCGCGATGGCGATGTCTCGCTGGTGCTGGCTGCAGTTTCCGGTCACCCGGCGAGCACGGATCTTGCCGCGGTCGGAGATGTACTTCCGCAGCAGCCCGGTGTCCTTGTAGTCGATCGCGAGGTCCTTGTCCTTGCAGAAGATGCAGATCTTCTTCTTTGGCTTTCGGATGGGCGGCTTGGCCATGAGTGGGAACTCCTGAGTGGTTCGTGCGAGCGAGGTGGTGGAACGGGCCACCTGCACCCAGTGGTCAGAACGGAGGCTCGTCGTCGTGGCCACCGGAGCTGGCGGGTGCGCCGTTGCCGACCGAGGGTGCGGAGCTCCACGGATCGTCCGAAGCGGACCCAGAAGAGCCAGCGGAGCCATAGCCTCCACTGCCCGATGCGCCGCCCTGACGGCTGACCTTGTTGACCTTGGCGGTGGCGTAGCGCAGTGACGGGCCGACCTCGTCGACCTCCATCTCGACCACCGTGCGCTTCTCGCCCTCGCGGGTCTCGAAGGAGCGCTGCCGCAGCCGGCCCTGAACGACCACCCGCATGCCGCGGGTGAGCGACTCGGCAGCGTTCTCGGCGGCCTGCCGCCAGATGTTGCAGCGCAGGAACAGGGCATCTCCGTCCTTCCACTCGCCGCTCTGGCGGTCGAGGGTGCGCGGGGTGGACGCCACCGTGAAGTTGGCGACGGCCGCGCCGGACGCGGTGAAGCGCAGCTCGGGGTCGGCGGTGAGGTTGCCGACCACCGTGATCACGGTCTCGCCCGCCATCAGGCAGCGCCCCGCCGCGCCGCGGTCTTCGGCTCGCGCCGCAGCACCTTGGTCCGCAGCACCGACTCGTTGAGCGAGAGCTGGCGATCCAGCTCGGCCACGGTGTCCGGCTCGCAGGTCACGTCGACCACCGCGTAGATGCCGTCGGTGTGCTTGGCGATCTCGAACGACAGCCGGCGCTTGCCCCAGACCTCGACCTTCTCGACCGAACCGCCCTGCGCGGTGACGACACCGAGCAGGCCGTCCAGCGAGGGGGCCACGGTGCGCTCGTCGAGCTGCGGGTTGAGGATGACCATCATCTCGTAATGACGCATGAAGACCACTCACCTCCTGTGGACTGGAATCGGCCGCGGGCTCTCCGCGGCAGGAGGGGCCTCGTCGTCACGCCGGGATTCGACAACCGCCCGCGCGACGATCGGACGAGGATACCAAGCAGCGGACCCCGCGTGGTGCTCGCGGGGTCCGCTGGTCGTTCGGGAAGGGACAGATCAGGCCCGTCGGGTCGCTCCGTGCACCCAGCTGCGCACCAGCGCCGCGGCGACGGCGGAGAGCGCCAGCACCGCAGCGAGCACCGGCAGCGCCACCCGATCGGTGCCTTGCGTCGGAAGCGCCTGCGCCCGGCCCGCCGCGGCGACGTCCTGGGCGGCGCCGGCAGCCTCCTCGGCACCGAGGATGCCGAAGGAGGGGGAGCTGCCGAACAGGTCCGGTGAGGACGATATGGAGCCGAATGCGCTCGGGCTGGCGGAGAAGAGCCGCGAGTAGTCGTAGAACGACATCTGCCCGAAGTCGGAGCCGAGTTGCGGGACGAAGCCTGCCGCCAGGACAGGTCCGAAGGGCTGCACTGCGGCAGGCGCGGCTGCGGGTGCGGCGGGCGCGGCGATCGCGGCGGTCTCCGGATCGGGCACGGCGTCCGACTGCGGTCGCTGCACCGTGGCGGGCGCGGGCGCGGCGGGCGCGGGTCCGACCGGGAGACCCACCGCATCGCCGACCGGCGCCACGACCTCCTGCACCGGCGCGGTGACGGGTTCCACCGCCTTGACCGCGGTGGCCGTCACCCTGCAGACGCCTCCGAGCAGCGGCGCCCTCGCGGCGCTCAGCACCGCTGATCCAGAGGCCGGCACCTGGCCGATCGTGACCAACTCGGCGCCCGCCAGGCGAACGGCAACAGGGGTCCCCGCAGCGCCCTGTACGCTTCCTCCGCACGGTGCAATCAGCGGGGCGGCGATGGCGGTGCCGGCTCCGAAGGATGCGCTTGCGCCGAACAGCAACGCGGCAACGCCGGTGACCACGGTCGCCCTACCTCTGTCAGTCATTGGGCCTCCAGTCTCATTACCACGAGCTGCACTTGGTCGTGACGACGGTACGTCAAACTGGTTGAGCCCGATAGTCTCCGCAGGTCCTTACTTCGAGTGGTCCGCAGTACCATCAAGTCGCCCCTTCGATCGCTCGACGCTCCGGTCCGCAGCACGACGACGTCCGGGGCGCAGCACCACGACGTCCGGGGCGCCGTCGAGCACGCCGCCGTGCGGGTCGGCGAGGTCCGACGACCTGGCACCCGACGGCCCGGCACGCACCACGTCGCGGTCCGGCCGCCAGATCTCGCGCAGCACCAGCACGCAGAGCCCGACCACCACCGCGTCGCGCACCAGCGCCGCGCCGAGGAACCACTGCACCGGCAGCCCGTCGCGTTCGGTTCCGAGGAAGAAGGCCATCGCCGGTATCCAGACCAGCGCGTCCAGCACCATCCAGGCCAGCAACAGCCGCCACCGAGGCAGCGCGAGCACCGCGAGTGGCACCAGCCACAGCGAGTACTGCGGGCTCCACACCTTGTTGACGAGCAGGAACGCGCACACCACCAGGAAGCACAGCTGCGCCAGCCGTGGGCGGGTAGGTGCCGCGAGCGCCACCCACGCGACGGCGGCGCAGGCCGAGCCGAACAGCAGCAGGGTGACGACGTTGAGCACGACGGGCGCCTCGCCGGGGCCGAGCGCCCCGTCGAAGCCCGGCCAGCCGGTGAACGTGGCGAGGATGTTGTAGATCGATTCCGGGTTGGCCGGGCGATCCCGGTTGAGCCGGAAGAACTCCCACCACCCGGCGGGAAGGAGCAACGCGATCGGGGCGTTCACCGCAGCCCAGGTGAGCACTGCGGCTGCGGTGGTGTGCAACCCGTCACGCAACCGCCCGGCGCGCAGGCACAGCACGAGGAGCGGCCCGAGCAGGAACAGCGGGTAGAGCTTCGCGGCGCCGCCGACACCGAACAGCACCCCGGCCAGCACCGGACGTCGGCGGGCCCAGGCGAGCAGGCCCGTGGTGGCTGCGGCGGTGGCCAGCGCGTCGTAGTTGGTGAACGCGTGCACCAGCACCAGGGGGGACAGTGCCGCGAGTGCGGCGTCCCACGGCCGTCCCCGGCACAGCAGCACCAGTGCCCACACCGTCACCAACCAGGCCAGCGCAAGCCACCATGCCGTGACGTCGAAGTACACGACGACGGCCAGCGAGCCCGGCAGCCACTCGACAGCTGTCCAGGCCTGTGCGATCTGGGCGTTGACCCACTGGAAGAGCCCGGTGATCACCGGGTACTCCATGTACCGCACCTGTTCGTCGGGCGCGCCCGGGTTCTCGACCCACGACGTCGCATAGGGGAAGCCGGCCAGCCCCGGGCGGTCCAGCTGCTCGGCGGTGTACAGCGGCACGGTGTCGGAGTAGCAGGCCGCCTTGTACTGGCGGGCGTCTCGCCAGTCGAGCTGCTGCGCGCCGGTTTCGTCGGTGTAGGTCTGCAGGCACGGTGACTTGGCCAGCCAGGATGCGGCCAAGGTCAGCGTGGCGAACAGCAGCACCACGCGCAGCGGTGTCCAGAACCAGTGCCGGCCGACCACCGCGTGCCGGCCCAGCGGGCCCCCGACGACCGCACTGGCCTGCCGGGCCAGCGGTTCGGCCCAGGACGGAACCACCCGGTCCGACGCAGACACCGACTGGTGCACTGTCGCGTCGGCCACGGATCGATGTCGGTCAGCCGGCGGTGTCAATCCTTCGGAGAAGCGCCGGGCTCCGGGGGAGCTGGCAACTCGTCGCCGTCCCTCGGCGGCCGCCCTGGCTGCGGTTCGACCGCATCGGTCGGCTCTGGCTCCAGGTCGCCGCAGTCGAAGGGGAAGCAGTCGCCGATGAGGTCGTCGGTCTCCGTGAGCTCGGCATCGGAGCCCGGAACCGGCTCGCCGGGCGGCAGCGGCGTCTCGGTCGTCTCCGGCCCCCCGTTGTCGGCGTTCTGCGACACCATCTCGTCGGCCGCCGGGCCGGCCGCGCCACCCAGCAGCTCCACCGGCGGGAAGGTCTCCTCCTCCCGGTCCTCCAGGTAGTCGTCCATGAACCGCTGCCAAATCTGCCCCGGCAGGCCGCGGCCGAAGACGTCCTCACCGCCCGCGTTGACGATCGCGGTGTTGGCCGGGTCGCCGACCCACACTGCGGTGGAGATCGAGGGGGTGTACCCGATCATCCACGCCGCGGCGTTGCTGCCGCTGTCACCCAGCTGGTGGGTACCGGTCTTCGCGGCCACCTCGCGGCCGCCGTCCAGCGGAGTCCCGGAGGCATCCGCCACCCCGGTGAGGGTCGCGGTGACGTTGCGGGCCAGCTGGGTGTTGCGCTGGAGGTCGGACTCGTCGAACGCCGGCTGCGGGTGGGGCCGGTGCTCATAGAGCTCGGCGCCGTCGGAGTCGACGTACTCGCGGACGAAGAAGGGCTCGTTGCGCATTCCGTCGTTCGCGAATGTCGCGTACGCGCTGGCCATGTCGATGGTGTGCACCGGGTACTGGCCGAGCGTGATGCCCAGACCGGGCTGCTGGTTGTCGGCCTCGACGAGTGACTTCCGGCCCTCGATCTCAGCCGGGATCCCGGCTGAGATGGCCGCGTCGCGCACCGCGTCCGCGCCCACCTCGTCCGTGAGCTGCACGAACGTGGTGTTCACCGACTGGGTCATCGCCTCGCGCAGCGTGAGGGCGTTGAAGCTGGCGCTCTCAGAGTTCGAGTACTCGACGCCACCGACCTCCAGGGGGGAGGTCCCGTTGAACACCGCGTTGGCGCCGATGCCCTGCTCCAGGGCGGCGAGCATCGCAAAGGGTTTGAACGACGATCCGGGGTTCCACGCGGGGCCGCCGGCGAGGTCGAAGCCCACCCCATCCTGGCCGCCGTAGTAGGCGACGACCCCGCCGCTGCGCGGGTTGATCGCCACCAACGACGAGTGCAGGTTCTCCGGCTGGCCGTCGAGCTCGGTCAACACGGCGTCGCGGGCCGCTTCCTGGGCGCCGGCGTCGACGGTGGTGACGACCCGGCCACCGTTGACCGCGAGCTGGTCCCGGCTGAAGCCCTGCGCCTCGAGCTCCGCGAGGGCCTTGTCGATGATGTGCGCCCGGTCGTCGCCCGGGGAGCCCGGCACCGCCTTGTCGGGCGGGAGGGTGATCGGGAACTGGAGCGTGGCGCGCTCCGCGGCAGGCAGCCACCCCTCCGCCATCATGCCGTCGAGTACGAAGTTCCACCGGGCCTGCGCCTGATCGAGGTTCTTCGCCGGGTCCGACCGCGACGGCGACTGGATCACCCCGGCGAGCATGGCGCCCTCCGAGACGCTGAGATCCTGCACGTCCTTGCCGAAGTACGCCTGGCTCGCGGCCTGCACGCCGTAGGCGCCGCGGCCGAAGTAGATCGTGTTGAGGTAGTCCTCCAGGATCTGGTCCTTGGAGTTCTCCTTGGTCATCTTCGCGGCGACGATCACCTCGCGGTACTTGCGCAGGTAACTGACCGCATCGTCCCCGGTCGCGACCTTCACGTACTGCTGGGTGATCGTCGAGCCGCCACCGGAGCCACCGGTCAGCTGCTTCCACGCCGCGCGGCCGATGCCGATGATGTCGAAGCCGGGGTTCGAACGGAAGCTGCGGTCCTCGGCGGCGAGCACCGCGTCCTGCACGTGCAGGGGCACCCGGTCGAGGGGCACCTCAGTGCGGTTGCCCTCCTCGGGGACGTACCGCCCGATCTCGGTCTGGCCATCGGAGTAGTACAGCGTGGTGACCTGCTTGCGCTCGGCCGACAACGCCGCCGGCGGGGGCACGTCATAGACCACCCAGCCGACGAGGAACGCCGCGATCGGAACCAGGACCCCGAGCAGGCACGCGACGAGCACGACGTGCCTGAACCGGCGCCAACCGTGCTGGCGCTGATTGCTCGCGCCGCGGTTGTTCCCGCCGCGGTTGTTCCCGCCGCCACCCTCGCTGCTTCCGCCGTGGTTCCCGACCGCGTCCACTGGAGACGGCGGGGTGCGGTCGATGGGGTCGACGTGGGTGAGCAGCTCGGGCTCGTGCTGCCGCCGCGGGTAGCCCGGACCTGGCCCCGGCGGAGCGGACCGCTGCGACGGGCCACCCGGGACCGGGAGCGGGGAGCCGGGACGCCAGCCCGGACGATGGCCACCGACCGGCGAGCCGACCGGCATGGTTGCTTCGGTCGGGTAGATCGCCTGGGGTTGCCGATCCTGGGATGGCGGAGCCGGCACCGGTCGACGGGGTGGCCGCCCGGGGCTCGGGAAGCGCTCCGGTGGGACGTCCACATCGGCCTCCCACGGCCGCCGTCCGCTCTTGCGTCCTTCGTCGCTCACGCGTTGGCCTCCCATACCGGTTCCCCGTCCCGGGGTGCTCCTCGGTACGCATGTCTCGGATGGTCAGTGTCTCGACCGGGGTCCCAAGCGGGACAGTCGGGGCGCCGGGCGCGCCCGCCGGACACGCCGCTCACTCCGCCGCGGTCCTCCGGCGGGTCCCTCGGCTGCCCACACCCGGTGTCCCGAGTACGTACGACTGCACGAGATGGTTCCAGCTGCAGGTGCGGCAGACCTCGACGACGTACACGCTGAACTCTTCGAACATGCCCGCCATCCGGGTCAGCTCCTCGCGGGTGCGGGCCGAGCCGGCGGCATGCTTGAGAGCGTCGCCATAGACCCAGGACACCAGCGTGAGGGGTTCCTTGCGGCACACCGGGCAGGTGATGGCGCTGGGTTCGCCGTGGAACCTCGCCGCCCGCAGCAGGTACGGGTTCGCGTCGCAGACCTCCATCACCCCGACACGGCCGGAGTAGACCTCGGCGAGCAACGCGCGGCGTTGCAACGCGTAGTCCACCACCTGCCGCTGGGTCCGCACGCTGACAGGGTACGCAACGGATGCGAGGGCCCGGATGCGACGTTCGGACCCGTATTGATCACGCTCTGCCGACCTGGCCGCGTCCTCCTCGGAGCTTCGCCACATTCGCGTCGCCCAGGGTGCCCCCGTTCGTGCCACGCTGATGTATCGACCCGATATAGTGGCCTCACGCATCGCTGCCGTGGAGGAGGTGTCCCGTGTTGGAGTTCGCCGTGCTCGGCGTGCTGCACGAGGCGCCCATGCACGGCTACGAGTTGCGCAAGCGGCTCACCGGGTTGCTCGGTGCGTTTCGCGCCTTCTCGTTCGGATCGCTGTACCCGACCTTGCGCCGGCTCCAACGCGCCGGGCTGATCGTCGAGGAGGACGACGGCAGCGACCGGTCCTGGGGGTGCCGCGGCCGGCGGGTTTACCAGCTCACCGCGGAGGGTAAGGAGCGCTTCGCGGAGCTGCTGGCCGACGCTGGGCCGCAGGCCTGGGAGGACCACGGATTCGGGGTGCACCTGGCGTTCTTCTCCCGGACGCCGGCCGAGGTCCGGATACGGATCCTCGAGGGCCGGCGCCGGCGGGTCGAGGAACGCCGGGAGGGACTGCGTGCGGCGCTGGCCCGGGCCGGCGACCAGATCGACCGCTACACCCGGGAGCTCCACCAGATGGGCCTGGACACCAGCGAGCGTGAGGTGCGCTGGCTCAACGAGCTCATCGCGCACGAACGGGCGGACACGCCCGAGCATACCGCCACTTCTGACCATTCGGACAACAAGGGAGAAGCCGACCATGGGCGAAGGCCGCGTTGATCGGGGACGTGTCGGTGAGGTGCGGGTGGCCATCGTGGGCGTCGGCAACTGCGCCGCGTCGCTCGTGCAGGGCGTCCACTACTACCGCGACGCCGACCCGACCCAGCGGGTCCCCGGGCTGATGCACGTGCAGTTCGGTGACTATCACGTTCGCGATCTGCAGTTCGTCGCCGCGTTCGACGTGGACGCCAAGAAGGTCGGCCGGGATCTGTCCGAGGCCATCGTGGCCAGCGAGAACAACACGATCAAGATCTGCGACGTGCCACCGCTGGGCGTCACCGTGCAACGCGGCCACACCCGCGACGGTCTCGGCGAGTACTACCGGGAGATCATCACCGAGTCCGACGAGGACCCGGTGGATGTCGTCGCGGCACTGCGGGAGGCCGAGGTCGACGTGCTCGTCTCGTATCTGCCGGTGGGCTCCGAGGATGCGGACCGATTCTACGCCCGGTGCGCTCTGGACGCGGGGGTGGCGTTCGTCAACGCGCTGCCGGTGTTCATCGCCTCCGACCCGGGGTGGGCGGCGAAGTTCGAGGCCGCGGGGCTGCCGATCATCGGTGACGACATCAAGTCCCAGGTCGGCGCGACCATCACACACCGGGTGATGGCGAAGCTGTTCGAGGACCGCGGGGTGGAGCTGCTGCGCACCTACCAACTCAACTTCGGCGGCAACATGGACTTCATGAACATGCTGGAGCGCAAGCGCCTCCAGTCGAAGAAGATCTCCAAGACGCAATCGGTCACGTCGCAGATCCCGCACGAGATGCGCAAGGCCGACGTCCACATCGGGCCCTCGGACCACGTGCCGTGGCTCGACGACCGGAAGTGGGCCTACGTGCGGATGGAGGGCCGCTCCTTCGGCGACACCCCGCTGAACCTGGAGTACAAGCTCGAGGTGTGGGACTCGCCGAACTCGGCGGGCGTGATCATCGACGCGGTGCGGGCCGCGAAGATCGCGCTCGACCGGGGCATCGGCGGGCCGATCCTGTCGGCGTCGTCCTACTTCATGAAGTCACCGCCCGAGCAGTACTCCGACTCCGATGCCTACGACGCCGTGGAAGCGTTCATCCGACGCGACATCGAGCGCTGACCCGGCCCAGCGCTCGTCGGTCGAGTGTCGGGCGCGAAGCCGGTGTGCGCTCCGAGCACCCAGCCGACGGGCCTGAGCCGGACCTGGGCCGCCGGTGAGGCTGTACCACGTGGAGCGGGGTTACCAGGCAGAGGCGCTCGCGCGGCCCTGGGCTCCGTCTACGCGGATGTTGGGTACCGCTGATCCAGCTGGCCCGCTCGGAGAGCAAGAACGCGACGACATCGGCGACCTCCTCGGGCGTACCAAGACGGCCGAACGGGAGGTCCCGCTCGATGAACCGCTCGAAGCGCTCGGGATCCCGCTCGCGAAGTGAGTCCCACCCGCCTCCGGGAAACAGGATCGAGCCAGGACTGACGGCGTTCACCCGGATCCGCTCGGGAGCCAGCTCGCGCCCGAGCTCTATCGCGAGGTAGATCTCCGCCGCCTTGGCTGCGCCGTACTGGGGGGAGGTGCGGGTTTCCAACCGGAGATCGACGCGATGATGACCACCGAACCCCCGCCTGCCTGTTGCATATGCGGCACGCAAGCCCGGATCGCCCGAGTGGCGTGCCCGACATTGTGCTCAAAGGTCTCCTGCCAGTCCTCGGTTGAGGTGAGAAACCTTCCCCCAGCCGTCGAGCCCGCATTCGCCACCAGCAGATCAATCCGACCGAGCGCGGGGGTGGCCTCCGCGACGAAGCGCTCGACGTCGCCCTCCCGCCCGACGTCGGCGACGACGCCACACGCCTAGACGCCGTGCTCCCGTAACTCCTCAACGGCCTGGTCGAGGTCCTCGGAGCCCCGCGCACAGATCCCTACCGCGCAGCCCTCACCAGGCAGCCGCAGCGCGATCGCCCGGCCGATACCACGACTGCCGCACGTGACGAGCGCGGCCTTGCCCGCTAGCCGGAGATCCACCGCCACCGCTCCTTCAGCTCGATCACACATGGCTCGGTAAGTGGGCCCAAGGCCGCCATCAGCTCCTCGATTCGCCTTCTAGCAGGAGCGTCATCCGGCTGGCACAAATGTCCAGCGCTTCGAGCCCTATGGACGATGCCTCCTCCGGCTCAGAGTCTTGCGCCAGTGCAATCGCGAGGTCGACCCGCGCGATGGCACGGCCAACCGCTGGCTCAGGCGGCCGCCGCCCAAGCCCGGCCGCTGCTCGCACTGGCCACCGACATCGCCGCGCATCTTGTCACCGACCCCGCGCATGCCTGGGCTGTCGCCCTACATGGCTGCGGCCAGCTCGCCCGCGCAGCGAACGGAGCAATCCGGTGAAGCCCCTGCCCCGCCCGACCACCCTCGGCATTGTCGGCGCGGGCCGAGTCGGGCGCGCGGTGACCGCCGCCGTGGTCACGGCCGGTGTCGCCTCCACCGTCCTGGTGAACAGCCGCCGACCGGTGGAGAGCACCGCTTTGGCCATCGACGCTGCGGACCTGGCCGCCACCCAGCACATTCCAATCCGGATCGAGGCCGTCGAACATCCGCGCGAGCTGCTCGACGCCGCGCTGCTCATCGTGTGCGTCCGGGCGCGGTTCACGAACACCGCTCAGGACCGGCGGGGTGGGCTGCTACCCAACGCTTCACTGGTCGCCGACCTCGCCCACCAGCTCGAACGTTTCCCTGGGCGGTGGTACGGTGACCAATCCGGTCGACGTGACGAGCCGGATCTTCGCCAAGCACAGCAATGCCGCGGTGCTCGGCGTCGGATCCAACCTCGACTCCGCGTGCTACCGCACGCTGACCGCGGAGCATCTCGCGGTGCCCATTACCGCAGTGGCCGGGTCGGTGCTCGGTGAGCACGGTGAGACCGCCGTCATCTGCGCGCACGCAACCCGCGTGTACCACCAGCCGGTGCAGCTACCGCTCGACCACATCTGGGCGCAGCTACATCAGCGATCTCCCCGCATCACGGCCGGTATGGACCGCACCCAGCACGGCCCAGCTGGAGCAGTGCTGTCCACCGTCGTCAAACTGCTCGGGCTCGCCGACGGCCACGAGGAACTCTCCGTCGCCACCGGCGGGAGTGTACGTCGGCCAGCGGCTGCAGTTCGTCGCTGGCCGGTACTGGAACGACCCGCCCGGACACGCCCCGGCCGAACGGGCCGCCCTCATCACCAGCGAACGCCGGCTTGGCGCCCTTTACGACCACGTCCAAGCCCAGCTCTAGGACCCCAGGAAGGAGCATCCCGTTGCCCACCGCAACCCCGCTGCATTTAGTGCGGGTCAGTGCCGGACCCGCCACCGTCGAGGTCACGGCAGATGACGAAGCCGTCACCAACTGGATCACACAGTACTTCGGGTCCTGGTGGACCGTCCAAACCACAGACCGTCGGTCCGCCGACAAGCTGGATGCTCCGACGCTGTACTGCCAGGTCCACCCCGAGAGATACGCTGCCATCCAGGATAGCGTCGCCAATCAGGTGCACCGAATCGTCGAGTTCGCTCGCAAGTCCCTCCAGATCATCGACGACACCGACGGTGCGGTCTGCGCAGTCGACCCCGCCGAGCAGGTCGCCTACCATGTTGATGCCGACGAGACCCACATCACCCTGATCGGCGTCGAGTCCCTTGGGTTGTGCCTGGCTGGGGCGCGG
>DASQWR010000212.1:0-16075 GCA_035640155.1 Pseudonocardiaceae bacterium
CAGGTAGACCCGGTCGTCGCCGACGGCCAGGCCCGACAGCGGTGCCCTCTGCAGCACATCGCCCTCCAGGGGCCTCCTGAAGTCGATGGTGTCGACGATGCTGAACTTGTTGTCGTCGTAGCCCTCGTAGCTGTCCGTCTCAAGCACCACCAGCTTGTTCCGGGTCGCCGCGTAGATCCGGGTCGCGTCCACGCCGAGGTACTCCACCGGCTCGCCCAGGTCAGCCTCCGCAGCCACCGCCAGGCCGTCCAGCGCCGGCTTCTCGCCCACGGCGAGCAGGCGGCCGGTCCCCTCCTCCGCGACGTAGAGTCGGGTGGGCTTGACCAGGTCACCGAGGGTCCGGTGGGCGCTGAGCGCGATCCCGTCCTTCCGCTCCACCGAACCGACGTCCCCCTTGTAGTGGGCGATGCCCCGCGGACCGGCCACGTGGTACTCGATCAGCCGTCCCCGCTCCGTACCGTCGAGCTCTGCCTCCGGTCCTGCCTGCACCTCTTGCGGTGGAAGCGTGGTGAAGCCGCGGACCCGCACCCCGGTCACGGTCGAGCCGGTCGCCGGGTTCCAGCAGCGCTGGCACGGCTGGGTGCAGACTCGCTTCGAGGACCTGCAGGCGATCGATGACCTGATCACTGGCATCGGTGTCGCGCTCCAGGAGAGCGCGCGGGAGTACCCGCAGAGCAACGACGGCGTCGCGGGTGACCTCGGTCGCATCGGCGACGACCTTGGCGGAGGCGTGCGGTGAACGTCTTCGACTTGTTTGGGCTCCGTGCGGACTCGGCGTCGGTCAACGGCCGGGTCGGCGCGTACCCATCATGGGAGTTCTACCAGCGGCACCAGGACGGGTCGACGGACACGTTGTTGCAGCGACCCCAGGGTGACCGGGGCCCCGGCCTGGCGGGTCCGCTCGCCAACTTGCCGCTCGACACCGCACCCGTCGGTCAGGATCCCACCGAGCTTGAGCGCTGGAACCAGCGTTACCACCCGGATCAGGTTCCCAGCGAGCGAGAGCGAGAGGTGGAGAGGCGCGTGGGCATCACGCCGATCGGCGACCCCTGGTACAACAATCCGCTGCCGAGGACCTCTTATCCGCAGGGCGGTCCGGAGGGCGATCTCATCCTTCCGCGCGCGACCCAGGTGGACTGAGCCGACGATGATGCGTCCAGGGCGGCCGGCTGATCCACCGCCACACCCGCCGCCGGCGCCGGACGCGGTGCGCCGCGGGCGGTCGCGGTTCGGCTGGTTCGCGCTCGGGCACGGGTCGGTGTACGCGATCTCCCTGCTCGTCCTCTTCGTCTTCGTGTGGGCGTGGCCTTACGTCATGGCATCGGGATGGTTGCCGAATGCCCTCGTCGGCCTCGTCCTGCTGGTGGCCAGCCGACATCGAGTCCATCTGCGCTGGACCGGTATGGGAGTGCTGACCGCGACCGCAGCGCTGTACGGGCCTTTCCTGGCGTGGTTCCTCGGCACCGGAGTGTCCGGGAGCGCAGTCCTCCCGATCACCGGCGCGGCAACCCTGCTCTCCTTGGGCGCAGCCGGTGTCACAGTGGCTCGGCGCAGGCCGCGGTGAGCGTCGCGTTGCCGACCGTCCCCTCACGTCCCGCGCTGGGACCGCCCGCCGGCCCTCTTGTTCGGGGTGTCTGACTCGTCGGGAGTCTTCTTCGCGGCGGGCTTGCGAGTGCTGGGCTTGCGCGCTCCCGGCTTGGTGGCCACCTTCCGCTGCCCCGGCCCGGTGGGGTTGTTCGGAGGCTTGCGCCCGGTGCGGGCCTCCTCGACGCTGCGCTGCAGCGCGGTGAGCAGATCTGAGACCTGTGCACCGCCAGCCTCGGCCACCGCCGGTGCCGGGCGGGTGCCGCCATGCTGCCGCTTGTAGTCGATCAGGTCCTCGACGGCCTTCTTGTACTCGTCGTCGAACTGGGTCGGGTCGAAATCGCCCCCCATGGTGCCCACCAGGGATGCGGCCATCTGCAGCTCCTGCGGTCGCAGCTCCACCTCGTCGCGCAGCGTCTCGAAGTCCGGCTCCCGGACCTCGTCGGGCCACAACATCGTCTGCAGCACGATCACCTGGCCCCGGACCCGCAGCAGTGCGAGGGTCTCCCGGTGCCGCAGCGCCACCTTCGCCACCGCCATCCGGTCGGCCTGGCGCAGCGCCTCCCGGAGCAGGGCATAGGGCTTGACCGCCCTGGAATCCGGCTCCAGGTAGTAGCTGCGGTCCAGCAGCAGCGGGTCCACCTGCTCGGCCGGGACGAACTCCACGACCTCGATCTCGCGGCCGGTCGAGGCGGGCAGGCCGGCCATGTCCTCGTCGTCGAGGGTGACCAGCTCGCCGTCCTCGGTCTCGTAGCCCTTGACGATGTCCGCGTGCGCGACCTCGGCGTCGCACACCTCACAGAAGCGCTTGTAACGGATCCGTCCGCCGTCGAGCTCGTGCACCTGGTGAAACCGGATGTCGTGGTTTGCCGTTGCCGCGTACACCCGCACCGGCACGCTGACTAGCCCGAAGGACACCGCCCCGTTCCAGATCGAGCGCATCAGTGACCTCTTCCCTGGCGTTTGCATCGCGGACCCTCGTCCAGGATGGGCCGACACGACCCAGATGCGCCACCCCAGGCCAGCTCCGGTGGCTCAGCGGAGCAGCAGCTCGAGGTCGTCGAGCAACAGGCACGCGACCCGCTCCTCGGGACCGACACGCCCCGGTGCGCCAGCGCTGGTGCCAGGTGCGGATCCCGGGGTGCCTCGGTGACTCGGCCGACCGGCGGCCCGCGGTCACCGGCCGCATCGACGTAGTCTGCGGTGGACATCCGCCACGGCACCGCCCCGGCCTTGTCGATCACGTAGGCGGCGATCCGCAGGCCCTCACCGTCCAGGTCGCCGTGGTAGCGCAGCTCACCACCGGCGCCCCACAGGGCGCGCAGGCGGTCTCCTCGGCCGCGATCAGGTCGAGCTGGCTCCCGAGCACGCTCACCGGCAGCTCGACCGGAAGCCGGGGGTAGTGCGGCACAGCAGCCACCGTAGCGGGCAGGCCCGACAGTCCCGGGCAGGACCGGCCGCGGGTCGGCTGATCGCATCAGCCCAACGACACCGCGCCAGCCAAACTGGAGTGGCTCGGACTCGACGATGCCGCAAAGTTCGACCCCACCGGTTTCGACGCAACGACGCTGACCCAAGCACTGTCCCGCTCGCGCTGAGAAATGCCTACCTCGCCGGTCACCTGGTGCCCGGCATCGGGGCCGGAACCCCACCTGCGGTGCGAAGGCATCGACGGGAACCGGGCGGTCGAGCGTGCCGCCTCATCCCCGGGTGTAGCGGTGCTTGACTCCGACCGGGAAGTTCTCGGGGTCGCCGGCCGGGCGCAGCACCACACGCGGGAGCTGGTACTCCGCCGGCACGTAGTGCGCGAACTCGCTGTTCAGCCGTAACAGCTCGTCGCGGATCGACTCCGCGATCGCACGCTCACGGCCCGGGTCGTTCACCTCACCAGGCGCGAGTTCCACGACAACCTGGAGGCGGCGGTTGCCATCGGGGTCGTCGACCACCTCGAGCACGAACTTGCCGGTGACCGAGCCGCTGACTGCCGGTCGCTCCAGACCGACGGTCACGTTCTCCGGGTACACGTTGGCACCGAAGTAGGACACGGTGAACAACGAGCGGCCGAACACGTACACGAACGGCAACGGACGAACGCCTCGTGCGCCGGTGCCCAGCTCGGCCACCGGGTCGAAGCCGTGCCGGGCGCAGAACGCGAGCATCTCGCCGTAGCCGAGGAGGCCGCCCTCGTCAGCGATGTGATAGCGGATCAGCGGCACCCCGTTGTCGCCGGAGAACACCAGCGTGCCGTGGTGGGTCTCGAAGAACCGGCTGCCCGGGTCGTACTGGACCAGGCTCGGCAGTCGCGACTCGCCGAACAGTTCTTCGGCCGCGTGCGGCCGGGCGGCCAGGAAACGGCGGATGCACACGGACAGCGGCGTCTCGTTGCCCAGCACCCCGGCGTCGGCGGTGCCGTACAGCGACGCCGAGTCGTAGCAGGCATCGCTCATCCCGGCCCGCCCGCCGACAAGATCACGCCACTCCTCACTGAACACCTCACCGGCCAGCACCAGCTTGACCGCGTAGCGGGGCCAGTCGACACCCGCTGCGGTCCCGCTGTCGATCACGTCCTTGAGGAACGGCGGGTAGCCGAGCAGCACGGTCTGGTCGACGTGTGCAGCGAGCTCCGGGATCACCCGCAGGATCTCCGCCTTGTTGTTGCCCGTGGCCACCACCGTGATGGGATAGCCCTTGGCGGCCAGGTGCCGGGTGCAGGCGAGGGTGTAGAGCCCGCCCACCCAGGTGCCCAGCGGGAAGCAGACCACCGCGAGCGTACTGCGTTCCCCGGCGGCGAAGCTGTCGGAGAACACCTGCTCGAACCGGGCGGCCACGCCCAGCTCGTCGGTAAGGGAACGCGGCCAGACGGTCGGCTCCCCGGTCGAGCCGGAGGACACCGCGATCATGTCGCAGCCATCCAAGCGACCCTGGCGGCACAGCTCGGGCAGTGGATAGCGCCGATGGTAGGTGTCCTTGGTCAGCAGCGGCAGTCGCTGGAAGTCCGCGAACGTGCGTACCATGCCCGGGTCGACGTCGTGGTCCTCCAGGAACTTGCGGTACGCAGGCACCGAGGCGGCCACCCGATGAAACAACTCGACAACCTGTTTCTGCGGATCGTCTCGTGGCGCCACCGGGTCGGCGCCCAGGAACGCCCTCCACTCGGTCAACACCCGCTGCGGACGGTCGCTATCCATGACGTCTCCTTCTCGGTGTGAGTACGGCCGGAGTGCCCCCCTGCCGGCCAGGCCGGTGACGCTAGCCTCGGGCCAGCGAGCGAGGAGGACCGATGACCACACCGGGCAACCCCGCGGGCAGACCCGACGACGACGCGGCGTTCGAGGACGTCGAGGACTGGAAGCAGCGCCGGCTGCGCACCGAAGGCCGCCGGCGTGTCCCGGCGCGACTGCGCGACCGCGTCAGCAGGGCAGGCGTAGCGGCGAAGCATCGCCTCGAGAACCTCTCCGGAGCCGACCGGTTCGAGACCCTGTTCCTCGACGCCCTGCGTGCCCTCACCGACCTCGGCGCCCGGGCCGCGCACGCCAGCGTCCGCCGTGAGGCGATCCTCGCGGCGTACCGCAAGCGCGGTCACGACGTGCAGGCGCTCAATGACATCCGCCGCCTCGATCTCAGCGACATCACCAGGGTCAAGCCCCGCCTCGACCTCGCGTACATCGCCGCCTCGACGGTTGAGGGCGCAGGTGCCGGGCTCGCTGTCTCCGGCGGCCAGATCCTGGCTGCCAGTGGCGCGGTGGCCGGCGCGGGCATGGGGGCCGCACCGGGAGTGGGCACGACCGTCGCCGCGTTGGCCGCCGACGCCGCCGCGGTCCTCGTCGCGAGCCACCGGGCGATTGCGCACATCGCCGCCTACTACGGCTACGACGTCGACGAGCCCGAGGAGCGCCTGTTCGCGCTCGGCGTCCTCGACGTGGGAACCGCCGTGGGTGCCACGGCGAAGTACGCCGCCTACGTCGAACTGCACCGGATCGCCGGCGCCTTCGCGCGCCAGCACAGCTGGATGCAGCTCAACGAACACGTGATCACCCGGGTCGTCGCCGAGGTGTACGCCAGGCTCGGCCTGCGCCTCACCCAGCGCAAACTCGCGCAGGCGATCCCGGTGGCGGGCATCGTCATCGGCGCCGGGCTCAACGCCAAGCTGCTGTCGCGCATCGTGGACGATGCCGATCACCTGTACCGCGAGCGGTTCCTGCGGGAGCGCTACGGCATCACCCGTGCCGAGACGTGCCCGCCCGACGGTGCCGTCCCGGTCACCGACATCGTCGACGCCGAGATCGTCGAGGACAGCAGCTCGCACCCGTGATGAGTCAGTGCGACGATCGGCCGATGTCGACGTTGGAAGCGGCACCCGAGCTCGCTTCGGCTGGTTTCCGCGGCCACCGGGCTGCCAGCACCGCCTCCCACCCGCCCTCGAAGTGCCGGTCGGCCACCTCGGCCGGGGTCAGCTCGACGCCGTCGACGACGAAGCGCGCACCGGCGGGCCCCACGCCGTACACCCACCGCAGGTCGAGCTCGGTCAGCCTGCTGATGAGCAGCACGGTCAGGGAGCGGAACCTGGTCTGCGGTGCGGCGGACATGGCATCGTCCTTTCGTCACCCCATATCGCAGGGGCAGCCGGCACCGTTGCAGCGCAGCCCGAACGCAGTGGTTCAACCCGGCACGGCTTGGTTCGCGCCGTGCCGCCGGACGAGGATCGGCGCCATGCATGTCTTCCTGCGCACCGACCGGATGGTGCTGCGCCGGTTCACGGCGGCCGACGTCGACCTGCTGGTCGAGCTCGACAGTGACCCCGAGGTCATGCAGTACGTCACTGGCGGTAGGCCCACGCCGCGCGAGGAGGTCGAGCGGGACGTCCTGCCGGCGTTCCTCGGTTACTACGAGCGCTTCCCCGGGTACGGCTTCTGGGCGGCGGCCGAGGCGGACACCGGCGACTTCCTCGGGTGGTTCCACTTCCGGCCACGCGAGGGCAGTCCCCCCGATGAGGCCGAGCTCGGGTACCGGCTCCGGCGGTCCGCCTGGGGCAAGGGGTACGCGACCGAGGGGTCGCGCGCGCTGATCCGCGCCGGCTTCACCGAGTACGGGGTCGAGCGCGTAGTCGCGGAGACGATGGCCGTCCACACCGCCTCCCGGGGGGTGATGGAGAAGGCGGGCCTGCGGCTGGTGCGCACCTTCCATCAGCCCTGGCCGTGCCGGATCGAGGGTGACGAGCACGGCGACGTCGAGTACGCCCTGAGTCGCGCCGACTGGCACGACAGTAACTCGTAGTCCGCCGATGCCTATCGTTGGACCACGTCGTCGTATGGCATGTATGGCTCATTGTGTATGGTCGAGCTGTGAAGACGACAGTGAACCTTGATGACGACCTGATGCGCGCGGCGCGGGAACAGGCTCGCCTCCGGGGAATGACGCTGACCGCGCTGATCTCCACCGCCCTGCGCAGGGAACTAGCAGGGGGGCCCGTCCTGACCGAATTCCGGCTGGACCTCCCCGCCACGCGCGGCCGGCGGATGCCCACGCTCGATATCGACAGCAACGCCGCCCTCGAGGAGTACCTCGACCGTTCTGAGCGCGCGGGCGCAATGCCGTGATAGCGGTTGACACGAATGTCCTGATCTACGCCAACCGCGCCGAACTCCCGCTCCATGGCATCGCTCGTGCCCGGCTGACGGAGCTCGCCGAAGGCGCACTGCCATGGGCGCTCCCGATGGTCGCCGCATGGGGTTTCGTCCGCATCGTCACGCAGCCGATCTTCGACCCACCGACCCCGATCGCCCAGGCAGTCGAGTTCGTCGACCGCTTGCTGGCCAGTCCAACCGTTCGCGTTCTTAGCCCGGGCACACGTCACTGGGAGCTGCTGCGAACGATTCTCGACGAGGCCCAGGTCCGCGGCGGGCTGGTGACCGACGCCGTGATCGTCGCGCTGTGCCATGAGCATGGCGTGGACACCGTCCTGTCCAACGACCGCGACTTCGACCGCTTCCCGCGCGTCAAGGTTCAGCGCTTGAGCTCCTGATGACCTGTTCGGGAGAAGGGAGCTCCTGGGGCTGCTGCACGTCCTCGCCGTCACCGGGTTCGCGTCATGCCGTCAAGGATGCCTCATAGCCTGGGCCGGTCGCTCTACTGAACCTCAGGAGGCCGGGTGTCGCGGATCGAGGTGGTGTTCTTCGACGTCGGTGAGACGATCGTCGACGAGACGCGCGAGTACGGGACCTGGGCCGATTGGCTGGGCATGCCCCGGCACACGTTCTCGGCGGTGTTCGGCGCGGTGATCACCCAGGGCGGGGACTACCGAGAAACCTTGCAGCACTTCCGCCCCGGCTTCGACCTGGCCACCGAGCGGGCCCAGCTGGCTGGCCGTCATCCCGAACACGAGCACGAGGTGCTTTGCGGAATCGAGGCTCCGGCCAACGCTGCCCTATCTCCCAGCGCCGGACGGTGTTCGCCGTCAAGCCGGTGTCGGGCTCGCCGGTCTCCCGCATACTGCGGATGAGCTGCTGACACAACTCCTCATGGCTCCAGCCGCGTTCGAGCCGTTCCCAGGCCAACCGCCGGTTATCCTGGTGGCCGGAACTCGACCTAGCCTGCAGGGGTGAAGCTGCAACCCGACGAGGCCGTGCGCCGACTCATCGCAGCCGATGTCGCCCGCCTGGCTACGGCGTCGGCGGCTGCAGTGCCGCACATCGTCGCCGTCACTTTCGCCGGGGTCGGTGGGCGGATCTACATCGCGATCGATCGCAAGCCGAAGTCCTCGACCCGGCTCACAAGGCTGCGCAACATCAAGCAGAATCCTTCGGTTTCACTGCTGGTCGACCATTACACCCCGGACTGGGAAGCCCTGTGGTGGGCTCGGATGGATGGCCGGGCACGCGTTCTGGAGCCCGGCAGCGCGCCGGATGAGGCAGTGGGCGCGTTCCGAGTGAAGTACCCGCAGTATCGCGAGGTGCCGCTCGACGGGCCGATGATCGAGATCGACCCGACCCGGACCACGGGCTGGAGCTACCGCTGACCCAGGGCATCCCGGTGCGCCAGTGGGTACGGCTCGGTTCACCCAAACCGCAAACACGCCTGGGACATTCAGGGGCACAGCCGGCTTGGACCGGCAGCGACGGTGTCAAGCAGTCCGTAGCCGTGCGCCTCCTCCGCCGTCAGGATGCGCCCGGCCCGCATGTCGGCAGCCACGGCGTCGACCGGGCGACGGCATGCCCGGGCAACACGCTCCTGTAGGAGCCGCAGCCGGCGTTGGTAGTGCTCAGCGTGGGTGGCAACATCGCCCGCGTGGCCGCTCCACTGGGTCCGCGGCTCACGCAGGTGCAGCGTCGCGTGCCGCGCCGCAGTGCGACGGTCCGCGACAGCCAGGATCGCGATGGCAAGCCCGCTGATCTCGCCCAGGCAGGTGGCGTGCACCGGCACGCCCATGAGGTCGAGGGTGTCGACCAGGGTCAGGGCGATGTCGAGATCGGCGTCGACGTCGCACAACCGGAGCTCGACCGGATCGTCCCCGGACGCGTCGAGCAGCGCGAGCGACGCCGCCGCCCGGTTGGTGGCTTCCGCGTCGAGTGGACCTGTTAGGGACACGATCCGTAGCTCGAGGAGACGTTCGCCAAGCCAGTCCGGGCCCGAGTCCACCACGTGCCACTGCGACGGCGCGCTCGGCAGCTGTGTCGGTGGGTGCGGGTCTGGCTGCCACGGTGTGGGGCGGGGCTGGGGCTCATGGGGCTGGGGCCAAACGCTCATGATGACTCCTCGTGCGGTCGGACCTGCCAGTCGACGGTGTGGCCGAGCGCTGCCGCGTAGCGCTCCAGCGTGGACAGGCGAGCGTCGAGCTCGCCTCGCTCCAAACGGGCCACGGCCGACTGGGAGGTGCCCATCCGAGCAGCGATCTCGGTCTGGCTGAGGCCCCGCTCCCGGCGGGCTGCGGCGAGCTCGTCCATCAGCTCCCGGCGGCGATCGAGCATCCCCTGCAGGCCAGGGAACGACGTGCGGCGCTGCGGCGGCATAGCTAAGATGGTATCTCATGGATGAGATGTCTGCAGGACCGGTCGCCTGGCGCGGGAGGGTGATTACGGGCGGTGTTCGTGCGATGACATCCCAGCTCGGCGCGCGTTGGAACGGGCGGGTTTCGAGTGGGACCGGTCCACCGAGACCGGAGTGTGGTACGCGCTGCCCGAGAACTGCCGCGGCGACGTGATCGACGGGGATGGGTTGCCCGGCCCGGTCGCGATCCGCTGCTTTCGTCGCTCGCCGTGGCGCCGTTCGGCCCACCCTCGCGCGCTGGCGACCGGGCTGCCATCCTTCCCCGGATGCGGATGAGCTTCGGGATCGAGGACGAGGCCGACGGGTCCAACCTTGACGAGCCCACCTGGCTCGACTGATCCCCGAAAGGGAGGGGGCGATGACCGACGAGGCGTGGAGCGCCGTCGACAGCTACCTCACCGGCCTACTCGTCGCTCCCGACCCGGCCCTGGAGTCGGCGTTGCAGGCCAGCGCCGATGCCGGGCTGCCAGCCATCCAGGTCTCGCCCCTGCAGGGCAAGCTGCTGTGGCTGCTGGCCCGGGCGCAGAGCGCCACCCGGATCCTGGAGGTGGGCACCCTCGGCGGATACAGCACCATCTGGATGGCCCGGGCGCTGCCGGCCGGCGGGCGCCTGGTGACCCTGGAGCTCGACCCCACCCACGCCGAGGTGGCTCGGGCCACCCTGGCGGCCGCGGGGTTGGCCGGGATGGTGGACGTCCGCCTGGGCCCGGCCGCCGACACGCTGGCCCAGCTCGTCACCGACGGTGCCGAGCCCTTCGACCTGGTGTTCATCGACGCCGACAAGGCGGGCATCCCGGAGTACTTCCGCCTGGCCCACCGCCTCTCCCGTCCTGGCACGGTCATCGTCGTCGACAACGTGGTGCGCAGGGGCGCCGTGCTCGACGCCGCCAGCTCCGATCCCGACGTGCAGGGTGTGCGCCGGTTCAACGAGCTGGTGGCCGTCACCCCGGGGGTTAGCGCCACGACCATCCAGACAGTCGGCGTCAAGGGGTACGACGGCTTCGCTCTCGTTCTGGTCACCGCCCCGCCGTGACCCTTCTGGTTCGACCCACCCTCGCGGGTCGGCGACCGGGCTGCCATCCTTCTCCGGATGCGAATGAGGTTCGGGGTCGAGGACGAGGCCGCCTTCCAAGCGCGGTGCGACGAGCTGCTCGAGGACTACGCGGGGTGGTTGCAGCGCCAGCAGCCCCGCGGGGCGGACGCCGGGGACGCGCGGGTGGCGCTGGACTGGAAGTGGGGCTACGCGGGCGGGGACCTGGCCACCTGGACGGTCGAGGACCTCGACGAGTTCCTGCTGGAATGGTGCCCCCGGAAGCTGTCCATGGCACCCGAGGAGTGCTCCGACTTCCCGGCGTCCATCGGGATGTTCTGCACGTTCCTGGCCGCGCGTGGGCTGCTCTCCGCCGCGAGCAGCCCCCCGGCGACCCTGTACCGGCACTGCGAGCGCGGCACCCGCACGTTTGTCCGCAAGATGTCGGACCCGGCGAACTTCGGGATGGCCAAGGGGCTCCTCGCCGGGGTGGGCGGCCTGGACGCCGGGATGTCCGAGGAGGATCTCGCCCGCGCCTTGGAACGGTTGCAGAGCCTGCCCCTGGGGGACGGTCACGAGGACCTGCCGGTGCTCAGCGTCGGCCCGGTGCGCCACCCCGACCCGGACTCGCGCGTGGAGTCCGCGGCCGCGGCGCCCGCACTGGGTCAGCTGCACCGGCTGTGGGAGTACTGCACCGATCCCGGCCGGCCGGTGACCCAGAAGGGCAACCTGCGCCTGGCCGATGCGCGACACCTGGTGGAGCTGCTGCCGACCAGCGACATCCCGGACGTCGAGAGGGGCCGCTACCGGCGCACCCTGCGTTCGGCCGAGGACCTCCCGGAACTTAGCTGGCTGGTGCAGCTCGCGCTGGATGCCCGGGTGCTGCGCAAGCACCGTGGGCGCGTCGTCGCCGTCGCGGCGTGGGCCGAGCTGGGGCCGGTGGAGGCGCTCGACCGGCTGGTGGACGCCGCCGTCGAGCGGGGGCTCTCGGGCTTCCTGTCCCCGTATCTCACCGTGCTGGCTCCGGTGCGTGAGTTCGTGGACGACGGGGGCCCGGGGCGGCTGCTCGCCGAGCTGCTGGACTGGCGGGCCGTCGGCCAGCCGGCGCCCATCGAGGAGCTCGCCGAGTTGATCCGTGAGGGTACGCGTCGCGCGTTCGGCGGGCTGAACCCGCTGCACCTGGAAGTGGTGCGCGGCTGGGCCCGGGACCACGTGGACCGCCTCGCCGCGCTCGGCCTGCTGACCGTGCGCGATGTGCAGCGCGAGACCGATGAATGGGGCCTCACCGAGGTGCACGGTGGGACCGCCGAGCTGACCCCGGCCGGGGTGGCGGTGGCGGTACGCCTCGCCGAGGACATCGGGATCACGGTGCTCGCCCTGCCAGACCCGGCGACCGCTTCCGCAGCCGACCTGGTCGAGCTGATCGATCGGGTCGACCCCGAGCAGTGGCGCGCCGACGCCGCCGCGTGGGCGCAACGCCGTGACGGGCGGGAGGCCGCACGGGAGCTGGTCGCCGCGCTGGGCGAGCCGGACCGGGAGGCTTCCGTGGTGCTCGCCGGGCTGAGCCACCTGGAGGAGCTGGTCGGCGAGCACGCCCGCCCGGCTGTGGAGACCCTGCTCGACGGGCCGCACGACGGGCTCGCCGTGCAGTGGCTGATGAGTGCCGGCGCGCTGGCCGCGGAGGACGTCGGACCGGAACGGCTGCTGGCCTCGGGGGTGGACATGCTCGCGGTGGCCCTGGAGATCGGCGGACCCGAGGAGCTCCTCGCCGTGTTCGGTGCCGGCGAGCGCGCTGACCAGATCGAGCTGCTGGAAGGGCTCTGGCGGGTGGAGCGGCCCCGCACCGCCGAGCTGCTCGAGGCGATCGGCGCTCACCACCCGGACCGCAGCGTCGCCAAGGCGGCCCGCAAGTGCCTGGTGCGCCACCGCAGCCGGCTGGCGAACAGCCGCTGACGTTCGGTGCGTTCAGTCCGCGTCCGCCACGTCGTACACGTCCGCCGCGGGGCTGGCCAGCAGCCGGTCGGCCAACTGCTGCTTCAGTACAGTCAAGTGGCTCTCCTCCTCCACGCTGCGCCCCTCCTTGCGAGCCAGGGCGATGAACTCCTCGGACACGTAACCCTCGCGCAGGACAGCCAGCACGCTGCGCCCTCGGTAACTGAGCTGGAAGACGAAGCGCTCGCGGGTCGGGCCGCAGTCAGGACGCACCAGGGCGTCGTCGACGACGTACCTGTTCTCGGTCACGGCCCGGGTGACCATCTCGAACCCGTCACGGGCGCCTGGGCCGGCGAAGGCCGTCCGCACCAAGATCTCGCGCCTGTCCACCGGACCGTTCGGATCGAGCAGCGGCAGCACCCGTTCCATGACCTTGAAGGCATGCGCCACTCCCCCCGGAGAACCGGGGCCGTGGTAACGCATCAGATCCTCGAACCTGTAGGCCAGGACGCTTCCCTGGTCCGCGACCTCGATCGTGCTGCTCGCAGAAATCCTTTCACCCGTCACCGTCATGAGCCTCGTCCTGTCTGCTCGAACTCATCTGCTTCCCGCATGCGCTCTCCGTCGATCATGTCCGGTCCGCGGCCGGACGACCGATGACGACATTCCAGGGTCGAATCCGCCACTCCGTCACCAACCCCTCCCGCACGTACGGATCCCTCGAGACGAAGTCCTCCACGACCGAGCGGTCGTCGGTCGTGAACACAAACACGGCACCGTCGACGGGCTCGGCGAGGGCACCGGCCATCAGCAGGACGTCTTGTTCGTGGGCCTCGCGGGCCAGTGCTAGATGCGCGTCTCGGAAGGGCGCACGGCGTTCGACGATGTCGTCCACATAGTCGTACAGCAACAACGAGTGCATGCCGCGATCCTTGCATGGTCGGCTACGCCAGCCCGGTGAGCACGCCGCAACAGGTCTCGCGGGCCGGCTTCCTGCGAGTGCAGACAGTGCTGGCCGGGGGCGACTGCGGACGCCCCTCGATCCGACGCGATGAGCGGCGCGACGGCCAGCTATCGCGCGACCGCCGCGGGGACGGCCTGGTCGTCGAACTGGGTGTGGTACAGCTCCTCGTAGCGCCCTCCCGCGGCGAGCAGCTCGGCGTGCGTGCCCCGTTCCACGATGCGCCCGTCCTCGATCACCAGGATCAGGTCCGCGGCCCGGACGGTGGACAGCCGGTGCGCGATGACCACGGCGGTGCGCCCGGCCAGGGCCTCGGTCAGTGCGGCCTGGACGGCGGCCTCGGAGGTGGAGTCCAGGTGCGCGGTGGCCTCGTCGAGGATCACCACCCGGGGTCGGGCGAGCAGCAGCCGGGCGATCGTCAGCCGCTGGCGCTCACCGCCGGAGAGCCGGTACCCGCGCTCGCCGACCACGGTGTCCAACCCGTCGGGTAGCGACGCCACGAGCTCGGCGAGCCGGGCCCGTTGCAGCACCTCCCACAGCTCGTCGTCGTTGGCCTCGGGTCGCGCGAGGACGAGGTTCGCCCGGATCGACTCGTGGAACAGGTGCCCGTCCTGGGTGACCATCCCCAGCGTGTCGCGGATCGAGTCGAAGGACAGTTTGCGGACATCGACCCCGGACAGTCGCACCGCGCCGGCGTCGACGTCGTAGAGCCTGGGGACCAGCTGGGCCATGGTCGACTTGCCCGCACCTGACGAGCCGACCAGCGCCACCATCTGGCCAGGCTCGGCGCGGAAGGACATCTCGTGCAGGACTTCCACACCGCCCCGCTGGTCCAGCTTGGCGACCTCCTCCAGGGACGCGAGCGACACCTTGTCCGCCGACGGGTAGCCGAAGCGCACGTTGTCGAACTCCACGCCGACCGGCCCGTCGGGAACCCGCTCGGGCTTCGGGGGCTCCTGGATCAGCGGGCGCAGGTCGAGCACCTCGAACACCCGCTCGAAGCTGACCAGAGCGCTCATCACCTCCACCCGGGCGCTGGCCAGCGCGGTCAGCGGGGCGTAGAGCCGGGTGAGCAGCAGGGCCAGCGCCACCACGTCGCCCGCATCCAGCTGCCCGCGCAACGCCAGGAACCCACCCAGTCCGTACACCACTGCCAGCGCCAGCGCCGAGACCAGGGTCAGTGCGGTGACGAACACCGACTGCACCATCGCGGTGCGCACCCCGATGTCGCGCACCCGGGCGGCGCGGGCGGCGAACTCGGCGGACTCGGTGGCGGGCCGGCCGAACAGCTTGACCAGCGTGGCGCCGGGGGCGGAGAACCGCTCGGTCATCTGGGTGCCCATGGCCGCGTTGTGGTTGGCGGCCTCGCGCTCCATCCGGGCCAGCCGGGTGCCCATCCGGCGCGCCGGCACGACGAACACCGGAAACAGCACCAGCGCCAGCACGGTGATCTGCCACGACAGGAAGAGCATCACCCCGAGGGTGAGCACCAGTGTGACGAGGTTGCTGACGACGCCGGACAGCGTGTCACTGAACGCCCGCTGGGCCCCGATGACGTCGTTGTTCAACCGGCTGACCAGCGCGCCGGTGCGGGTGCGGGTGAAGAACGCGACGGGCATCCGCTGCACATGATCGAACACCGCGGTGCGCAGGTCCAGGATCAGGCCCTCGCCGATCCTGGCCGACAGCCACCGGGTCACGATGCCCAGCGCCGCCTCCGCGATCGCGATCACGGCGATCAGCACCGCTATCCCGACCACGAAGCTGACCTCCGCCCCCTGCACGATCGCATCGACGACCTGCGCGGCGAGCAGCGGCGTGGCGACCGCCAGCACCGCGGTGACCACGCTGAGCAGCAGGAACCTCACCAGCCGCCGTCGATGCGGCCGGGCGAACCCGGCAATCCGCCGCAACGTCGCCCGGGAGAACGGCCGCCGGTCTTCCTCGGCATTCATCGCGTGGTACATCGACATCCACGCGGTGACCTCCATGTCCATCGCGCACCGCCATCTCGGTCGATGTGTCCAGGCTGACAGGCTATCGGCGTACCCCGACAGCCATTTAGAGATGACCATGCAACCTCAACCATGGCCGAGGTCAAGTAGAGCCGTCCCTGATGTCGCACGATGTGCGGGCGCGCACGTCGTGGTTTGAGCCGGCGCCCCGGCGGCCCGCCCGCCGACGGCCGACGACGTTCAGCCGGCTTGCTGGGGACGAGGGGCCGCGAGAACCGCGCCGCCTACTCTGATCGCTACCGAGTAGCGGATGTGCTGCGACACCAGCACGAACCGGTCACACTAGGCAGGCGGCACGCACAGCCGCCCCAGGAGGTGTTGACGTTGCTCGCGTTCCTCGGCGTACTGCTGCTGATCTGGCTGGCGTTCATGGTTCTAGGCGCGGTGATCAAGGGATTATTCTGGCTGATCATCGTGGGCGCGGTGTTGTTCGTGGCGACGGTGGCCTACGGCTGGGCCAAGCAGAAGGCCCGGTCGTCGTCCCGCTGAGTCGCCAGGCCGGCCGACGCC
>DASQWR010000213.1:0-6228 GCA_035640155.1 Pseudonocardiaceae bacterium
GCCCGAGCGTCCGCCATCTGACCGGCCGCCGTGGCATCGGCCGTCCGCATCGGCCACCCCGGATGCCGGCGGGTGGGGGCCGGGGACCCGGCCGCGGTGGCGCCGGCTCGCGGTCGCCATCGCGCTGGGTGCGGTGGCCGCCGCCACGCTGACCCTGGTCCTGCTGCGCAGCGCGGACCCGGTGACCGTGGCCCGTTACGACTACCGCTTCGCGCTTCCCGACGGGTGGTCCGAGGTCGAGGGGGACCCTGACCTGCTCGAGGTGCGGATCGTCCCCGACGGCGGTGCCGGTCCGGAGGCCGTCCTGGTGCAGCAGACGCGGCTGGGCTACGACAGCGCCGCGGCGCCGCAGCGGGGGCCGGGTGAGATCGCGGAGCTGCTGGCGGCGGAGGATCCCGCGGAGTACTCCGGGTTCGATCCGGTGGCGCGCTTCGCCGGCCGTGATGTGGTGCGGTACCGCCAGCGCCCCGGCGACGGCTCGACCGTCGAGTGGTACGTGCTGTTCGAGCACACCGTGCAGGTCAGCGTCGGGTGCCGCGCGAAGCCCCCCGCCGCCGCGGAGGTGGAGCGAGCCTGCCGGCACGTGGTCGCGTCACTGCAGGTGCAGCCATGAGAACGTCGCGCGGAACGGTTGGGCTAGCTGGTCGGACACGCTCTGCGTCATCGCGCTATCTCTGCCGGTGATCCACCGGCAGAGATACCCTGCCCGGATGAGGGTCTACGTGCCGGCCACGGTGCCGATGCTGCGGACGTTGGTGGCTGAGTCAGAGCTCGCCGCGGTGTCCGGAACGGCGTTCGCGTTGACCCCGAAGCTGCGCGAGTCCTACGCCGCGGGGGACACCGAGGAGCTCGAGTACGCGGCGATGAGGGAGGCCGCCCGCGCCTCGCTGCGGTTGCTCACCGCTGATCCGGCCGCGCTGCCGCGGCGGGTCGTGGTGGTAGCGGACCTGGACGGCGCCCGGTTGCGGCCGGACCTCGATGACGCCGCGGTGACATTGCCCGGTCCGGTGCCGTTGCCGGCGGTCGCGGCCGTGTACGTGGACGGGTCGGACGCGGAGACTGCCGTCGCCGCGGCCGCCGAGGTGGTGGATGCCGCCGATCTGGGGGACGCGGACGCCGAGTTCACCCTCGGTGACGCCGAGGACCACGAGATGGCCTGGTACGCGAGCCAGGAGATCCCCTTCCTCCTCGACCTCCTGTAAGCAGTAGTGGGAGATGTCCCAGGGAGATGTTATGGACGCCGTCACGTCGCCGCCGGCCCCGCGCAACGAGCCGGTCCGCAGCTACGCCCCGGGAACCCCGGAGCGCGACTCGTTGGCCCGCCGTCTCAGCGACCTCTCGGGCGAGTGGGCCGAGCTGACCATGACCATTGGCGGCCGGCACCGGATGGCCGGTGGCCAGTCGTTCGACGTCGTCATGCCGCATCGGCGCTCCCACGTGCTCGGCCGCTGCGCGCAGGCCACCTCGCGCGACGTGGCCGACGCTGTCCGCGCGGCGCAGCAGGCGGCACCGGCGTGGCGGGAGCTGCCGTTCGACGAGCGCGCCGCCGTCCTGCTCCGTGCCGCCGACCTCGCTGCCGGCCCGTGGCGGGACACGCTCAACGCCGCCACCATGCTCGGCCAGTCGAAGTCCGTGCAGCAGGCCGAGATCGACGCCGCCTGCGAGCTGATCGACTTCTGGCGGTTCAACGTGCACTACGCGCGGCGGATCCTCGCCGAGCAGCCGAACTCGGCGCCCGGCGAGTGGAATCGGATGGACTACCGCCCGCTCGACGGGTTCGTCACCGCGATCACTCCGTTCAACTTCACCGCGATTGCCGGCAACCTGCCGACCGCGCCGGCGCTGATGGGCAACACCGTGGTGTGGAAGCCGACGCCCACCCAGCAGCTCGCCGCGCACCATACGATGCGGCTGCTCGAGGCGGCCGGCCTGCCACCCGGGGTGATCAACCTCGTCACCGGAGACGGCACCGCGGTCAGCGAGGTGGCCCTCGCCGACCCGGACTTCGCGGGCCTGCACTTCACCGGCTCCACGAGCACCTTCAAGCTGCTCTGGCGCACGATCGCCGGCCACCTCGACAGCTACCGCGGCTACCCGCGGATCGTCGGCGAGACGGGGGGCAAGGACTTCCTCGTCGCCCATCCCAGCGCCGACCCCGCTCCGGTGACCACCGCGCTGGTGCGCGGCGCGTTCGAGTACCAGGGTCAGAAGTGCTCGGCGGTGTCCCGCGGCTACGTAGCCCGCTCGCTGTGGGAGGGCGGCGTGCGTGACCAGCTCGCCGGAATCGCGCGCAGCATCAGCTACGGAGATGTCGCCGACTTCTCCCACTTCGGCGGTGCCGTGATCAACGCGGCGGCCTTCGCCAAGCACCGCGACGTGCTGGAGCGGGCGGTCACCGACCCGTCCCTCGAGGTCCTCGTCGGCGGGGACTGCGACGACACGGACGGCTGGTTCGTGCAGCCCACCGTGATCGTCGGCAGCGACGCCAAGCACGAGGTCTTCAGCACCGAGTACTTCGGGCCGATCCTCGCGGTGCACGTCTACGACGACGGGGACTACCGCGAGATCCTCGACGTGGTGGACTCGTCCAGCCCTTACGCGCTGACCGGAGGGGTGTTCGCGACCGACCGCGGCGCCGTCGAGCAGGCGCACGCCGCGCTGCGCTTCGCCGCCGGCAACTTCTACGTCAACGACAAGCCCACCGGCTCGATCGTGAGCCGCCAGCCCTTCGGCGGGTCACGGGCATCGGGCACCAACGACAAGGCCGGGTCGATCTTCAACCTGCAACGCTGGACCAGCCCTCGGGCGATCAAGGAGACGTTCGCGCCGCCCACCGACCACCGGTACCCGCACATGGACTGACAGTGCGCTGCCACGATCTCGGCATCATCTGGCGGCAGAGGTGAGGCGACGGCGGTCAGATACTGTCGGACAGCGCCGTGAGCAGCGCCCGCACCGACTCGGCCCGGCGGCGCGGCGTGCCGGTCAGCTCGTCCAGCGCGCACTCGGGATCTGCCGGTGGCCCGAGGTGGGTGCACCCGCGGGGGCAGCGGTCTATCACCTCGGTCAGGTCGCCGAAGGCGCCGACCACGTCGTCCGCGCTGACGTGCGCCAGCCCGAACGAGCGGATCCCCGGGGTGTCCACCACCCAGCCCCCGCCGGGCAGCGGCAGCGCTACCGTCGAGGTCGACGTGTGGCGTCCCTTGCCCACCGAGCTCACCGCCGCGGTCACCCGCAGCGCATCCGGCACCAGCCTGTTGACCAGCGTCGACTTGCCCACACCGGAGTGCCCGACCAGCGCCGAGAGCCGCCTGGCGAGGCGGGCGCGCACGTCGTCGAGGGTGTCGTGCGGCCCGGTGACGAGCACCGGCAGCTCCAGCGCGGCGTAACGCTGCACCAGCTCGGCAACCGCGGGCGGTCCGACCAGGTCACGCTTGGTCAGGCACAGCACGGGTTCCAGCCCGCCGGCGTAGGCGGCGACCAGGCAGCGGTCGATCAGACCGGTGCGCGGCGGCGGGTCGGCGAGCGAGGTGACGACGAGCAGTTGCTCGGCGTTGGCCACCACCACCCGCTCGTAGGGGTCGGTGTCGTCTGCCGTGCGGCGCAGCACGCTGGTGCGCTCGGCCACCCGCACGATCCGGGCCAGCGCCTCCGGTTCCTGCGACAGGTCTCCCACCAGGTCGACCTGGTCGCCCACCACGATCGGTGTGCGGCCGAGCTCGCGGGCGCGCATCGCGGTCACCCGCGCGGTCGGGTCACCGCCGCGTACGCAGGTCCACCGGCCGCGGTCCACCCCGACCACCATGGCGGGAACGGCGTCCACGTGCTCGGGGCGGCGCTTGGTGCGCGGCCGCGACCCCCGCCGTCCGGGCCGGACCCTGATGTCGGACTCGTCCAGCCGGTCGGCGTCCTTCCGTGGCCGGCTCAGCCGGGCCTCCCAGCCGTCGTTCCCGCCGTCGTTCCCGCCGTCGTTCCCGCCAGCATCTCCGCCCAGATCGCCGGGAAACCGGGCAGCGTCTTGCCGGTGGTGCCGATGTCGTCGACTGCCAGGCCGGGCACCACCAGCCCCAGGATCGCGCCTGCGGTGGCCATCCGGTGGTCGCCGTAGGCACCCCACGGACGGCCGGGGTCGGTTCGCAGTGGGCGCGGCCGGATCTCCAGCCCGTCGGCGGTCTCCCGCGCGTCCCCGCCGAGGGCACCGATCTCGGTGGCCAGCGCGGCCAGCCGGTCGGTCTCGTGCCCGCGCAGGTGGGCGACGCCGCGCAGCGTCGAGGGGCTGCGGGCGAGGGCGGCGAGCGCCGCCACGGTGGGGGTGAGCTCACCGATGTCGTGCAGGTCGACGTCGACGCCGTCGAGGCGGTCGGGGCCGTGCACGGTCAGGCCCCGCGCGTCGAGGGTCACCCGGCACCCGAGCTGTTCGAGGATTGGCCGGATCCGGTCCCCGGGCTGGGTGGTGCGCTCCGGCCATCGCGGCACTGTCACCTCGCCGCCGGTGGCAGCGGCTGCGGCGAGCAGGACGGCCGCGTTGGAGAGGTCGGGCTCCACGGTCCAGTCCCGGCCGGTGACCGGCCTGGGCATCACCCGCCAGGTGTCGCCGCCGGAAGTGCCGACGTCGACGCCGGCTTCCCGCAGCATCTGCACGGTCATGTCGATGTGCGGCATGGACGGGACGGGGGGTCCGTTGTGGTGCACGGTGATGCCGCGGTCGTAACCGGGCGCGGCGAGCAGCAGGCCCGAGACGAACTGCGAGGAGCCCGACGCGTCGAGGGTGACCGCTCCACCGGGTACCGACCCGCGCCCGCGGAGCACGAACGGCAGCGCGCGGGCGTCCACGTCGACGCCGAGTGTCCGCAGCGCGTCGAGGATGGTGGACATCGGACGCTCGCGGGCCCGCGGGTCGCCGTCGAAGCGCACCTCGCCGGTCGCCAGGGCGGCGAACGGTGGGACGAAGCGCATCACGGTGCCGGCCAGGCCGCAGTCCACCGAGGCGGGCCCCCGCAGGCCGTCGTGCGACCCGACGACCACGGCATCCGTGACGTTCGTGGCGTCGGTGCCGTCTTCGGGGATGGCGACCGGCACGCCCAGCGCCCGGAGCGCGGCCATCATGAGATCGGTGTCGCGGCTGCGTAGGGCTCCGCGCACGGTGCCGCCGGTGCCGGCGGCCGCGGCGAGCAGCAGCGCCCGGTTCGTGATCGACTTGGACCCGGGGACGGGGACGGTCGCCCGGACCGGGCCCGGCGCGGTCGGGGCGGGCCAGGGCGTCCGGGTCGAGGTCGTCATGGCTGCCATCCTCCCGCACCCGTGTCACCATGTGCGCATGTGCGGTCGGTATGCCTCCACCCGCAATCCGGCGACGCTCGCCGCCGAGTTCGACGCGGTGAACGCCACCGGTGACGAGGCGAGCTCCTACTGTGACTTCAACGTCGCGCCCACCAAACCGGTGCTCGCCGTGGTGACCCGCCACCCTCGTGACGAGCAGGGGACGCCCGACCCGGACCGCACCGAGCGCAGCATCCGGGTGATGCGCTGGGGCCTGGTGCCGCACTGGGCGAAGGACGCCTCGATCGGCTCCCGGCTCATCAACGCGCGGGCGGAGAGCGCGGCCGACAAGCCCGCGTTCCGCACGTCGGTGGCACGCCGCCGCTGCCTGCTCCCGGCCGACGGCTGGTTCGAGTGGCAGCGGGACGGCACCCGCAAGCAGCCGTACTTCATCACTCCGCCCGGCGGTGCGGGCGTGGCGCTCGCCGGGCTGTGGGCGACGTGGCAGACTCGGGACGCCGAGCCCGGCGAGGTGCCGCTGGTGACCTGCGCGGTGATCACTACCGACGCCGTGGGTCCGTTCACCGCGATCCACGCCCGGATGCCGCTGGTCCTGCCCCCCGACGCGTGGGCCGCCTGGCTCGACCCCGACTCCGAGGACCCCGGTGAGCTGCTGCGGCGCTCGCCGAACTGGCTCGCCGACGACATCGAGCTGCGGCCGGTGTCCCCGGCCGTGAACAAGGTCAGCAACAACGGCCCGGAACTCGTCGAGCGGGTCGATCTCGAACCCGAGCAGCCCGCGCTGCTCGAACTCGATCAGGTCCCATGACCACGCTGTCCATTACGACCCCGCACGGCCTGGCGCGGGCCGAGCTGCACTGCTGTCCGCAGGGCCGCGCGGCGCTGCTGCTGGGGCACGGGGCCGGTGGTGGCACCGCCGCGCCGGACCTCGTCGCGGCGACCCGGGCG
>DASQWR010000214.1:0-10058 GCA_035640155.1 Pseudonocardiaceae bacterium
AGACAACGCCGCCGTGGCTCGCCGGTCGAGTGGCGGACAACGTTGCCCTGGTCAGCGCCGAAGAGATCGGGCTGATCGACGTCGACCGGCTGTTCTGGACCTCTGACCCGGACCTGCTGAACCAGCTCAGGGACGACCCGCTCTACAACCGCCTCAACGTCGTCCAGGACGGCCGCGTGTCCTACCTGGACTACACCCAGCCCCGTTCCCGGGAGCGGCGGTGACGTTCAACTCGGTGCTGAGCATCCCCTATGCGACGGACCTGGTGGTGCCGGAGCTTGAGAAGTCCACCCCGAAGTCGGACGGGAACTAGGACGCTCGGGTACCGCGACCGCGGTGACCACCAACCCGTCGCGGACTACCCACCGGCCGTTGAACCCCGTCAGACGCTCGCCGTGGACCAGCGGTCCGGGCACCAACAGCCGAGCTGAGAACACCAGCTCGACGGGGTCGATGGTGATCACCGCCTGCTCGAAGCCCAACCAGTCGAGGGCCAGCGGGAACCACGCCTTGTAGACCGCCTCCTTGGCGCAGAACAGGAGCCGGTCCCACCGGATCCGGCTGTCCGCGGCGGCCAGCTCCTCCAGGTGCGTGCGCTCCGCGTCGAGCGCGATCAACCCGAGCACCCCCGCCGCCAGTGGCTGGTGGGGTTCGGCGTCGATGCCTATCGCGTGCACGTCCCGGTCACGGCCGACCGCCGCCCCCCGGTACCCCGCGCAATGGGTCAGGCTGCCGACCACACCGGGGGGCCACAACGGCTCCCGGCGGGCTCCCGACAAGATCGGCACCGGGGCCAGGCCCAGCTCCCGCAGTGCGGTTCGGGCGCAGTGACGGACCGTGGCGTACTCTCGCCGGCGTTTCTCGACCGCGCCAGCGATGGCCACCTGCTCCTCCGGCAGCACCACCACCTCGGCCGGGTCACCGAACGCCTGCGAGCAGGCGACGACGTCGGGCAGGATTCCCGCCAGCATCAGTCGACAGTATCGCCACGAAGTCCCGGGCGTGTCCTGCCGGACGAAGGCAGGTCGTCTACCGCGTGCCCGGCGTGCCTGCTGGACGACACCGGGTTGGATGCCTACCGTCGCCTTGGGAACCCGGAGCTGACTAACTCTGACCCTGCAGGTGAGGTTGAGAGTCGAACGCGTTGCTACGTGGGGACCTGGTTCGGGGCGCACCACCGGAACCAGCAGGCGATCAGGAAGGTCCACCGCGATAATGGGCACACGCTCGATGGAAGGTGGAGTCCGATGACGCCTCCGCACAACTACCTCGCGGTCATCAAGGTGGTCGGCATCGGTGGCGGCGGCGTCAACGCCGTCAATCGTATGATCGAGGTCGGCCTCAAGGGTGTCGAGTTCATCGCGGTGAACACCGACGCCCAGGCGCTGCTGATGTCCGATGCAGACGTCAAGCTCGACATCGGTCGTGAGCTCACCCGGGGCCTCGGCGCCGGCGCCAACCCGGAGATCGGTCGCAAGGCCGCCGAGGACCACCGCGAGGAGGTCGAGGAGGTCCTCAAGGGGGCCGACATGGTCTTCGTCACCGCGGGCGAAGGCGGCGGCACCGGCACCGGCGGGGCGCCCGTGGTCGCGAGCATCGCCCGCAAGCTCGGCGCGCTCACCATCGGCGTGGTGACCCGGCCGTTCACCTTCGAGGGCAAGCGCCGCGGGGGGCAGGCCGAGGACGGCATCACCGAACTGCGCAACGAGTGCGACACCCTCATCGTGATCCCCAACGACCGGCTGCTGCAGCTCGGCGACGCCGGGGTGAGCCTGATGGACGCGTTCCGCTCGGCCGACGAGGTGCTGCTTTCCGGAGTACAGGGCATCACCAACCTCATCACCACCCCTGGCCTGATCAACCTGGACTTCGCCGACGTCAAGAGCGTGATGTCCGGTGCCGGCAGCGCCTTGATGGGCATCGGGTCCTCCCGCGGGGAGGGCCGGGCGGTCCAGGCCGCCGAGAAGGCGATCAACTCGCCGCTGCTGGAGGCGTCGATGGACGGCGCGCAGGGCGTGCTGCTCTCCATTGCCGGTGGTTCCGACCTGGGCCTGTTCGAGATCCACGAGGCCGCCACGCTGGTGCAAGAGGCCGCGCACGCCGAGGCCAACATCATCTTCGGTACGGTGATCGACGACTCGCTCGGCGACGAGGTGCGGGTGACGGTGATCGCAGCCGGGTTCGCCTCCGGTGGGCCGACGCACAAGAAGCTCGACCCGGCCCCGGTCGCCTCGCGCTCCGTCGCGAGTACCCACGCCGGGCAGCTCGGCCGTGCCGATCCCCAACCGCAGCAGGTCGCCCAGCCCGGGACGGCCCAGCCCGGGGCGACCCAGCCCGGGACGGCCGCGCCGCCACTGCGGCAGGCGTCGCCCCCGCCGGCTCCTGCCGAGCGACCGCACCCCGGCAGTGTCCGGCCTCCCACCTCCCGCCTCGGCGGGATGACGCCCGGGCGCGCCATGCCGGTGACCGCCGAGGACGAGGTCGACGTGCCGCCCTTCATGAAGCGGTGAACGCCCGGATCCGGTGTGTGGTCACCACCCGCGAGGGCGGGGTGTCCACCGGGGCGTACCGATCCTTCAACCTCGGGAATCACGTGGGCGACGAAGCCGCGGCGGTCGCCGCGAACCGGGCCCGCCTCTCCACCCGGGTCAAGCTGCCACCCGATCGGGTGGTTTGGATGGAGCAGGTGCACGGCCGCACCGTCGAGGTGGTCGACGGACCGCGTCCCGAGGCGGTGCCGGCCACAGACGGGCTGGTCACCGACGTGCCTGACCTCGCCGTCGCGGTGCTCGTCGCGGACTGCGTTCCGGTGCTGCTCGGCGATCCCGTGGCCGGGGTCGTCGCCGTGGTGCACGCCGGCCGGGTGGGAGCGCGGGTCGGGGTCCTCACGGCCGCACTGGCGGCGATGCGACGACTCGGCGCCGAGCCCGGCAGCGTCGAGGCGCTGCTCGGTCCCGCCGCATGCGGGCGGTGCTACGAAGTTCCCCCCGCGATGCAGTCCGAGGTCGCGCGCCACCTGCCGGGCAGCGCGACCCGCACCCGCCGCGGGACTCCCGGCTTGGACCTGCGCGCCGGGCTGCGGCAGCAACTCGCCGATGCAGGCGTCGGTCGGATCGGCGTCGACCCGCGGTGCACGATCGAGGATCCCACCCTCTACAGCTACCGGCGGGAGGGCACCACGGGGAGGCTGGCGGCGCTCACCTGGATCGAGCCTGGATGAGCCGCCGCGAGGAGCTCGCGGCGGCGTTGGTGGGACTGAGACGGCGCATTTGCGCCGCCTGCGCGGCCGCGAAACGCCCCGATTCCGAGGTGCGGCTGCTCGCCGTCACTAAGACCTTCCCCGCCGTCGACGTGGACCTGCTGGTCGATCTGGGCCTCGCGGAGTTCGGTGAGAGCCGTGACCAGGAGGCGGCTTGGAAGGCCGCCGAGCTGGCGGAGCTGCGACCGGAAGCACAAATCCGGTGGGAGATGGTCGGGCGCTTGCAGCGCAACAAGGCGCGGTCGGTCGCGCGGTGGGCCGACGTGGTCCAGTCGGTGGACTCGCCGCGACTCGCCGACGCGCTGGCCCACGCCGCGGGCGAGCGGCGTGCACCCATACGGGTGCTGGTGCAGGCGAGCCTCGACGGCGACCCGGGCCGCGGTGGGTGCCCTCCGGGGGAGCTCGAGGCCCTCGCCGGGCGGGTCGCCGCCGCCGAGGGTCTGGTGCTGGCCGGCGTGATGGGCATCGCCCCACTCCGGGGTAACCCGGAGCCGGCGTTCGAGAGCCTCGCGCTCATGGCGGAGCGGCTGCGCCGCGACCACCCTGGGGCGGTCGAGCTCTCCGCGGGCATGAGCGGCGACCTGGAGATCGCGATTGCGTACGGCTCGACATGCGTGCGTGTCGGAACCGCGCTGCTGGGCGGCCGGCCGTTAGCCTCCTCGTGACTGTGTGCGACAGTGCCGGCCCGATCGGGTCCGGAGCGGAGGTAGGACGACCGGAAGGGCAGGCCGATGAGCATGCTGCAGAGGCTGAAGGCCTACTTCGGCATGGTCCCCGCCGAGGAGCTCGACGACTACGATCCTGACTACGAAGCCGGACATCGCGCCGGCTACGACGGCTCCGGCTACGACGGCTCCGAGTACTACGGCTCCGAGTACTACGGGTCCAACTACGAGCCAGGGCACGGCGCCGGCCACGACGGCGAGGCGATCGATGACGCCCGCGGACGGTTCTACGCCTCCGAGCGGGCGGCTACGCGCCGGCCCCGCCGGGGGGTCCGGGAGGACGGCGACGGGCGGGCCCGCTACGGCCGCGCCGACGACGGCTACATCGAACCCGAGGTGGCGAGCATCCGCTCCGCCCACCGGCCCGGATGGCCGGCTGACGCTGCGCCCGTATGTGGCGCGCTCGCGGTGGACACTGCCACTGCCCTGCGGGACCATGTTCGGGAACCGGCGCGGGAGCCCGTTCGGGGGCACGTCCCCTGCATCATCACGCTGCACCCCCGCACGTACAACGAGGCGCGCATCATCGGGGAACGCTACCGGGAGGGCACGCCGGTGATCATGAATCTCACCGAGATGGATGATGCGGACGCCAAGCGACTGGTGGACTTCGCCGCTGGCTTGGCCTTCGCACTGCGGGGCGCGATCGACAAGGTCACGACCAAGGTGTTCCTCCTCTCACCGACCGACGTCGCCGTCTCCGCCGCGGGCCAGCGGCGGCTCGCCGAGGACGACGTGTCCCCTCGGTCCTGACCTCGGCGATCTGGACTCAGGTAGCGGGACTCGTCCCCCCAGCGAGATCCGCCAGTGGGACCTGGCAGAGTGATGGGCGTGGAGGCCGTCCAGTACGTGGGGTATTACCTGCTGTTCTTCTTCTGGCTGCTGCTCACGGCACGTATCGTGGTCGAGCTCGTCCGGTCGTTCGCGCGCAGGTGGCAGCCGACTGGGGGGGTGGCGGTCGCCCTGGAGTCGATCTACGTAGCAACGGATCCGCCGGTACGTACACTCCGTCGGGTGATACCTCCGCTGCGGATCGGCGGCGTAGCGCTGGACCTGTCGATTATGGTTTTGCTGCTCGTGGTGTTCATACTGATGCAAGTGGTGGATCCTAGGTAGCAGTCGACGGGCACGGGCCCCAACCCTAGGGTGTGCACAACAGAGGAGTGCGTGAGGTGATCCCATGCCGTTGACCCCGGCCGACGTTCACAACGTCGCGTTCAGCAAGCCGCCGATCGGTAAGCGGGGCTACAACGAGGACGAGGTCGACGCGTTCCTCGACCTCGTCGAAGCCGAGTTCGCCAGGTTGATCGAGGAGAACAACGATCTCCGCAACCAGGTCGAGCAGCTCGAGGAGCAGCTCACGGAGGCGCCCGCCGTCCCGAGCCGCCCCGAGCCGATCCGCCAGGTCGAGCCGATCCCGGCGGTGCCAGCGCCGTTGATGGTCGAGCAGACCTCGCCGGGCGATGAACACCACCTCCAGGCGGCGAAGATGCTGAGCCTGGCCCAGGAGATGGCTGACCGGCTCACCGGTGAGGCCAAGGTGGAGGCCGACGGGATGCTGGGCGAGGCCCGGACGAAGACGGAGCAGATTCTCTCCGAAGCCCGCGTCAAGGCCGACAGCATGGTCAACGAGGCCCGCGGGCGAGCCGAGACCATGATCAGTGACGCCCGGATCCATACCGAGACGCTCGAGCGGCAGGCGCGCGAGAAGGTGCTGGCCTTCGAGCGCGAGGCACAGCGCAAGCACGCTGAGATCCTCGGCGCGGTCAACCAGGAGAAGGCGGGCCTGGAGAAGAAGATCGACGAGCTGCGTACGTTCGAGCGTGAGTACCGCGCGCGGTTGAAGACTTACCTGGAGTCCCAGCTCCGCGAGCTCGACGGCCGTGCAACGGCAGCACCGCCGGCCGACAGTCAGGGCAGCCGGCAGGGCTTTGCCTCGACCGGATTCGGTGCTCGGGCCGAAGCGGGTGGCTGACGGCCGGTGCGGATGATTCTCCGTCCGCGCCCGATCGGCCGGTGCTGAGCGATGCTGCTCGTGGCTCTGCTGCTGTTGCTGGCTGCTGTCGGGCTGCTGGTGATGTCGTTCGCCACGTCCGCGACGTGGTGGGCGTGGGCATCCATCGCCGTCAGTGGTCTCGCCGCCGCGGTGCTGGTCGCGCGGTGGTGGTGGGCACGCCGTCGCCGGGCCGCTGCGTCAGGTCGGCACCGCGGGGTGCGGAAACCCGCCATCCGCACGGCCCTCGCCAGCGAGCCGGGTGCCGCACCTGCTCCTGCCGTCGAGGAGCCCGTCCCCGGAGACGGCGTTGCAGCGGCTCCGTCGGCGAGGGCACCGTCGGCGGAGGCCCCGTCGGAGGGGGCTTCGGCGGACGGGATAGCGCCTGCCGAAGAGGAAACCGACGCCGCGGACCTGCTGGTGGTCTGCGAACTCGAGGACGAGGTGCTCGTCGTCGACGAGCACCCTCGCTACCACCTGGCAGGCTGTGGCTGGCTGGGATCGAGGGCGGTGGAGCAGCTGGCGGCGAGTGAAGCCCGCAGTCTCGGCTTCACCCCATGTGCGCGATGCGGACCGGACGCCGAGCTCGCAGACCGTCACCGACGGTCCCGGTTGGGGTGACCGGGCACTGCAGCTCGCCGTGACTGATCGGTGCGCCCCGAGCCCACCGGGTCCGGGAGACGCCCGACCGGGACAATCCGCTCATGATCGGGGTGGAACTGGCGCTGGGCCTCGGTGCGGCGGTGCTGCTGCTCGCCGTGCTCGCGGTGCGCGCGTCCACCCGGCTGGGACTGCCCTCGCTGCTGCTCTACCTCGGGATCGGCCTGCTAATCGGCGAGTCCGGGCTCGGCATCGAGTTCGAGGACACTGCGCTCACCCAGGCGTTGGGCATCGCCGCGCTGGTGCTCATCCTTGCCGAGGGTGGTCTCACCACCAACTGGTCGGTGGTGCGTTCCGCCCTCGGGCCCGGCGTCGCACTCGCCACTGTCGCGGTGGCGGTGAGTATCGGTGCCACCAGCGTGGGACTGCACTGGCTGCTCGGTCTCGACTGGCGCACCGCGCTGCTCTGGGGAGCGGTGCTCTCCTCCACGGACGCGGCCGCGGTGTTCAGCGTGCTGCGCGGCCTGCGGGTGCCGCAGAGGCTGGCCGGCGCCCTGGAGCTCGAGTCCGGCATCAACGACGCCCCGGTGTTCGTGCTGGTGGTACTGCTCACGACGGCAGAGGCATGGCACTGGTGGTCACCGCTGCTGGTGGTCTACGAGCTCGGGGCCGGAGCAGTCGCAGGCGTGTTGCTGGGCATGGCAGGCGTCTGGGCGCTGCGGCGGGCCGCGCTGCCCTCGACGGGGCTCTACCCGCTGGCCACGGTGGCGGTGTGCGTGCTGGCCTACGCCGCCGCGGAGCTGGTGCACTCCTCGGGTTTCCTCGCCACCTACCTCACCGGGCTCGTGCTCGGCAACTCCCGGTTGCCGCACCGGAGAGCCTCGCTCTCCTTCGCCGAGGGGCTCGGTTGGCTCGCCCAGATCGGGCTGTTCGTGCTGCTCGGCATCTACGCCTCGCCGTCCCGGCTACCCGCGGTGCTCGTGCCCGCGCTGCTCGCGGGTGCGGTGCTGGTGTTGCTGGCCCGGCCGCTGTCGGTGCTGCTGGCTACCGCCCCGTTCCGGATGCCCTGGCGGGAACAGGTGTTCCTGTCCTGGTCCGGGCTGCGCGGTGCCGTGCCCATCGTGTTCGCCCTGTACCCGCTCACCGAGGGCATGGTGGATGCGGAACGGCTGGTGGACGTGGTGTTCGTGCTGGTGGTGCTGCTCACCCTGCTGCAGGGGGGCACGCTGTCCGGGCTGGCCCGCTGGCTCGGGCTGGATCGGCCCGAGCAGGGCACCGAGATCGAGGTGGATGCCGCACCGCTGGCGGACATCGGGGCCGACCTGCTGCAGGTCCGGGTGCCCCCGTCCTCGCGGCTGCACGGGGTGTACCTGGCCGAGCTGCGCCTGCCGGTCGGGGCGACGGTCAGCCTGGTCGTGCGGGAGGGCGCGGGATTCACGCCGCAGAGCACCACTCGCCTCCAGGAGGGTGACCAGCTGCTGGTGGTCACCACCGCTGGAGGTCGTGTCGCCGCCGAGCGCCGCATCCGGGCGGTGCACCGCGCTGGGCGGCTGGCCCGCTGGAAGGGCGAGACCGGGGACTGATCGCGTGCTGGTGGCTCCCCGACCGGCATCGGTCACAATGGTGTCTGTGAGCATCCCGCGTGACGACGGCGGCCCACGGCTTTCCCCGGCCGGTACGCCGCTACCCCCTCAGGGTCGTGGCCGGGGCGGGCTGCTGGCCGGCACGGCCGCGATGGTCCTGCTGCTCGACGTCGTCACCAAGGTCGTGGCGGTGGCCGCGCTCGAGGGTGAGTCCCCGGTCCGCCTTCTCGGCGGCGGGCTGTACCTCGTCCTGTACCGCAACCCCGGCGCAGCATTCTCCCTGGCCACCGGCCTGACCTGGTTGCTGAGCCTGGTGGCGGTGGCGGTGGCGGTGGTGATTCTCCGTCTCGCTCCGCGGCTGCGGTCGGCGGGCTGGGCCCTCGGTCTGGGTCTCGTGCTCGGCGGAGCGCTCGGCAACCTGGTCGACCGGTTCTTCCGGTCACCGGGGCCACTGCGGGGTCACGTCGTGGACTTCCTCTCGCTGCTGGCGGCGGACGGCAGCGTGTGGCCGGTGTTCAACCTGGCCGACTCCGCGATCGTGTCCGGCGGTGTGCTGCTGGTGGTCCTCTCCCTGCTCGGGCTCGACTACGACGGCAGCACCACCCGGCAGCGCCGAGCCGTTGCGGGACCGCCGTCGTGACCGCGTCCACCCGCACCCTGCCGGTGCCCGACGGGCTGGACGGCTTGCGGGTGGACGCGGGCCTGGTCAAGCTGCTCGGCTTCTCTCGCACCGTTGCCGCCGCGCTCGCCGAGGGCGGTTCCGTCCTCGTCGACGGGGCACCGGCGGGCAAGTCGGACCGCCTGGTCTCCGGTGCCTGGCTCGAGGTGACGCTACCCGAGCCGGACCGGCCACCTGCTCGCATTGCGGAGCGGGTGCCGGGGTTGCGCGTGCTGCACGAGGACTCCGACGTGATCGTGGTGGACAAGCCGGTGGGCGTCGCCGCCCACCCGAGCCCGGGGTGGACGGGTCTCACCGTGCTCGGCGGCCTCGCCGCGGCCGGGGTGGAGGTGGCCACCTCGGGGGTCGCTGAGCGGCAGGGGATCGTGCACCGCCTGGACGTCGGCACCAGTGGGGTGATGGTGGTCGCGAAGTCCGAGCACGCCTACTCCGCGCTCAAGCGAGGGTTCAAGCAGCGCTGCGTGGACAAGCACTACCGGGCGCTCGTGCAGGGCCATCCCGACCCGAGCCGGGGCACCATCGACGCCCCCATCGACCGCCACCCCAAGCACGACTGGCGCTTCGCGGTGGTGGCGGGTGGCAAGCCGTCGGCGACGCACTACGAGGTGATCGACGCGTTCCGCGCTGCCTCGCTCTGCGACGTCACCCTGGAGACCGGCCGCACCCACCAGATCCGGGTGCATTTCGCCGCTCTGCGCCACCCGTGCTGTGGCGACCTCGTCTACGGAGCGGACCCCGCGCTGGCCAGCCGGCTGGGGCTGACCCGGCAGTGGCTGCACGCCTCCCGGCTGGGCTTCCCGCACCCGAGCGACGGCCGCTGGGTGGAGTTCACCAGCGACGATCCCGACGACCTGCGCAGTGCCCTGGACGTGCTGGCCGGGTCCGATGCGGGGCGGCTCCGGTGACCTCCCGCGCCCGGTGGGTGGTGCTCGCGGTGCTGCTGGTGGCCTTCGGCGCGGCCGTCGTGGCGGCCGGACAGCGCGAACCCGGCCGGCCCCCGCTGCCCGGGGTGGAGCGCCTCGGACCCGAGCCAGGCGAGCCGGTGGCGGGTTACCTGGCGCGGGTGGCGACCTCGCTTCCGGCCCGAGGCGCCGGCCCGGCGTGGGCGCTGGTGCAGCTGGAGGACCACCTGGACGCCGCCACCGCCGCCGCGCTGAGCCAGGACGTCCGGCTCTCCCGGGTGGTGTTGCGGGTGCCGCTGCCCCGGGTGCAGACCGCG
>DASQWR010000215.1:0-22742 GCA_035640155.1 Pseudonocardiaceae bacterium
GGACCACCGTACGCAGGTGGGTTGCCGTAGCCCGGTGGGTTGCCGTAGCCCGGCGGGTTGCCGTAGCCCGGCGGGTTGCCGTAGCCCGGCGGGTTGCCGTAGCCCGGCGGGTTGCCGTAGCCCGGCTGGTTCCCGTACGGACCCGGTTGCTGCCCGTATCCCTGCCCGTATCCCTGCCCGTAGGACTCAGCAGGTGGTTGGGAGGGATACCCGCCCCACTGCGGCTGCTGGCCATAACCCCGTTGCCAACCCTGTTGCCCGACCGGAGGAAGTCCTCCCGAAGCGGTGTTTCCCCGGCCTGCCTGCTGCCACTGGCCATAACCCTGCTGGCCGTAACCCTGCTGGCCGTAGCCGGTTTGGCCCTGCATGGGCTGGCTGTAGCCGGGCTGGCTGGAAGGCGGCGGAAACACGCCCGAACGTGGGCCCTGAGTCACATCGGTCGGTGTAGGCAGCGGCATCGGGCTGCCCGAGGGCACCACCTGGGTGGCGTCCGGGGATGACCCGGTCGGGTCGGAGTACGGATCCGAGGTGCCCGTCGGATCCGAGTGCCCCTCGGGGCGCCGCTCTTCACCACCGGCCGACTTCGGGGCCAGCGCGGAGGAGATCGCCTGGGTGACATCCGGCGGGACAGAGGACGGCCCGGGCCAGCCCGCTGAACCAGCGGCACTCTCGGTGGAGGGATCGCGCTCGCGGTCCTGATCGTCTGGCGGCGGCTGCGATCTGGTCATCTTCGATCCTGTCCCCCTCATCCGATTGACATCCTCACGTGGCGGCACACGTTAGCGGATCGGGTTGCTGCGCGGTCGTCAACGACCGGCGAGGAAGCCGAGCACATCCTGGCGTGTGACGACCCCCGCGGGCTTGCCGTCGATCAGGACCAGCGCCCCGTCCGCAGCGGCCAGCGCGGTCATCGCTGCGGACACCGGTTCCCCACTGCCGATGGTGGGCAGCGGCGGCGACATGTGCTGCTCCACCCGGTCGGCGAGGTTCGCGCCACCGGTGAACAGGGCATCCAGCAGATCGCGCTCGTTGACCGCACCCCCCACCTCGGCCGCCATGACGGGTGGCTCGGCGGCCACCACCGGCATCTGCGACACCCCGAACTGGCGCAGGATGTGGACGGCCTCGGCGACCGTCTCGTTCGGGTGGGTGTGCACCAGCTCCGGCAGCGTCCCGTCCTTGCGACGCAACACGTCGCCCACGGTCGCGCTGGAGGAGTCCGGCGGCAGGAACCCGTAGGAGGCCATCCACGAGTCGCTGAACACCTTGCCGAGATATCCTCGACCCCCATCGGGCAGCAGCACCACGATCACGGCCTGGCCGGCGGCAGCGCCCTCGATGGACGCCGCCACCCGCACCGCCGCGCCGACCGCCATCCCGCACGACCCTCCGACGAGCAGGCCCTCCTCGCGGGCCAGGCGCCGGGTGAGCGCAAAGGACTCCGAGTCGGAGATGGCGATGATCTCGTCACAGATGTCGCGGTCATAGGTGGTTGGCCAGAAGTCCTCCCCGACCCCCTCCACCAGGTACGGACGCCCGGTACCGCCGGAGTAGACAGACCCCTCCGGATCGGCGCCCACGACGCGGACCCGTCCCCCGGAGACCTCCTTGAGATAGCGGCCGGTGCCGGAGACCGTGCCGCCGGTGCCGATACCGGCCACGAAGTGCGTGATCCGCCCTTCGGTCTGTTCCCAGAGCTCTGGACCGGTGGATCGGTAGTGCGACTCGGGGTTCTCCTGATTCGCGTACTGGTCTGGCTTCCAGGCGTCCTCGATCTCGGCGGTCAGCCGGTCGGACACCTTGTAGTAGCTCTCCGGGTGATCCGGGGGCACCGCGGTCGGGGACACCACCACCTCGGCACCGTAGGCGCGCAGCACGTTGCGTTTGTCCTCGCTGACCTTGTCCGGGCACACGAACACGCACCGGTAGCCCTTGCGCTGCGCCACCAGGGCGAGGCCGACTCCGGTGTTGCCGGAGGTCGGCTCGACGATCGTGCCGCCGGGACGCAATGCCCCGGAGCGCTCGGCCGCCTCCACCATGCGTAGCGCGATACGGTCCTTGACGCTCCCGCCCGGGTTGAAGTACTCCACCTTCGCCAGCACGAGGGGTGCGAGCCCCTCGGCCACCCCGTTCAGCCGCACCAGCGGTGTGTCGCCGATGGTGTCAACGATGTGCTCGGCATAGCGCACCGGGTACCTCCAGGGCTGGCTGATCGGACGAGGGAGCTGCGGCTCGGTCGGCGACGAGCACTGCCACATGGCTCCATGTCGCAGTCCTGGCGGCCAGAAAACTGCCAGATGGCTCCATGTGGCGGTGCTGTGGCGGTGCTGTCCGGAAAGCTACCGACAGGCAGACGAGGCCCGGATCCGCAGTGTGGATCCGGGCCTCGTCTGCCTCGGGTGAGTGCTACTCCCCTTGGAAGTAGGACAGCAGCCGCAGGATCTCCAGGTACAGCCAGACCAGGGTGACCGTGAGACCGAACGCGGTGTACCAGGCGAACTTCTCCGGCGCGCCGGCGCGGATGGCCTTGTCGGCGGCGTCGAAGTCCATCAGGAAGCTGAACGCCGCGACCCCGATGCAGACCAGGCTGAAGATGATGGCGAGCGGGCCTCCGTCGCGGAGGCCGAGGCCACCGTCGGTGAAGAAGCTCGCGATGAGGTTGACCAGCATCAGGCCGACGACGCCGATCAGGGCGCCCATCATCCACTTCTGGAACCGCGGCGTGACGCGCACCGCGCCGGTCTTGTACACCACCAGCATGCCGCCGAACACGAACGCGGTGCCAACCACCGCGTTGAGCACGATGCCGTTGCCGAACTGCGCGTTGAAGATCGCGCTGATGCCGCCGAGGAAGACGCCCTCGACCGCGGCGTAGGCCAGGATCAGCGGCGGGCTGACCGTCTTCTTGAAGATCACGACCATCGCGAGCACGAAGCCGACGAGCGCGGCCGGCAAGGCCAGCCAGACGAGGTCACTGAGCCACGTCACGGCTGCGGCGGCGACCAGCACGGCAAGCGTGATGCCGGTCTTGGTGACCACGTCGTCGACGGTCATGGGCCGCTCGGTGGTGGCGGGAGCGCCGGCGTAACCGGACTGTCCTGCCAAGCCTGCGGGGGCCGCCAAGCCTGCGGGGGCGGAGCCGAAGCCCGCATACCCGCCCGCGGGCAGGTTGCGGAACGCGGGGTTGCTGGTGGTGCGCACCGTGATCCTCCTGGGTGGGCGTGGTCTCGAGACGCCGTCACCGGGTCCAACGCGCCGGTGGCGCCCGCGGTTCCCAGTGCGGTAAAGCGGACGTTACTCCCACTCCGCCACAACGGGGCAATGGCAGGGGACGGCGCCGGGCGGCCGGTCGCGCTACCGTACGCGGCGACAGCGGGGACGAGGAGGTAGCGGTGGACTGGTGGTTATGGGTGATCCTCGCGGTGATCGTTCTCCTCGTGCTCCTCGCGCTGGCGGTCGTCGTGCAGCGTAAGCGTCGCCGCGGCAGGGTGATCGGCCTCGGTGGGGGCGACGAGTGATCCCGCCGTCGGAGACGTCGGCGATCCTGCTGCGCGCCCGCGAGCTCCCCGGCCGCCCGGTGGTGACCCTCGGCGGTGAGCTCGAGGCTGAGATCAAGGACGTCGTGTTCGAGAGCGACGGTGGCCGCATCGCGGGCTTCACGCTGCGCAACGAGGGGCTGTTCAGCCGCGCCCGCAAGGATGCGCTGCCCTGGCGGGCGGTGCACGGGGTGGGCCGCGACGCCGTGATGATCCGCGACGTCGAGCAGCTCGTACCCGCCGAGGAGCTCGCCCCCAAGAAGGTGGCCCGCAAGGGCAATGTGCTGGACGACCGGGTGCTCACCGACTCTGGCCGCGAGCTCGGCACCGTGGTCGACGTGGTGCTCCAGGGCGGCGCGGGGCTCGAGGTCGTCGGTTACGAGATCGAGGCCAGTGCGGCGCTCGGCACCGCTGGGCGACGGGTGTTCATCCCGCTCCCCGACACGGTGGCGGTGTCGGGAGAGAATCTCATCGTGCCGGCCTCGGCTGCGGAGTTCGTGTCCGAGGACCTGTCCGGCTTCGGCGCCGCGGTAGACGAGTTCCGGACCCGGCTGCGCGAGGGCCGTGACGAGGGGCAGAACTGATGCTGTTCAGCGACGGCCGCAAGTCCGACGTGGTGAGCATCAGCACCGCGACCAAGATCGGCCGGGTCGACGGCTTCGTGGTCGCGACCGGGCCGGCCCGGGTGGCCCTGCTGCGGCTGGGCAAGGTGCAGGGGGACGGAACCCTGGTCTCGTGGGAGGACGTGCAGGGCTTCGGCTCCGATGCCGTCACGGTCGCCGACGTCGCGGTGATCCGGGTACCGTCCGACGAGTGGGAGCAGCGCGCCGATTCCCGCGAGCTCGAGATTCTTGGCAAGCGGGTGCTCTCCGAGCGCGGCGACGAGCTCGGCGAGATCACCGATGTCGACTTCGACCCGGAGACCGGCGCTGTCGTCACGTTCATCACCTCCAAGGAGACGATCGGCGGGGACCGGCTGATCGGCCACGGTCGCTATGCCGTCGTCGTCGCGGTCGACCCATCGGGTCCTCGGCCCGCCGCCGGCTGAGCCCATCGGGAGATGCGCGACCCGGTGGCGGTGCGCACTATGAAGGGACGCTCGGAAGCGACGGATGTTCGTGACCAGAGTGACCGGAGCACGTGAGGCGGAAGGAGTTTCTGTGGAGCGTGGTAGCGACAAGCACGGCGCCCGGCTGGATGACGCGATGGCCGAGGAGGTCGAGGGCATGGTGCGCGGCACCGGTCCCACCCACGCCGAGGAGTGGAAGGACCCGGAGCCTCCCGCCGACGACGACCCGCCTGCCGACCCGCACCGCCCGCAGTATCCCGATCACGGTTGAGGGCAGCGAGTGAGCCTCACGCCTGCTGAGTCTCCTCGTCGACCCAGTCCAGGTGCACCCGGTTGTGAGCGCCCTCAGCCATGCTCGGCCTCGGTGCCGTAGGCCCACCGAGCCGTGGGCGCGGAGAACAGCAGCACCAGGACCACGATGCAGTACACCGCGCCCGGCCCCCCGTACTCCGGCCGGAACGAGGGGCCGGCGGCATACCAGGCGACACCGAGCAGCACCAGCTGCGCGACCACCGCTGGAGTACGGGCGGCCTGCCTGCCGCGCCACAGGGCCACTCCTACACCGCTCGCCGCTGCGGCGATGACCGCAAACCACAGGGCGGTCCCGAGAGTGGTGACCACGTCGGTGGCGCCGGCGAACGCTCGGACGGCCAGTGCCAGGCAGACGACCCCACCGGCGACTCCCTGCAGCGCGACCATCATCCCAGCGGCACGCACCGTCCCCGGCACGGGCGACGGGCTGGTCGGCACGGCATTCAGGGTAGGCCAGCGATAGCCCGCCACGCGGACTGACAGGTTCACCCACCTCCGCCGCGGGGGCCGGAACCTTCTGCGCCTTGATGACGTTGATGCTCCGATGGGTGCACAGGACCACCCAGCGTCGTGATCGGTGCATCCTGCCATGGACGGCGAGAACTCCTTGTAGTTCGGTCGGGTGACATGCCTCACGGTATTTTCGGGTACCCCTTGACATTAGAGCTGATCGTGAAAGCATTCACAAGCCCTGAGGGGCCTACCGCAAGTACGAGAACACGCGCTGAACGGCGCGTTCGATGAGGAGTAGCACCATGGACTGGCGCCACCGCGCGGCCTGCCGAGACGAGGACCCGGAACTCTTCTTCCCTGTGGGGAACAGTGGTCCCGCTCTGCTGCAGATCGCCGAGGCGAAGACTGTATGCCGCCGATGCCCTGTCAACGCTGACTGCCTGTCCTGGGCCCTCGGGTCCGGACAGGACGCTGGCGTGTGGGGCGGCATGAGCGAGGACGAGCGGCGTGCGCTGAAGAGGCGCAACGCTCGCACCCGGGCCCGTACCGGCGCCTGATCCGCGCACTCCATAGCACGACCCCGTCGAGGGGCCCGGCACCTGAGGTGCCGGGCCCCTCGACTCATCGGCGGTCCATTCACTCGACAACCGCGATCAGGTCCCCCTCCTGCACCACGTCCCCCTCGGACACCGCCAGGGTGGCGACCGTGCCGTCAGACTCGGTGAGAACCGGGATCTCCATCTTCATCGACTCGAGGATCACTACGGTGTCGCCGTCGGAGACCGCGTCGCCCTCGGCGACCACGATCTTGCAGACGTTGGCCACCATCTCGGCACGGATCTCTTCCGCCATGGCTCGCTCTCCTCGACGCCTGGTGCGCCCGCCATCCAACCACGCGCCCACCACCAGGGCGGGCATGACAGACTCGGCAGCAAACCAGGCGCCCGCCGCGGCGAACGAGGCACGGGAGGAGAAAGGGGAGCAGCATGTCGAAGCGTGGACGCAAGAAGCGCAGCCGCAAGAAGAGCAGCGCCAACCACGGCAATCGCCCGAACAGCTGAGCGGCCCGGCGGCTCTCCCGGGGCCTCCGTCGGGCCCGCCGCCCAGCTCAGCGCTGTTGACGCACTTCAGTGCTGCTGCGCACCTCGATCACCGTGCCGTCGCCGCTGCGCTCGACCGTGACGTCCGCACTGTGCACCGACACCTCGGCCTGCTGCACCACGATCGCGCGGATGGACTGGCGCAACCGCTGCCGCAACCCGTCCGGTGCGGCGTCGCCGCCGCACTTGCGGGCCAGCAGTGCCTTGAGATGCTCCTCCAGCCCGAACTCCTCGAGGCACGGCCCGCACTCGTCCAGGTGTCGCTGGAGCACCCGGCGTCGTTCCCCGTCGCACTCGTTGTCCAGGAACATCCACACGTCGGCGAGCACCTCGCCGCAGTTGGTCTCGTGCGGCTGTCCGCAACTCACGACGCCACCTCCTCACCGCGCAGGAAGCCACGTTCCCGTGCCACATCGGTGAGCATCTCCCGCAGCTGCTTGCGGCCCCGGTGCAACCGCGACATCACAGTTCCGATGGGAGTGCCCATGATCTCGGCGATCTCCCGGTAGGCGAAGCCCTCCACGTCGGCGAGGTACACTGCCATCCGGAAGTCCTCGGCGAGCTCACCCAGCGCGTCCTTGACGTCGGAGTCGGGCAGCTGGTCCAGCGCCTCCATCTCCGCGGAGCGCAACCCGCTCGAGGTGTGCTGCTCGGCCTGCGCGAGCTGCCAGTCGGTGATCTCCTCGGACGGCTGTTGCACCGGCTGGCGCTGCCGCTTTCGGTAGCCGTTGATATAGCTGTTGGTGAGGATGCGGTACATCCACGCCTTGAGGTTGGTGCCCTCGCGGAAGGAGCCGAAACCGTTGTATGCCTTGAGGTAGGCCTCCTGCACCAGATCCTCGGCATCGGCCGGATTGCGGGTCATCCGCAGGGCGGCGGCATAGAGCTGGTCCAGCAGCGGCAGCGCGTCGTGCTCGAAGCGCGCCGTTCGCTCCTCTGGCGTCTCCACTGACTCGCGCTCCGGCCCCTCGTCCGCGACACGGCCAGCGGTGCTGCCCTCAGCGGGGCCTGCGGCGGCGCCGTCGAACTCGTCTGGCACGGCTCTCCCTTCCCGCCGCACGACTCCGCCCACCGGGTCCGCGCCCTCCGCACGGTCCGGTGGGACAGCCGGGTCCGTAGGGATCTCCGAAGAGAGTACGCGCCCGCGTCGCGCCCGGCCGGGTATGCCGGGCCGGCGGGACTGATCTGGCGCCGCGATGCGCCGGCGTGCCGCGGGACGTCCCACTGTGCTGACCACGTTCAGCTCAACGCCACCCGTTGCCGAAGCGATTCCCGAGAGCGCTCAGCTCTGCACCGCGACCCCGGACTCGATGAGGGCCTCCACGTCGGGCACGCCCCAGTCGGTGAGCGCGGTCCTGGTGTGCGCGCCGGGCGCGGCGGGCGGAGCCGGTACCGCGGCGGGCGTGCGGCTGAACCGGGGCGCCGGAGCGGGCACCCGCACCCCGTCCACCTCGGCGAACGTCCCGCGAGCAGCCAGCTGCGGATGGTCCGGGGCTTCGGTCATCCCGAGCACCGGCGCCACGCAGGCGTCGGTGCCGTCGAAGGCCGCCGCCCACTCCTCCCGGGTCCGGCTCGCGAACACCGCGGCGATCCGGTCGCGCAGCGCTGGCCAGCTCGCCGGATCGCCCCGCTCTGCTTCGGACGGGTCCAGCCCCAGCTTCGCGACGAACTCCGCATAGAACCTCGGCTCCAGCGCACCCACCGCCATGTGCTCGCCGTCCGAGGTCTGGTAGACGTCGTAGAACGGCGCCCCGGTGTCGAGCAGGTTCACTCCCCGCTCGTCGCGCCAGCCCCCCGCGGCGAGCATCCCGTAGATCGCGGTCATCAGCGACGCCGCACCGTCCACGATGGCCGCGTCCACCACCTGGCCCCGGCCCGACCGGGACACCTCGTGCAGCGCGGCCAGCACGCCGACCACCAGGTAGAGCGCACCGCCGCCGAAGTCACCGACCACGTTGATCGGCACCTGCGGCGGCCCGCCGGCCCGGCCCATGGCGTGCAGCGCGCCGCTCACCGCGAGATAGTTGATGTCGTGCCCCGCGGTCCGCGCCCACGGCCCGTCCTGGCCCCAGCCGGTCATCCGGCCGTAGACCAGCTTCGGGTTGCGCTCCAAACAGGCGTCCGGACCAATTCCGAGCCGCTCGGTGACCCCGGGACGGAAGCCCTCGAGCAGCACGTCGGCGCGCTCGAGAAGGCGCACCACCGTCTCGACGCCCTCGGGCCGGCGCAGGTCCAGCAGCACTGAGCGGCGCCCCCGCTCCAGCGCCACGAGCCGCGGCGCCGAGGCTCGCTCGGGCCGTTCGATGCGCAGCACCTCGGCACCGAGATCGCAGAGCAGCATCCCGGCGAACGGGACCGGCCCGATGCCACCGAGCTCCACGACGCGGACACCCGCGAGGGGGCCGCGGCGGCTGGAGGTCACGAGTCGGCCTCGACGCGCATCGCGTATCTCCTCCTGGCCCGCCGTAGCGGGACGCCAGCATCCTGCCGGAAGCCTCGGGGTGCCTCCCCGGACCCAGCGGTACTGAGGCACAATCTCAGGGTGGCGGAGCCCGGAAGGACATCGAGTGTCAGCAGACACCTCCGGAGGTGGGCCGCCCAGGGACGTCGGCGAGGACGTGGCCGGGTGGATCACGCCTTCCGGCGCGCCGTGCTCGAACGGCTGAGGACGGTCGACGGCATCGCCGAGCACACCAGTTCGGATCTCCCGGTGCCCGTACTGCGCACCCAGCTCCACCGGATCACCCAGGGCTGGCGCGAGCTGCTCACCGAGCACCAGCCCAATGCGGGAGGTCGCTGCCCGGTCTGCTCCGGATGGTGGCGGGGGCGCAGATGGCCCTGCCAGGTCTGGGCCACGGCACACTTCCGGCTGATCGGCGACATCTCGGCCGAGGCGCCACCGAGCCCCGGGGCGCCACAGCCGGGGTCGCCACTTGGCTCCTCCTTCCCCCGCGCCCGCGAAGTCGAGATCATCGACCGGCGGCTCGGCGATGCTCCCGACCGCGCCCGCGTCGACTCCCCACCCCGACCGCCGGTCGCCTCGCCGGAGCCCGAGACCGTAGCGATCCACCGGGCCGCCGTCATCGAGCGGTCCCCGACCAGTCCGCGGCCGCGCCTCGCCCGACGTCCGCGTGGCTGAGGCCGCGCCGCCCAGGGACGTGCACGACGGCAGTGGCCGTGTGGTGGTGGACGGGCTCACCAAGAGCTTCGGGTCCGTGACCGCGGTGACCGGCCTGGGTTTCGCCGTGGAACCCGGGTCGGTGACCGGGTTCCTGGGCCCCAACGGGTCGGGCAAGACGACGACGTTGCGGATGATCCTCGGCCTGGTCCACCCGGACGCGGGGACCGCCACCGTCAACGGGGTGCCGTTCGGTCACCTCGGGCACCCGGCGCGGGTGGTGGGCGCGGTGCTGGAGGCGCAGGGCTTCCATCCCTCGCGACGAGCGCGCTCGCACCTCAAAGTCTACGCGGCCGCGATCGGAGCGCGCTCCGAACGGGTCGACGAAATGCTGCACCTGGTGGGCCTCGGGCCCGCGGCCACCCGTCGCGCCGGGGGATACTCGCTGGGCATGCGGCAGCGGCTGGCCCTGGCCACCGCGCTGCTCGGTGATCCGCAGATTCTGGTGCTCGACGAGCCGGCCAACGGCATGGACCCCGAGGGCATCGCCTGGTTGCGAGCGTTTCTGCAGGCCTTCGCCCGCTCGGGTCGCACCGTGCTGGTGGCCAGCCATTTGCTGGCCGAGATCGAGCAGACCGTCGACCAGGTGGTGATCGTCAGCCGCGGTGCGTGCGTCTACAACGGGTCCCTCGAGGGACTGCGTCACGGGCAGCGCTCCCGGGTGCTCGTCGCGGCGTCCGACGGCCGGGCCCTGGTCGCCGCGCTGCGCGCCCGGGACGTCACGGACGTAGAGCAGCGGATGGACGGCCGGCTCGCGATCGGTGGGCTGGACCGGTGGCAGATCGCGCACCTCGCGCTCGAGGCGGGGGTGGCGCTGTACGACCTTGCGGAGGAACGGGTGGACCTCGAGCAGATCTTCCTGCGGCTGACCTCCGGCCAGTACGACGGGGAGCGGTGGCGATGATCCGGGCTCAGTTGATCCGGGCCCCGTTGATCCGGGCCGAGTACCACAAGATCTTCTCCACCAAGCTGTGGTGGGGCCTGCTCATTCCGGTGGCGCTCACCGCGCTGCTGTTCAACCTGGCCGGCGGTGGGTTCGCCAGCATCGTCGCCGACCGATCCGGTGGTCTGGAGCCGCCGCTCGCACTGGTCACCCTCGGCCTGACGATGAGCTTCACGGCGACCTTCGCGGCCATCTTTGGGGCGCTTGCGGTCAGCTCCGAGCACCGGCACCGCACGATCACCACCACCCTGCTCACGGGTTCGTCCCGGCAGGCCGTGCTCGGCGCCAAGCTCGTCGCGCACGGGAGCATCGGCTTGCTCTACGCCCTCGCGACGGTGCTGTTCGGGGCACTCGGCGCGAGCATCGGCGGGGGCAGCCTCGCCGATCCTGGCACATTCCTCGCGGTGGCCGGCCACGGCTGCCTCGCGGTGCTGCTCTGGACGATGCTCGGCATCGGCGTCGGATCCCTGATCGGCAACCAGGTCGCTGCCGTGCTCACCCTGGTGCTCTACTCGCTGATCGTCGATCCGCTCATCGGGGGCTTCCTCGCCGCCGCGGACATCCCGGAAGTCGCCGACTACCTGCCCGACGGCGCCTCGGCCGCTCTCACCACCGACGTCGCGTTGCGGCAGCTCGCCGGAAGTGAGCTGCCCGCCGAGCTGGGTGTCGGCCTCTCCGCCTTCGCCACCGTGCCGTGGTGGGCCGGGGCTCTCCTGCTGGCCGGGTACACGGTGCTGCTGGTCGGCCTCGGTGGCGTCGCCGGCGTCCGCCGCGACATCACGTGATCCTCTTCACTCCCGCATAGCGTGGTCGTCGTGCCCGAACCCCCGTCCGCGCCGACCGGTTGGATCCGACGGCTGGCGCGTGCCTGCTGGCGGCACCCCAAGCTCACTGTCGCGGCGCTCACGGCGTCCGGCATCGGGATGGGCATCGAGTCGGTCACCCCGCTTCTGACCAAGGTCGCGGTGGACGACGCGGTGGCCGGCGAGACCGGCCGGCTGGTGCCGCTGGTCGCCGGTGTGCTGGCCATCGCGGTGCTGCGCTTCGGTAGCGCTTTCGTGCGCCGCTACCTGGGCGGCCGGCTGTCGCTGGACGTGCAGCACGACCTGCGCCGCTCGGTGTTCCGCGCCGTACAGCGACTCGACGGCGCCGAGCAGGACGCGTTGCGGACCGGGCAGGTGATCTCGCGCGCGATCTCCGACCTGCAGCTGCTGCAGGGAATGCTGTCCATGGTGCCGCTGGTCGCGGGCAGCGTGGTGCTGTTCGTCGTGGCGCTGGGCGCGATGCTCTGGCTCTCCCCCGTGCTCACCGTCGTGGCCCTGGTCGTGGTTCCCGCGGGTGGGGTGCTCACCGCCCGTACCCGGCACCGGCTGTTCCCGGCCACCTGGTCGGCCCAGCAGCGCGCCGCCGACGTCGCCGAGCACGTCGAGGAGAGCGTCACCGGCGTCCGGGTGCTCAAGGGCTTCGGACAGGAGGCCCGCGCGGTCGCGACACTGGAGATCACCGCCCGCCGGCTGTTCGCCGAACGGATCCGGGCCGCGCGCCTCACGTCCACGTTCGCACCCACGCTCTCCGCGCTCCCCTCGGTGGGCCAGGTCGGGGTGTTCGCGCTCGGGGGGTGGCTCGCCCTGCGCGGGGAGATCACCATCGGCACATTCGTCGCCTTTGCCACCTACCTGGCGATGCTCATCGGCCCGGCGCGCATGGTGGCTTACCTGATGATCACCGCGCAGCTCGGCAGGGCCGCCGTCGAGCGGGTGTACGAGGTGACCGACTCGCAGCCCGAGGTCCGCGAGAAGCCGGATCCGACCGACCTGCGCGAGGGACCGCTCTCGGTGCGGCTGGACGGGGTGCGGTTCGGCTACACCCGCAGCGAACCGGTGCTCGACGGCGTCTCGCTCGAGGTCCGACCCGGCGAGACGCTGGCGCTCGTCGGTACCGCGGGCTCGGGCAAGTCCACGGTGTCGCTGCTGCTACCCCGGTTCTACGACGTGCAGGACGGCGCGGTGCGCGTCGGCGGCGTCGACGTCCGCGACCTGCGCCTGGCGTCACTGCGCCAGGCGTTGGGGATGGTGTTCGAGGACGCCTTCCTGTTCTCCGACACGGTGCGCGCCAACATCGCCTACGGCGTCCCGGACGCCACCGACGAGCAGGTGCAGGCGGCGGCGCGAGCTGCGATGTCCCACGACTTCATCTCCGCGCTGCCCGAGGGCTACGACACCCGGGTCGGCGAGCGGGGCCTGACCCTGTCGGGCGGGCAACGCCAGCGGATCGCCCTGGCCCGCGCGCTGCTGTCCGACCCGCGGATCCTGGTGCTCGACGATGCCACCAGCGCGGTGGACGCCGCCACCGAGACGGCGATCCACCACACGCTGCGGGCGGTCACCGCACACCGCACCACGCTGCTCATCGCGCACCGGCGGTCCTCCCTCGCCCTTGCCGACCGCATCGCGGTGCTCGACGCCGGTCGGGTCGTCGACATCGGCACCTCCGCCGAGCTCACCGGGCGGTGCACGCTCTTCCGCGCGCTGCTGGCCGGCCCGGGCGAGGTGATCGAGGACCTCCAGGCCGGCGCAAATGCTACCGCCACCCCCGGCCCGGACGGCTGCACCCCTGAGCTGTGGCCGGATGAGGTGGTGGCCACCGAGGTCGCCGAGGCCGCTGGGGCTGTCGGGTCCGCGGCGAGCCCGCCTGCCACCCCCGAGCTGCTCGCGGCCGTCGCGGCACTGCCACCGGCCACCGCGCAGGTCCAGGTGCGCGACGCTGACCTCCCCGCACCCGATCTCGGCAGACCCGAAGCCGGCTTCCGGCTCGCCCGGCTGCTGCGCCCGGTTCGGGGGTGCCTGGCGCTGGTCGTGCTGCTCGTCGCCCTCGACGCGGTGGCCACCATCGCCTTTCCCGCCCTCGGCGGGCTGGCCGTGCGAGCGATCACCGGTCAGCAGTCGCGGCTGCTGGTCGTCGCGGTGGGTATCGGCGTGGGGGTACTGGTGCTCGCCTGGGTGGTGCAGGCGGTGCAGACAGTGGTCGCGGCGCGGGCTGGCGAGACGCTGCTCTACCTGCTGCGCGTTCGCAGCTTCTCCCACCTGCAACGGCTCGGCCTGGACTACTACGAGCGCGAGATGGCCGGCCGGATCATGACCCGGATGACCACCGACGTGGATGCGCTGTCCACCTTCCTGCAGACCGGCCTGTCCACCGCGGTGGTGAGCATGGTGACGGTGCTCGGCGTGGCGGCCGCGCTGGTCGTGACCAACTCTGACCTTGCGCTGGTCGTGATGGCTGCGCTCCCGGTGCTCCTCGTCGCGACGCTGGTGTTCCGGCGGCTGTCCTCGCGGGCCTACGCCGAGGCCCGAGACCGGGTCAGCGAGGTCAACGCCGACCTGCAGGAGAACGTGTCCGGGGTGCGGGTGGCGCAGGCGTTCACCCGTGAGCTGCACTCGGCTCGGGAGTTCACCTCTCGCAGCGACGCCTACCGGCGCTCCCGGCTGCGCGCGCAGCGTTACATCGCGATGTACTTCCCGTTCGTGGCCTTCCTCTCCGACGTCGCGCAGGCCGCGGTGCTCGGGATCGGCGCCGCTGGGGTCGCGGCGGGCTCCGTCACCCCCGCGGTGCTCACCGCGTTCCTGCTCTACCTGGGCCTGTTCTTCGCCCCGCTGCAGCAGCTCTCCCAGGTGTTCGACGGCTACCAGCAGGCCGCGGTCGGCCTGCGCCGCATCCGCGACCTGCTCCGTACGCCGAGCACGGTCCCGGCGCCCGAGCACCCGGTACCGGTGCCTGCCCGGCTGCGCGGTGCGGTGGAGCTGCGGGACGTGACGTTCCGCTACCCCGGGACGGACGAGCCCGCGCTGCGCGGGGTGTCGCTGACCGCCGCCCCGGGCGAGACGGTGGCGCTGGTCGGCGCGACCGGCGCGGGCAAGTCGACCGTGGTCAAGCTGCTGGCCCGGTTCTACGACGCCACCGACGGGGAGGTGCTCGTCGACGGGGTGCCGGTGCGGCGCTACGACCTGCCGGGTTACCGCCACCGGCTCGGCGTGGTGCCGCAGGAGCCGCACCTGTTCCGCGGGGACGTGGCGAGCAACATCTGCTACGGCCGGCCCGGCGCATCCCCCGCCGAGATCGAGGCGGCCGCCCGGCGGGTCGGCGCGCTGACCGTGGTGGCGGGGTTGCGGTACGGCTTCCGCCACCCGGTGGGCGAGCGCGGCCGGGGCCTGTCCGCGGGCCAGCGGCAACTGATCGCGCTGGCCCGGGCGGAGCTCGTCGAGCCCGACCTGCTGCTGCTCGACGAAGCGACCGCCGCGCTCGATCCGGCCACCGAGTCACTGGTGCTCGCCGCGTCCGACCGGGTTGCCGCGCGGCGCACCACCGTGGTGATCGCGCACCGGCTGGCCACCGCGGCGGCCGCGGACCGGATCGTGGTGCTCGACGACGGACAGGTCGTGGAGCAGGGCGGCCATCTCGAGCTGCTCGCGGCAGGCAGGCACTACGCCCGGCTGTGGGCCGCAGGCTCGCCGGACGGCCAGCTGCTACCCGCGGCTGGGTGATCACTTCCTGGGTCGTGCATTCAGCTGCACTCGTGGCGGGTACTAACCTGGGCGTGGTGTCAGCGACCCGAGCGAAGACGGGATAGAGGCGAGTTCCAGTCGTGCCCAGCACCAGTTCCGAACCGGACGACCGCGCCGTGCAGTTCGGCCCGAACGAGTGGCTCGTCGAGGAGATGTACGACCAGTTCCTGGCCGACCCTTCGGCCGTAGACGCCGCGTGGCACGACTTCTTCACCGACTACCGGCGCACCCCACCCGACGACAACGGTGCGGGATCGGCTCAGCGCCGGGACCGGACCGGGGACGGGGCCGCGCTGGACAACGGCATCGCGCCCGGTCACCCCGCCGAGGCCCCGCCTGCAGAGCCCGGAACCGGGAGTGCCGAACCCACCAGGGCGGACGGCTCGACTCCGGCCGTGGCGGACGGGGACAGCATCCCGCTGCGGGGCGCGGCCGCCCGGGTGGTGGCGAACATGGAGGCTTCACTCGGCCTGCCGACCGCCACCAGCGTGCGCGCGGTGCCGGCGAAGCTGCTCGCCGACAACCGCATCGTGATCAACAACCACCTCCGGCGAACCCGCGGCGGCAAGATCAGCTTCACCCACCTCATCGGATTCGCGGTGGTTCGCGCGCTGGCCGAGCACCCGGAGATGAACCGCTCCTTCGCCACCGACGACCAGGGCCGCCCGGCGGTGGTCACCCCGGAGCACGTCAATCTCGGCCTCGCTATCGACCTGAAGACCGAGCAGAACCGCAATTTGGTCGTCGCGTCGATCAAGGGCTGTGAGGTGATGAGCTTCGCCCAGTTCTGGCAGGCATACGAGGACATCGTCCGCAAGGCCCGGGACGCCAAGCTCACCGCCACCGACTTCGCGGACACCACGATCACGCTGACCAACCCCGGCACCATCGGCACCAACCACTCGGTGCCGCGGCTGATGGCCGGGCAGGGCACGATCGTCGGCGTCGGAGCCATGGAGTACCCGGCGGCGTTCCAGGGGGCGAGCGACACGGCACTCGCCGACATGGCCATCAGCAAGATCATCACGCTGACGTCCACCTACGACCACCGGATCATCCAGGGCGCGGAGTCCGGCGACTTCCTGCGGCGCGTCCACGGGCTGCTGCTCGGCGAGGACGGCTTCTACGACGACGTCTTCGCCTCGCTGCGGCTCCCCTACGAGCCGGTGCGCTGGGTGCAGGACATCCCGGAGGGCGCGGTCGACAAGACCGCACGGGTGCTCGAGCTGATCGACGCCTACCGCACCCGTGGCCACCTGATGGCAGACACCGACCCGCTGAACTACCGCCAGCGCCGCCACCCCGACCTCGACGTGCTGTGCCACGGCCTCACGCTGTGGGACCTCGACCGGGAGTTCGCCGTGGGCGGGTTCGCCGGGCAGCAGCACATGAAGCTGCGCGACGTGCTGGGCGTGCTGCGCAACTCCTACTGCCGCACCATCGGCGTGGAGTACATGCACATCCTGGAGCCCGACGAGCGGGCCTGGCTGCAGCAGCGCGTGGAACGCACGCACGACACCCTGGAGAACGCGGAGCAGAAGTACATCCTGTCCAAGCTCAACGCCGCCGAGGCGTTCGAGACCTTCCTGCAGACCAAGTACGTCGGGCAGAAGCGGTTCTCCCTGGAGGGCAGCGAGACGGTGATCCCGCTGCTGGACGCGGTGCTGGACAAGGCCGCCGAGCACGAGCTCGACGAGGTCGCGCTCGGCATGCCGCACCGCGGGCGGCTCAACGTGCTGGCCAACGTGGTGGGCAAGCCGTACTCGCAGATCTTCCGGGAGTTCGAGGGCAACCTGGACCCCGGGCAGGCGCACGGCTCCGGGGACGTGAAGTACCACCTGGGTGCGGAGGGCAAGTACTACCGGATGTTCGGCGACGGCGAGACGAAGGTGTCGCTGACGTCCAACCCCTCGCACCTCGAGGCCGTGGACCCGGTGCTGGAGGGCATCGTCCGGGCCAAGCAGGACCTGCTGGACAAAGGCCCGGAAGGGTTCACCGTGCTGCCGGTGCTCATGCACGGCGATGCGGCGTTCGCCGGCCAGGGCGTGGTGGCCGAGACGCTCAACCTCTCGCTACTGCGGGGATACCGCACCGGCGGCACCGTGCACGTGATCGTCAACAACCAGGTCGGGTTCACCACCGCACCGGAGTACGCGCGCTCGTCGCAGTACTCCACCGACGTGGCGAAGATGATCGGCGCGCCGGTCTTCCACGTGAACGGCGACGACCCGGAGGCGTGCGTCTGGGTGGCGAAGCTCGCCGTGGAGTACCGCCAGGCGTTCGGCAAGGACGTCGTGATCGACATGATCTGCTACCGCCGCCGCGGGCACAACGAGGGCGACGACCCCTCGATGACGCAGCCGGCGATGTACGACGTGATCGACGGCAAGCGCTCGGTGCGCAAGGTCTACACCGAGTCCCTGATCGGCCGGGGAGACATCTCGGTCGACGAGGCCGAGCGGGCGCTGAAGGACTACGCGCAGCAGCTGGAGCATGTCTTCAACGAGGTCCGCGAGCTGGAGCGCCGCCCGCCGTCGCCCAGCGCCTCGGTGGAGACCGAGCAGATCATCCCGCAGGGGCTCTCGACCGGGGTGGACCGGGCGGTCATCGAGCGCATCGGTGACGCGCACGTGCAGCTGCCCGAGGGTTTCACTCCGCACCCGCGGGTGCGCCCGGTGCTGGAGAAGCGGGCCGAGATGGCCCGCGAGGGTGGCATCGACTGGGCGTTCGCCGAGCTGCTCGCTTTCGGCTCGCTGGCCATGGACGGCCGGATGGTGCGCCTCTCCGGGCAGGACTCCCGGCGTGGCACGTTCGTGCAGCGGCACTCAGTGCTGATCGACCGCAAGACGGGCGCGGAGTACACCCCGCTGATGAACCTCGCCGAGGACCAGGCCCGGTTCCTGGCCTACGACTCGGCGCTCTCGGAGTTCGCCGCAGTGGGGTTCGAGTACGGCTACTCGGTGGCGAACCCGGACGCCCTGGTGCTGTGGGAGGCGCAGTTCGGAGACTTCGTCAACGGCGCGCAGCCGATCATCGACGAGTTCGTCTCCTCCGGCGAGGCGAAATGGGGGCAGCGCACGGACGTGGTGCTGCTGCTGCCGCACGGCCACGAGGGTCAGGGGCCGGACCACACGTCGGGGCGGATCGAGCGGTTCCTGCAGCTGTGCGCCGAGGGCTCGATGACCGTGGCGCTGCCCTCGACCCCGGCGAACTACTTCCACCTGCTGCGCCGGCACGCGCTCGACGGCGTGCACCGGCCGCTGGTCGTGTTCACGCCGAAGTCGATGCTGCGGCTGCGGGCTGCGGTGAGCCCGGTGGCGGACTTCACCTCCGGCCGGTTCGCCTCGGTGCTCGACGACCCGATGATCTCCGATCGTTCGGCGGTCCGGCGCGTGCTGCTGTGCAGCGGCAAGATCTCCTACGAGCTGAACGCCGCGCGGCAGAAGCGCGGCATCCACGACATCGCGATCGTCCGGGTCGAGCAGCTCTACCCGGTGCCGAAGCGGCGGCTGGCCGAGGCACTGGACCGGTACCCGAACGCCCAGGACATCCGGTGGGTGCAGGAGGAGCCAGCGAACCAGGGCGCCTGGCCGTCGTACGGGCTCGCCCTGCCGGAGCTGATGCCCGACCAGCTCGGGACGCTCAGACGGATCTCCCGGCGTGCCATGGCCGCCCCGTCCGCCGGATCGGGGAAGGTGCACGAGGTGGAGCAGCAGGAGCTGATCGCGCAGGCCCTGGGCGAGTGACCCATGTCCAGCCTGACCCCGATGGCCGGGACCGACCACCGGTAGGGTCCCTCGCCGTGCAGGTGCGCGAGCTGGGGGTGTCCGGGGTCCTCGAGTTCACCCCGACGGTGTTCCCCGACGGCCGGGGACTCTTCGTCGCTCCCTTCCAGGAGACCGTGTTCGCCGCGGCCTCGGGACACCCGCTGCACCTGGCGCAGACGAACCACAGCGTGTCCCACCGCGGGGTGGTGCGTGGCCTGCATTTCTCCGATGTCCCACCGGGGCAGTCGAAGTACGTGTACTGCCCGCGCGGCGCGCTGCTGGACGTCGCGGTCGACGTGCGCGTCGGGTCCCCCACCTTCGGCAGCTGGGACACTGCGCAGCTGGACTCCTCGACCTACCGCGCGGTGTACCTGCCGGAGGGTGTCGGGCACGCGTTCGTCGCCCTCGAAGAGGAGACGGTGATGACCTACCTGTGCTCCACGCCGTACGCACCGGCCGCGGAGCGCACCGTTCATCCCCTGGATCCCGCGCTCAGGCTGCCCTGGCCACCGGACGTGCAGCCGGCGCTCTCGGACCGGGACGGTGCCGCGCCTACCCTCGCCGAGGCTGCCTCGGCGGGCATCCTGCCCACCTGGGAGGTCTGCCAAGCCCGCTACGCGGAACTTCGCGGCGCGCAGCCTCGACTCTAGCGCCCTCTCGAGGTGGCAATGCGCCGCAGCCGGCCGGGCACGAGCCAGAGGCGCAGTGGCACGGTCCCGAGCACTTCGGCCGGGCCAAGGGCGCGCGAGTCGGTCGAGCCATCCGGGTTGTCGCCGAGCGCCCACCACCCCGTGCCGGAGCGTCCCACGACCCGCTTGACCGACAGCTGCGACGGGCGGGCGGGCCAGCGAACCAGGACGACCGCGCCGGGACGGGGACGGCCACGAGGCAGGACGAGCACCACGTCCCCGTCGCGCAGGGTGGGCGACATGGACGGGCCCCGCACCCGGGCCCGCCGCAGCGGCCACCGGCCCAGCAGCGGGTTCGATCCCACGATCGATCACCTTCTCCTGCTGAGGCTGCAGTCCCGGAGTAAGGTCGGCCCCCATCGAAGCACGAACCCTCAGGGAGGCATGATGCGACTGCTGTCGCGCATCGTTCACCGCTGCAGCCCGCGCCTGGAGGTCACCGCGCACTGCGATCTCCCGTGCGGCGTCTATGATCCGGCTCAGGCCCGGATCGAGGCCGAGTCGGTGAAGGCGATCCAGGAAAAGTACCAGTCCAACGAGGACCCGGAGTTCCGGGCGCGCGCCATGCAGATCAAGGAAAAGCGCAGCGATCTCGTCAAGCAGCACCTGTGGGTGCTGTGGACCGACTACTTCAAGCCACCGCACTTCGAGAAGTACCCGAAGCTACACGAGTTGTTCAACAAGGCCACCAAATCGGCCGGCGGTGGCGAGGGCGGCGCCAAGTCGTCGATGGACCCGGCGACCGGCCAGGAGCTGCTGGATCACATCGCGGAGATCGACAAGATCTTCTGGGAGACCAAGCAGGCCTCGTAGTCGACCCGTTGAGGGGCACTGCCCAACGGGTGCAGCTCCGTTGGGCAGTGCCCCTCAACGCTGTCGAGCCAACCACCCCCCGAAGTCCGGCGACGGCTGTCCACGCAAGCACTTATCCCCGTGTCAGAACAAGATTCCCGACTTGGGGCAGCTGGAGGCGCCGACGACCTCGGTATCCTTGGCCTTCACCCCTTCCTCATTCGCCTTTTCCACAGCCTGACAGATTGTTTCCTGCGCTTCCCGCAGATTTCCCTGCACCATATCCTCGGGTGCTGCTGATTGCGGGTCCGCTGTGGCCGCCCAGGCGGGTGCTGCCACACTCATCGTGGCGCCGACCGTAATGGTGGCAACGATCAGTCTGGCACTGATCCGCTTAGCATTCATGTCTCTCCCTATATCGTGGAGTGGCCCGCCCAGGACCACCGCGGGCCCCAGGACCGGAGTGGACGGCGCGGGAATCCTACCCCCCAGCTCGTCACCTTCCTGGCTCGCTCCGACTTTTCACCCGGTTGTGGCCGAGGAGGATGCACCGGAGGCTCAGGAGCGTGCCCAGTACACCCACCGGGACGCGCCGGAGCGGGTGGCTCGAGGGGATAGGCTGCGAAGCTCTGGAGCAGCGCCGCAAGGTGCTCGGCGAACTCGGGTGCACCGTGGCGGAGTCGGAGCGCCCACCTCGGAGGACCCGCAAGCAGGCAGCCCAGCCAGGCAGGCCAGCTCGCCCGTCCGTTGACCGCGCCGTCATGCCGGGGTGGACGCTGCCGCGGCGCGCAGCCCGGGGAGCAGCGCATACCCGTCGTCGCCGGGACATTCGGTGACACCCACGTCGCGGTGCCCGAAGAGCACCGGCACGGTCACTGTGGTCCCCCTCGGGTACCGGGACGTCCCACCGTCGTTGGAGACCAGCACCGTCTCGCCGTGCGGGTCGAGGGTGTGCACCCCGAGCTTCCAATCCAGGAACCGCGCCAGCTCGTCGGTCATCGCATCGGTGGCCTGCTCGCCGGTGTAACGACCCATCATCGCGACACTGCTGGTCTGGCGGTTGAAACCACCCGCGTGGGCCCCGATCACGGGCCGGTCGAGCCCTCCGGCGCGGCCCTCGAACACCCGACCGTAGCGGTCCACCAGCGCGTGATAGCCGATGTCACACCACCCGAGCGTCCGCACGTGGTAGGCGTAGATCCCGCGCACGATGCCGGCCGAGTCCTCGGGGTCGTAGCGGTTGCCGCCCGCGGTGTGGTGCAGCGCGATGGCCTTCACGCGGTCGTCGTAGTCCGGATCGGAGCACCGCAGCGACTCGTCGGCTCCCCACCCCGCCCGGCTGATCACCGGCAGGCCGCCGGCGGTCAGTGTCGCCGGCGGGGAGCGGTCGGGGGGCTCACGGCCGGGGCCGATCAGCACCACCGAGACGCCCGGCGCCGGGAGGGGGCCTTGCACGGCGCGCACCTGCACCTGTCGCGAGGGGCCGGTCCACACCGGCTCGCTCGCGTCCGCGGCCTCCACGACACCGTCGGCCGGGTCAACGGCCATCCAGTCGCTCCAACCCATGCCCTGCCGCACCCGCAGCTCCACGCTGTCAGGAGCCGGGCCGCTCCAGGTCACCCCGACCATCGAGAACGGCGCGGGGGCCTGCACCGTGCGTACCGGTTCGAGACCCTGCAGCGGGACGGTCTGCACCGAGACGGGCACGGGTTCCCGTTCCGGTTCCGGGGCGCTGGCTTGGGCACCGCCGACATGTACTACAAGCGCGACAACCAGAGCGGGAAGCGCGCGTCGGCGGGTCACATCTTCCCAGTCTCATCTGCAGCAGGCTGCCCGTCAGTCCCACAGGCGGGTACGGCTCCCGGACTTGGGGTGCACCCAGCGCTAAACAGGTGGGCGTTTCAGACCCGATCAGACGATTCAGCGATCGGCCGCCTGCACAGTCTGGTTGGTGCTCGACGGAGCTTCGGCGAGGGTGGGCGTACCGTTGCCGGGCAACTCATCCCCGGAGTTCGCGGTGGGACTACCGCCGAGCTGATCGACGTCGACGACGATCCCCATGCCGTTGATCACCACGTCGATCGACACGGGCTGACCGTTGATCTGCACCTGGATGTCCTCCAGGGTCATCTCGATCTCGATGTTGTCGAGGGCAACGTCGATGTCCTCGGTATCTCCGTCAGCGCTGATGGCGACGTCCTCATCCACAGGAGTATCGGCCGGCTCGATCTCGCCCTCGACGCCAGTGGTGTCCTCGGCAGAGTCGGTGGTGTCCTCGGCAGAGTCGGTGGTGTCCTCGGCAGAGTCGGTGGTGTCCTCGGCAGAGTCGGTGGTGTCCCCG
>DASQWR010000216.1:0-2819 GCA_035640155.1 Pseudonocardiaceae bacterium
GGACACCCGATGCCGCAGGTGGACGGCAATGGCGGTGCCACCGACCAGGTAGGCGCAATCGGGAATGACGGAGCGGACCTGTTCCCAGGTCTCCGCGGTGCCGTCCGGGAGCACAGCGCGAAGCCAGGCAGGAAAGGTCACGAGTGCGTGCGCTCAGCGCTCGTCGCCAGGTTCTCCGCAAGCGCGCGACGCCGCGGATCGATCCCCCGCCCGCGGGCGGCCTTTCGCCAGTCTGCGGCGCGGAGCGTGCCAGCGGCCCACGCGAGTGCCTGGGTGTCCCCGTCGAGGAGAATCCGTCGAGCCACGTATGGCCCGTGTTCGGCCAGGGTGATGGCGCCGAGGGGCGCGTTCCAGAAGACATGCGCAAGCCTGCCCGGGACCCGAGGGGACACGGTGCACCGGCCATGGCGAGCGTGAGTAGGCGCCACCACCCGAGCCAGCTGCGGGGCCAGCTCGGACCACCGCGGGTGCGTGTGGTTCGCGTAGGCGATCTCAACCGTCTTCGCCGTTCCCTCGGCGACGGTTTCCCGTCGTACCTCGACCAATCCCGTATCGAGGAGATCACGCAGCGCGCGCGTGGCGGCGGTCGCGGACAGGCCGGCGGCGCGGGCGACCGCTCGTCCGGAGCGCAAGCCCAGCGGCGCTCGAACCAGAGCGGCCAGAACCTGCACCTGGGTACGCCGCAGTCCGCCGATCCGGGCCGTGACGCCGAGCTCAGCCCTCAAGCGGGCCACCTCGGCGGGGCCGAACTGCAGGTGCCCCCCTCGCTTCCGGGCTGGATGGAGCCCGAGACGGTCTGCGGCGCGCAGCAGGCGCGGCACGTTCGTGCCGAGTTCCTGGGCAACGCCAACCGCCGATAGACTGTCCATAACGTAATTCTACCGGGCGCACGGTTGGTCAAGCCTGGCAAGCAGCACTTGGTGTGGGTCAGCCCACCCGGGACTCCTGCCCGGCGAGGCGGTCCGACAGCGCCGTCGAGTCTCGGGACGGCTGGCCGGGTGGACCCGCTCGACACGCACGCCGTCACCGCGCTGAGGCCGTAGGTTCGCGATCACTCCAGCTGCGGCGCGGAGTATCCGCGCGATGAGGCAGACTGCCAGGGGCAGCGCCACCCGCCCGAGAGGAGCATGCGTGAGGGCCTCCGCCGGTCAACACCCCGCCGACACTTCCGCGGCCGAGGTGCTAGCGACCGCACGGGAGCAGGTGCTCGAGCGCGGTGAGGGCTTGCCGGAGCAGCAGGTGCTGGCAGTGCTGCAGCTGGGGGACGAACACCTCGAGGAGCTGCTCGCGCTGGCCCACCAGGTGCGGATGCGCTGGTGCGGCCCGGAGGTGGAGGTCGAGGGCATCGTCAGCGTCAAGACCGGCGGTTGCCCGGAGGACTGCCACTTCTGCTCGCAGTCCGGGCGGTTCGAGTCCCCGGTGCGTGCGGTGTGGCTGGACATCCCCGGACTGGTCGAGGCGGCGAAGCAGACCGCCGCCACCGGGGCCACCGAGTTCTGCATCGTCGCCGCGGTCCGCGGCCCGGACGCGCGGCTGCTCTCCCAGGTCAAGGCCGGGATCGAGGCCATCCGCGCCGAGCCGGAGACGCGCGACATCAACGTCGCCTGCTCGCTGGGGATGCTCACCAGCGAGCAGGTCGACGAGCTCGCCGCGATGGGCGTGCACCGCTACAACCACAACCTGGAGACCGCCCGCTCGCACTTCCCGTCGGTCGTGACCACGCACACCTGGGAAGAGCGCTGGGAGACACTGCGGATGGTGCGTGCCGCGGGCATGGAGGTGTGCTGCGGTGGCATCCTCGGGATGGGGGAGACGGCCGCGCAGCGCGCGGAGTTCGCCGCGCAGCTCGCCTTGCTGGAGCCCGACGAGGTGCCGATGAACTTCCTCATCCCACAGCCAGGCACCCCCTACGCGGACCACGACGTGCTCGAGGGCACCGAGGCGCTGAAGACCGTCGCGGCGTTCCGCCTCGCGCTGCCGCGCACGGTGCTGCGCTTCGCCGGCGGGCGGGAGCTGACCCTCGGTGACCTCGGCGCCGAGCAGGGCATGCTAGGTGGCATCAACGCGATCATCGTGGGCAACTACCTGACCAACCTCGGCCGCCCGGCGCAGCAGGACCTCGACATGCTCGCCGAGCTGCAGATGCCGATCAAGGCCCTCAACCGGACACTGTAGGGAGCCGAAGCCGTGCGGTACTGCGTGCGTTGCGGTCGGCCGGACGCCCCGGCAGCCGATGACACAGCCGACGGGGCCCACACGGCCTGCCGCGCTCGGGCAGCCTATGACCCCCCGCGGTTCTGCCCGGCCTGCGCGCGGCGGATGCTCGTGCAGGTGAGCCCGACCGGCTGGGATGCCCGGTGCAGCAGGCACGGGCCGGTGGACCAGGGCGCCGGTGGCGCCGCAGCGGAACAGACGTGAACGAGGACGAGGACGCGCCGGCCGAACTGCGGCCGGCGCTGGGGACCTTCGCCGCGGTGGCCGTACTGGGTCTGCCGCTGGGGTGGGTGTGGTCCCGGCTCGCACCACCCGAAGTGGTCCGGGTCAGCGCCGACGGCACGCTGGTCCCCCTGCTGGGGGAGAGCGAGCACCGCTTCGACGCGCTGGCGCTGTTCGTGCTCCTCGGGTTCGCCGCCGGGGTGCTCGCCGGCGGCGCGGTCTGGATGCGGCGGGAGAGCCGTGGTCCGGTGGTGCTGCTCGGCGCGATCGCGGGATCGGTCGTCGCGGGGTGGCTCGCGATGAAGCTCGGGGAGGCGCTGGCCGCCGGGGCCTACGGCAACATGACACTGGCCGCAGGCCCGGGCCGCACCGCCGCCCGGGCG